>JAXFTN010000049.1:0-2999 GCA_034176765.1 Bacilli bacterium | reverse complement strand
TCTTGTATCGTTGTAAAGATTAAAAATTTGTGTATTTTTATTAGAATACATATGAAAATAATAAGCTATCTCTTTAATAGATTTCATCAACACGTTTCCTAATAAAAATGTATTGATTAAGTTTTAATAAAAGAACATCAAGATATATTTGTTTTATTTATTCTAAAAAAAGCATCACTTACATGTTCTTTATGAACAAAAAAATAAAATATAATCTTTTATTATTGAGTATAATTTAAAATGTACCCCTAATCCTGGACAAAAACAGGAAAGGGGTACATTTCAAAACTTAATAGGCAATTTTTATTTCTTTATAATTTTATATCCAAGAGCTTCTAATACGTCATATGCATTGATAAGCAAAGTTAAATCGTATTTATAATAATCGAATTCTTCAATTTTATGTTGTTTTTTGTCATGACTATTAGCTAGGTCACATAAAAGTTGAGATAGCTCATATAAACCATTATAAGTTGTGAGACAAGCATGACGTTTGTTTTTTAAATCTTTTGTAAAGAAAGTAAATCCGTTATCATTTGGAATAAGTTTAATTTCCTTTTTTTCAAGTGGAATAAAATCATTAATTAAATGAAAAGCATTCCATCTTATATGTTCTTGAGCAATTAAGGAATTCTTTAAATTAAATTCTTTGTATTTAACCATACTTTCATTAACTTTGGTATTTATTTTTAAATACTTTTTAAAATAATCTTTCTTACTAATAGCAGGAAAATCATTTGCATCAATTAAACAATAATCTAGACCAAGTAAATTTAATTTTGTACGTAAACTCAAAGAAGCATAAATATTAGAATTAATAGTTAACATATCTAGATAAACCCATTGTTCATTAATTTCGAATTGTAAATCGCGTAATGGAACTTGTTCTTTAAGTTTTGAATAGCCTAAATGCATTCCTTTAGCAAATTTAGTTAAATCATCATTTATAATTATATCATGAGTTAATACACTATCTATTTCACCATAATTAGTATTATTAATATGATCACATACTACTTCCACATTATTTACTTTTGTAAAGATATGATAATTTTGGTATTGATTAAATTTCACTAATAATTTTTCAGTCAAATTAATATTTGTGTAACTATCACCAAAAGAAACAAAGATGAAAGTATAAGTATCTTTATTTTCAACAGATTTTAATATATCTTTAAAAACTTCCACATCTTTAATATCAGAATTGATGAACTTAAAATTAGCGACCTTTTCTGGAATCTCTAAATAAAGTTTTTTATGCTTTCTATAAAGATATTCATTATGTTGTAACCCACCTACTTGAGACATATTTTTGGTGAATGCATCCTTATCATAAATAAAATAATCTATCAAAAATGAACGATATTCATTATCTATGACAGTTGCAAATTGATTTGTTAATAATATTTGTTTTAATAATTCTTGATTAGTCTTACCAAAGCCCAACATATAAACATGTATTTTCTTTTTATTATTTATTGTTGTGTCTTTATTAATAAATTCACTAGGCAAATATTTAGTAAAAGGATATTTATCAATTAAAGTACGTGCTTCTAATTCATATCTATTAAATAAAGAAATATTACCTTTAAACTCTACCTTGTCTATAACTTCTTGTTTTATAACACCTGCTTTTTCACAACTAACTTCGATAGACAAATGAAAATTACATAGCCTTGTCTCTTTTAAGAAATTTGTAAACAAAGTTACAAATGGAACAAATGATTCATCATCATTTTCATTAAAATAGATAAAATTATATTTCGTGGTTTTATTAAAAAGTTTTGATTTTAAAGTTTTAATAGTAAATGATTTACGAATAACAACAAAGCCATTTTCTTGTAGACCTTTAATAGCATCTTTTGAATAATTTACATCTACCCAAATTGCTACATTCTTATTATTTTTGGCATATTTTTTTGCAGATGAAGAATCATTAATAATAATGTCACAATATTCTTGTTTTAAACATTTTTTAACTTTAAAATAATTAAAAATTTTATTTCTAAAGATGTAAATAGTAGTTGTGACAGTTGCAACAATTGAAACTAATGCTGCTAGAAAATAATTAATAGTATATAAAGGATATGATAAAGTAAAATTATAAATAGATGACATTTTGAGATCAAAAGCAAATAATTTGAGTGAATTCATAACGATCTCTAATAAATCAAAAACGATATTAACAGTATTTAAATTAATAGGTTGATTAGAAGATATTAATCCATATACGTAAGGTATTAAATAAACTGTAAAATCAATTAAAAAACAAGATATAATAAATGAAATTTGAGTAATTCCATTCCTAATCTTCTTTAAATTAATAACTAAAAAAGTTATTCCTACAACTAATTCAACTAATAAAAAAATAATTATTAATGTTTGAAGCATAACTATCACCCACTTTTATTTTAAAGAAAAAATTATTATTTTCAATAAAGAAAGCGAATAAAGTATTTATATATAAAAATTAATGAATAAATTTATTCTCCAAGTAGTATAACTACATTACTACCTTCCTTAACAAATTCACCAACTCGTGGTAGTTGGTCAATTACTTTATCTCCCTCACCGATAAAATTGAATTTATATAAAGTAGATTTAACTTCTTTTTTTGTAAGTCCAATATAATTTGATACAGCATGATACTTCTCATCCATCCAAGTATATATTTTTTTAAGACCACCATCCTGTTTAGAAACATTTAAATAAGGTAATACATCTCTTAAGATGTTTTGAATTATAGGGCCAACTGTTGTACCTCCATATTGAATTGTTGATTTAGGTTCTCTTATAGCAAAATAAACAGCAACTTGAGGATCATTCATCGGAGCAGCAGCTATAAATGATAAAACATATTTTCCATCTACATAAGCTCCATTTTCAGCAATCTGTGCTGTACCAGTTTTTCCACCTACCCTATATCCATTTAGATAAGCTTTTTTACCAGTAGCATACGCAACTACACATTCAAGTGCATGCCTCATTTTTTCACTAGT
>JAXFTN010000048.1:0-4533 GCA_034176765.1 Bacilli bacterium | reverse complement strand
CTCTTCATAGACATTATGATATTCAAAAAGATAAATTATTGTTTGATGTTGGCCACCAGGCTTATGTACATAAATTATTAACTGGAAGAGATATATCTCATATTAGAACAAAAGACAATGTATCCGGCTTTTTAAAACGTTCTGAATCTTCTTTTGATTATCTAGAAGCTGGTCATAGTTCAACATCGTTAAGTACAGCTTATGGAATGGCAATAGCTCGTGATTTAAATAAAGAAAATTATAATATCATTGCTTTTGTTGGTGATTCTTCTATTTCTTCAGGTTTATCTTTTGAAGCATTAAATGATATAGGTTGCTCAAAACATAAAATAATTATCGTATTAAATGATAATGAAATGTCTATATCTCCTTGTACTGGAGCTTTATCTTTGAATTTAAAAAATAAATGTAATAAAGGTAGATTATCTCAAAACGAAAATTTAAATATGTATTATAAAAATTATTATCAAAATAATCATAAAGGCAATAATATAAATATGTTTAAGTCCTTGGGATTAGATTATATTGGACCTATTGATGGGCATAATTTTTCAAAATTAGAAAGTGCATTTAAGTTAGCTGACAAGAAAAATAATTCATGCATTATACATGTAAAGACTATCAAAGGCAAAGGATATAAATTTGCTGAAGAAGACGTTAATGGTTTGTATCATGGAATAGAACCATTTAATGTTGAAACAGGTACTGTATTAGAAAAAATAAAAGGAAAAACATGGAGTACTATTATTTCTAATATTACAGCGACTAAAATGAGTGAAAATGAATCTTTAGTTGCTATTACACCAGCTATGATGATTGGCCAAGACTTACAAGAAGTTTTTGCTACTTATCCAAATAGATGTATTGATGTTGGTATAGCAGAAGATCATGCTTTGACTCTTGCCTCTGGTCTTTCTTTAAATGGAAAGCATCCTTTGATATTCATTTACTCTACTTTTTTACAAAGAGCAATAGATCAATTAAATCACGATTTATGTCGTATGAATTTAGAAGCTACTTTATTAATTGATAGGAGTGGATTAGTTGGAAAGGATGGCTCAACCCACCAAGGAATATATGATGAAGCTATATTAATTTCAACGCCTAATATTGTAGTATCTATGCCTTCAACTCCAAGTGAAGCTAATAGTTTATTTAATTTATCTTTAAATTATAAAGGTGTTTTTGCTATTAAATATCCTCGAGAAGAAGTTTACCCTTTATTACCAATAGATGATAAAAAACTTGAAATAGGCAAATGGGAAGTAGTTTTAAAAGGAACTAATAAATGTATTATTACCTTAGGTCCTGCTGTTTTAAAAATTAAAGAAGCCATTGAAAAGAATAATTTAAATGTTACTTTAATTAATGCTCTTTTCATCAAACCAATTGATGAAAAATTAATTAAAAGGCTCTTAAAATATGAAACTATCATCATTTATAATCCATATTCTACTCGTTATGGTTTAGTAAATTTAATTTGTTCTACGTTAATGAAGTTTAATTATAAAGGAAAAGTAATAACAAAGTGTGTTGATGATAAATTTGTTGATCATGCTACAATTAATGAACAACTTGATTCAATGAAAATTAATATTAAACATATTATCTCACTATTAAAATAATTCCATTAATTAACATTTTATATAAATAACAAATGCAAATAATGTTAGAGAAAGGAGTATTATGAAAAAGATATATTTTCTCCCATTATTTGCTTTTTTATTGACCTCAGCCAAAAGTATTAATTTAATTCCCGGTGGCCAAAACATTGGAATTGAAATAAGGACAGATGGTCTAATTGTATCAGGGACATATGATTTAAAGCTAGAAAATGGTTCTATATATAACCCATCTAAGAACTCAGACATCAATCGTGGTGATATTATAATAAAAGCTAATAATAAAGCTGTTAATTCACTAAATGATCTTATATCAGTTTTTTCTAATAATGAATTAATAGAGCCAAAAATCAATCTAACAATTAAGCGTAATCAAGTTTATTTAAATAGAACTGTCGATTTAATCTTGCAAAATAATCAATATAAAACAGGTCTTTATATTAAAGAACGTTTACTAGGAATTGGGACTGTTTCATTCTATGATCCAGTAAATAAAATATATGGTGCACTAGGTCACGAAGTTATCGATAATGATACAGGAAGAATGATTGAAGTTAAAAGTGGTATGAGTTATTTGACAGAAGTAACTGGTATCAATAAATCTACAGATGGAAATCCTGGATCTAAATTAGCTGATTTTAAGACTATAAAGCCATTAGGTGAGATTTTAACGAATACTTCAATTGGTATTTATGGAAATTATAAAGACATTGATAATTCATTAAAACCAATTGAAATGGCATATCATGATGAAGTAAAATTAGGTAATGCTGAAATTTGGACAGTTATTAATGGTTTAAAAGTACAAAAATACAATATAAAAATCACCGCTTTACAAAAGCAAAATTATACTGATGTGAAAGGTATTACATTTAAAGTAGTTGATAATGATTTATTAAATAAAACTGGTGGTATTGTAGCTGGAATGTCTGGTAGTCCAATTATTCAAAACAACAAATTAGTTGGAGCAGTTACTCATGTAATCACGGATAATGTAGATTATGGTTATGGTGTCTATATGGAATGGATGTATAATGAAGCATTAAAGCTTATATAAATCATATGATTTGACAAAAAAATGGCAATGTTTGCACTAAAATTGCCATTTTTATTTTACTATCGACTATTTTTAACAAAAGTTATGTTTTTTTTGCAAAATCATTTTTTATGATTGATATAATGACAATAATTTCAAAAAGGAGAGAGAACTTTATATGGAAAAATTAAGAGTTTTCATTGTAGATGATAGTCCAGATGTTGTTTCATTAATTTCTTCTGTTGTATCTATGCAGTCCAATATGTATGTTATTGATACAGCTTCTAATGGTGAAGAAGCATTTCAAAAAATACGTGCACTTGGTAAAATTGATATCTTATTTACAGATTTAATTATGCCGCGTTTAGATGGATTCAATTTATTAAAACGTTTAATAGAAAAAAGCGATTTAATAATAAACCATATCGTTACAGTTAGTGCAATGGTAAATGACAAAATTTTAAATTCGGTTTCATCTCTTGGTGGAGAAATGTTTTTAATTAAACCTTTATCTACAAGTAGTTTAAATGATTGCTTAAGGACACTTAGTTCAATGCCATTACCAAATGTTGAAGGGAATGCTACCGAGAATGATATTGAAAAACGAATAACTAACTTACTTCATGAAGTAGGTATACCTGCACATATTAAAGGCTATTCATATTTAAGAACAGGAATCCTTCAAACATATAAGAATCCAGATTATATTGGAAGAATCACAAAAGTTTTATATCCTGAAATTGCTTCAAAATATAAAACAACAGGAAGTAGAGTTGAAAGAGCCATTAGACATGCAATAGAAGTTGCTTGGACAAGAGGAAATATAGATGTAATAGATGAAATATTTGGATACACAATCTCAGCTAGTAAAGCTAAACCTACAAACTCTGAATTTATTGCAATGATATCTGATCATTTAGCAATTCAAAAGAAAAAAACTATATCTATTTAATTTACTAACTTATATTAAGCTAAAGATAAAACTTTTCTTAATATAAGTTTTATTTTTATCAAACTTCGACGAATTTCTTATTTTTAAACTGATAGATTATAATTGTGGAGAAAAAAGATGAATGCCTATCTAGATTTAATGGTTATTTCACATATTATCATAACGATGGTTAGCATCAATTTCATGCAGATAGTTGATTGTTACCGCTTAAAATGGAGGGGATTCATTAAGTTAATTTTATGTAATTTTATACAAATATTTTTTATTTATTTAAAATGGTATTTAGGCTTCATCTTATTTTTTTTATTAAATGGTATAATCTTTTTTCTCTTTTACAAAAAGAAGTTTTTAAAACCTTATTTAGAATTTATAAGTTGCTATCTTTTCTTATCGCTAAGTTTATCGTTTTTTTCTAAAGAATTAAATTTTAAAAATGGAATTCTAGTTATATGTAAACCTTCTGCTATCCTTTATATTTTATTTGCTCCACTATTTAATATAATACTTATACTTGTATCAAAAGGCATAGATACTATTTATAGACTAGGTAATTATAAAACTGATGCAATTATTAGCGTTGATGGCAAGAAAGCTAAATTCAAGTGTTATTTTGATACTGGTAACACTTTAAAGTGTGATGGAATTCCTGTGATTTTTTGCTTAAAAAGAACTTGGCCATTTTCATTTATTAATACTACAAATAAGGTAAATGTGAATACAGTAAATGGTTCAAGTGAAATGGAATTAACAAAAGCACTTATTACTTTTGACGATAAGAGAACTAGTATTGTTGTATATGTAGCTTTACTTGATCAAGATGAAAGTTTTAATGGATGTGAATGTTTGTTAAATGCATATTTAGGATAAAAAATTATGAAAAATCTATTATCAAAATTACTAAACTTAATTTTTAAAGATGGAAG
>JAXFTN010000047.1:0-10739 GCA_034176765.1 Bacilli bacterium | reverse complement strand
TTTTAATCTAGCTGGAAGTGTTATTGCTTATGGAGTAATATCGGCATTTTTCTATGGATTAATTTGTTATTTATTAAAATTATTAGGAGTATTATAATGGCTTACTCAGTTGAATTACATAATGTATATATACAAGGTTATGGAAGTTGTGGAGGTAAAAAAGAAGGTAAAGGTCCTTTAGGCGCATTATTAGATAAGCAATTTAAAAATAGTTATGCTGGATGTAAAACATTTGAAGATGGCGAGGTTTTAATGTCTAAAACAGCTATCACTTATGCTTTAAATAGAGCGAAGATTCCATATAAAAAAATAAATATGTTAATTGGCGGAGATTTAACTAATCAACTAGCTGTTTCAAACTATGTAGCCAAGAATTATCCATTTTCTTTTATAGGAACTTATGGAGCTTGTTCAACTATTATAAAAAGTATTGCCATTGCTTCTATTTTTATTGATTCAAAGATTGCTGAAAATATTATCACATTTTCTTCCTCTTCATGCGAAGTTGCTGAAAGGCAATTTCGTTATCCAAACGATTATGGTTATCAAAAAAGAGATACAACTACAATTACAGCAACAGGAGCAGCAAGTTTTATTATTGGAAAAAGGAAAACAAAAGTTAGAGTAGATTGCTGTACAATAGGTCAAGTATATGATCCGAAACATAATGATGTAAATGATATGGGAAGTCCTATGGCTTTTGCTGCGTATCACACAATAAAAGATCATTTGAAATTTTTTCAAAAAAGTCCTGATGATTATGATGAAATATTAACAGGTGATTTATCTTCAGTTGGAAGTAAAGTCTTAAAACAATGTTTAAAAGAAGAAGGAATTAAAATTAAAAACCATAAAGATGCAGGAATTGTACTCTTTGAACGAAAAAAAGAACAAATGTATGCCGGAGGAAGTGGAAGTGCATGCGTTGGATTAGTTTTAGCGACAGATATCATGAAAAGATTAATAAATGGTGATTTAAAAAGGGTTTTAATTGTTGGAACAGGAGCTTTATTTTCACCAACATTTGTACAGCAAAAAAAAGAAATTCCAGTTGTAGCTCATGCTATAGAATTATCTAGGGAGGATGATAAGTAGTGATTTGGTTATACTCATTTTTATTTGCTGGAATAATGTGTGCGATTGGCGAAACTATTTATCAATTCACAAAGCTTTCTCCAGGTCATATTACTTCAATATATGTTATAGCAGGTGTTTTTTTGGAATCATTTAATATATATGATTTTTTTATTAAAAACTGTGGTGGTGGTGCTTATATTTTAATCACATCTTTTGGTCATAGTTTAGCTCATGAAGCAAAATTAGGAGCACTATCAAAAGGAATTATTGGAATATTAGAGAATATATTTGTTCCAGCTTCATTATCTTTAACTGTCATTTTAGTTTTATCTTTTATTTGTTCTCTTATTTTTAAACCAAAAGCATAATGAGTTTTTTTAATAATACGTTAAAGATAATAAATGACAGGCTAATTGGAAAGAATTCTGATATTGAAAAGAAAAAATTAACTATTAATAATAAAAGATGTTATTTATATTTTTGTAAAACTATAGTAGATATAAAAATTATCTATGTTATTGATAAATACTTTAATGAATTTACAAATTGTTATTTAGATGAAAGTATGATTTTATTAAATCATACAACAGAAAAAGATACTTTTAGAATCATAGATAATATTTTAAGTGGAAATAGTGTTTTTGTATCACCAGATTTTGAATTTGCTATAATTTTTGATTCTGCTTTATTTCCAATTAGAAGCATATCTGAACCAGCAATTGAAAAATCCGTACGAGGAAGTAAAGATAGTTTTAATGAAAATATAATAAATAATATTGCACTTATTAGAAAAAGGATAAAATCTGATAGTCTTGTTATCGAATCATTCGTGATAGGTAAAATTTCTAAAACGAATGTTTCTCTTATTTACATTAAAGACATAGTAGATAATTCAATATTACTTGAGTTGAGAGATAAATTAAATAACATTAATGTTAACTCACTAATTATGACTGATAAGGCTTTAGAAGAATTATTAGTTAAGCAAAGATATAATCCATTTCCACTAGTACGTTACACAGAAAGACCTGATGTTGCATGTATTTCCTTATTGAATAAAAAATTCGTAATATTAGTCGATAATTCTTGTAGTGCTTTAATTACTCCTTCAAATTTATTTGATCATACTAAGCATATTGAAGAATTTCGTTTAAATCCTATATTAGGTACTTTTTCGCGATTGGTAAGATTTTTATGTCTAATTCTATCTTTCTTTTTAATTCCAACATGGTTTTGTTTATTATCTTCAACACCTTTTAATAATGGTCTTCAAAAATATATGACAATAAACTTATCATCATTCTTATTAGCTCAAGTACTAATAGTAGAATTTTTATTTGATGTTATTAGAATGTCAGCGATTCATATTCCTAATGTATTGGTTTCAACAATTGGTTTAATATCGGCAATAATATTAAGTGAAGTAAGTATTAGGCAAGGCTTTTTATATGAAGAGGTTTTGCTTTTATGCGCCATAGAAGGTTTATGTGGTTTCGTAACACCTTCTTTTGAATTATCGCTTACAAACAAATTTATTAAATACATTTTTATTATTATTGTTTTTTTATTTGGAAAGTATGGATATATAATATTCATTTCTTGTTTGTTTTTACTATTAGCTAACATAAAAGTTTTTAATAAGTCATATTTACATCCGTTATATCCTTTTGATTTAAAAGAAACTTTTTACATAATAAAAAGGCCCCAAGCAAAGGGCCGAGATAATTTATAGAGATTTTTTAAGTTCTTTTAAATTAGCAGAACGCTTAATTTTACGTAAACGTTCATAGTTTTCATTTAGTGCTCTTTCATAAGATGATTTATTAGAAGGTTCATAGAATTGCATATCTTTTATTAGTGTTGGTAGATATTGAATTTTTTCCCATAAATCAGGTCTATCATATGGGTACTTATCTTCCTCATTTAAATTAACAGGAGTATATTTTAAATAATCTAATACATCTAAAGGTAATGAATTTATTTGTTCCATTGCTCTTTCAATTGCAAGAGTACTTGCTTTTGATTTTGGAGATAAAGCTAAATCACAAACTGTAAAAGCTAATGGAATTATAGCTTCTGGAAAGCCAATTTTTTTAGCACTTTCAATTGCGGTTGCACATCTATTTACAGCATTAGGATTAGCTAGTCCAACATCTTCATAAGCTGTTACTAAAAGGCGTCTTTCGATACTATCAAGGTCACCAGCGGCACATAATTTAGCTAGATAATATAAAGCAGCATCAACATCACTTCCACGAATTGATTTTTGTAAAGCAGAAACATTATTATAATGATCTTCTTCATTTTTATCAGCTAAAAAGTTAGGTACTTTATTTAAAGATTTAACAATATCTATAGTAATATGTGCTCTTTTTCCATTTAAAGAAGCAACTTCAAGTGTATTAATAGCAAAGCGCATATCTCCAGAAGATGACTTAGCTATTGCTAATAAAGCATCTTCATCGATTGTTACATTTTTAAGACCTTGAGGATGACTTAGTGCTCTTTTTAATCCATCTACAACATTTTCAGTTGTTAATGATTTTACTTCTAATAAATGACATCTACTTCGAATAGCTGGATTTATAGCTATATATGGATTTGATGTCGTAGCACCTATTAAATATATTTCTCCACTTTCAACATATGGTAAAAGTAAGTCTTGTTTATCTTTATTTAAACGATGAACTTCGTCCATTATAATAATTGTAGAAGGAAAAAGCTTTGATTCTTCAATAGCATTTTCTAAATCTTTTTTATTATTAGTGACTGCATTTAATTTAATAAAATGAACATCCATTGAACGAGCAAAAGCTTCTGCAAGTGTTGTTTTACCACATCCTGGTTGCCCATAAAAAATAATTGAAACTAATGTTTTAGATTCAACACAACTTGTTAAAAACCCATCTTTACCAACTAAATGTTCTTGACCGATAATATCAGTTAAATAATAAGGTCTAATTCTATAAGCTAATGGTGTATTCATAGCATCACCTTCCTTTTTTATTATAGCAATATTTTTCTTTCTTTTTATATAAAAGTATTAAAATAACTTCAATTAACTTGTATAATAATAAAAGTATGGAGGAAGTAACATGAGAGCTGTAATTCAAAATGTAAAAGATTGTTATTTAAGGATAGATAATGAAGTTTTTTCTTCCATAGATTCAGGATTTTTAATTTTAATTAGCTTTACTCAAGGAGACGATTTAAATCTTGCTAAGAAGTTCATAGATAAGATTATTACTTTGCGTGTTTTTCCTGATGAAAATGGTAAAACTAATTTATCATTAAAAGATATTAATGGACAAATAATGTGTGTTTCACAATTTACTTTATATGCTGATGTTGCTAAAGGAAGAAGACCTTCTTTTGTTAATGCACTAGCATTTGATAAAGCTTCAATATTATATGATGAATTTTGTGAAGAATTAGAAAATCAATTTGGAAAAATAAGTAGAGGACAATTTGGTGCTGATATGAAAATTAGTTTTACAAATGATGGTCCTTTTACATTAATGTTAGATTCTAAAGAAATGTGGGGGATGTAAAATGACTAAAGTAATGATAGGTTTATCAGGAGGAGTAGATTCAGCAGTTGCTGCATATTTACTTAAGAAACAAGGTTATGAAGTCGTTGGTGGATTTATGAGAAACTGGGATGCCATTGCAAATGGTGATTTCTTAGGAAATCCAACATTAAATGATTCATGTTGTCCTCAAGAAAAAGATTATGAAGATGCAAAAGAAGTAGCAAAAAAACTTGGAATCGAGTTATTAAGGATTGATTTCATTAAAGAATATTGGGATTATGTTTTTAGTTATTTTCTAGAAGAATATAATAAAGGAAGAACACCTAATCCAGATATTTTTTGTAATAAATATATAAAGTTTGATGCATTTTTAAAATTTGCTAGAGATCAAGGTTGTGATTTTATTGCTACAGGTCATTATGCAAAAAGAGTTGATAAAGAAGATGGTGTAGTTGAACTACATAAAGCTTATGATTTAAATAAAGATCAAACATATTTTTTATCACAAATTAATAACGAACAAATTGCGTCATGCTTATTTCCTTTAGGAGATATTGATAAACCAAAAGTACGAGAAATTGCTAAAGAATTAAATTTAAATGTTGCTGATAAAAAAGATTCTACAGGAGTATGCTTTATTGGAGAAAGAAATTTTAAAGAATTTTTAAAAAATTATATACCAGCTAATAAAGGTAAAATCATCGACATTAACTCTAATGAAGTAGTTGGAGAACATGATGGAGTAATGTATTATACAATCGGTCAACGTAAAGGTTTAGGAATTGGTGGTATTTCAGGCAGAGAACCACGTTCTTGGTTTGTTTGTTACAAAGATGTTAAAAATAATATTTTATATGTTGCAGATGAAAAAGAAGATGAACATTTATTTTCAGATAGAGCTATTATAAAAAATATTAATTGGCTTGCTGAAAGAACTAATGATCCACTTCATGTTGGTTGTAAATTTAGATATCGCCAACAAGATAATGGTGTTACTTTAAAATTTATTGATGATGATACCATAGAATTAATTTTTGATGAACCATATAAGGCTGTAACCACTGGACAAGCTGCTGTGTTTTACATGGGTACAAGGATGTTAGGTGGAGGCATTATTGAAGAAATTTATTATAAAGGAAAAAGAATAGATATTAAAAAGTAGTTTACTTTTGTAAACTACTTTTTTCATTTAAATTTTCTTTTTCTAATTTTATTTGTTTATGAATTACATTAATATAAACAATTGTTAATACAATAAAGGAAATCGACCAAGTTAATGGATAAAAATAGAAAATAGTTGTTATTTCATTTAATCCAGGTATTTTTAAAGCTAAAGGAATACCGACAACTCTAACAACGCACCAACATATAATCATTACAAACATAGGTGTTTTTGATTTACCGAATCCACGTAATATACCAGACATTCCATGAGAAAAGGCAAGTAAAAAATAAAATGGTACTATCGTAATTGTTTGAAGAGCGCCAACTTCGATAACTTCTGGTGTATCAGTAAATAAAGAAATCAATTGAGGAGCAAATATATATAAAATTACTCCGATAATTTCAGTTGTAATCATTGATAAAAGAATACCTTGTAATGCTCCTTTTCGTGCTCTTTTTAATTGTTTTGCACCAACATTTTGACTAACAAAGGTGGCTAAACTCATTGAGAATGAACCAGAAGGCATAGTTGCAAATCCTTCTATTTTTTGATAACTACCACATCCTGCTTGAACTATTGGACCAAAAGAATTTATATTTGATTGAATGAAAACATTACTTAATGAAATGATTGAGTTTTGTAAACCAGAAGGTATACCATAGCCAAGTATTTTTATAAGTTCTTCTTTATATATTCTTATTTTTTTAATTATTAATTTATGAGGTCCATCTTCTTTTATTAAAGTTATATAAGTTAGAATCATAGAAAAGCATTGTGAAATAATAGTTGCTAATGCTGCTCCAGCAACACCCATTTGGAATGTTGCAACAAATAGTAAATCTAATAAAATATTTATAACGGATGCTATTATTAAATAATATAAAGGTCTTTTAGAATCACCAATAGCTCTTAAAATACTACTTCCGATGTTGTACATTATGGTAAACATACTTCCAGAAAAGTAAACAGTAAAATATGTTATCGATTCACCAATTACTTCGCTAGGAGTATTCATCCATTTTAATATTTGAGGGGATAAGCAAACGCCTATAACTGTAACAATAATACCTAAAATGATTCCAAACCCAACAGTTGTGTGAACACATTTATGCATTTTTTCTTCTTCTTTAGCTCCAAAATATTGAGCTAATAAAATGCCAGCACCAACGGCTATTCCTTGAAACAAACTAATAAATAAAGAAATTAAAGACGCTGAAGAAGATACTGCAGCTAATGCGGCATCATTTATATAATTACCAACAATGTAAGAGTCAACAACATTGTAAAATTGCTGAAATAAATTGCCAAAAAGCAATGGAATAGTATAAAAAATGATAACCTTTAATGGATTACCTTGTGTTAAATCAATATTTGAATGCTTAATCTTGTGTGACAATTCCATAATACTTCCTTTATACAGCAATATTAAATATAAAACAAAAATAAAAAAAAGCAAGTTTTATTAATAAATTAATAAAAATGTTTTGAAATAAATGTACATTATGATACAATATTAGTGCTTGTTGAAAAAGAAGTGCTTTATCTATATTTTTAGAGAAAAACTGGTTGGTGAAAAGTTTTAATTAAAATAAAGCATGCTACTTTGGAGAGTTGATTGAAAAATCACGTTTACTGCGTTAAAGTTTTATTAAGGTGCATATCGTAAGATATGAAATAGGATGGTACCGCGATTATTTCGTTCCTTGTTTAAGGAATTTTTTTATTTTAAAGGAGAAAGTTTATGAAAAAATTAACAGCAAATGAAATTAGAACAACTTGGTTAAAGTTCTGGGAAAGCAAAGGTCACTACATTGAACCAGGTGCTTCATTAGTACCTCATAATGATCCAACTTTATTATGGATTAATTCGGGAGTAGCTGCATTAAAGAAATATTTTGATGGTAGTGAAATGCCTAAAAACAAAAGAATTACTAATGTTCAAAAATCAATAAGAACTAATGATATTGAAAATGTTGGACATACAGCTAGACACCATACATTCTTTGAAATGTTAGGTAACTTTTCAATTGGTGATTATTTTAGACTTGAAATGATACCATGGGCTTTTGAAATTTTAACTAATGAAAAATATTTTGGAATTCCTTTGGATAAACTTTATTTTACTTATCTACCAACAGATAATGTTACAAAGAAATGCTGGATGGATTTAGGAGTTAATGAAGATCATTTAATACCATTAGAAGGTAATTTCTGGCAAATTGGAGAAGGACCATGTGGACCAAATACGGAAGTATTTTTTGATAGAGGTGAAAAATATGATCCTGAACATATAGGTATTCGTTTATTAAAAGAAGACTTAGAAAATGATAGATATATTGAAATATGGGGTATTGTATTTTCTCAATATAATGCTGTTGAAGGTGTTGCAAGAGAAGACTACAAAGAATTACCTAATAAAAACATCGATACTGGTGCTGGATTAGAAAGAATTGCTTGTGTTTTACAAGGAACTGAAACAAATTTTGAAACAGATTTATTCTATCCAATTATCGAAAGTGTTTTAAAATTAACAAAAGAAAAATATGATGATGAGCATAAAATGTGCTTTAGAGTAATCGCTGACCATATTAGAACATGTACATTTGCATTAAGTGATGGTGCAAGTTTTTCTAATGAAGGTAGAGGATATGTATTAAGAAGAATTTTGCGTCGAGCAATGAGATATGGTCGTAAATTAGGTATTACAAATGCTTTCTTATATACTTTAGTTCCTGTAGTAGTTGATATGATGAAAGATTTCTATCCATATTTACAAGAACATCAAGAACATGTAGCAAAAATGATTCATGCTGAAGAAGAAAAATTCTTAAGAACTTTAAATAGTGGAGAATCACTATTAAAGAAGATGCTTGAAAATGCAACTACATTAAGTGGTGCAGATGCTTTTAAACTTTACGATACATATGGATTCCCTATTGAATTAACAGTTGAAATTGCTCATGAGCAAAATGTTAATGTTGATTTAGATGGTTTCAATGAAAACATGGAACAACAAAAAGAAAGAGCTAGATCTTCAAGAGCAGATGTTCAATCTATGAATAAACAATCAGCTGATTTAATGGCATTTACAAGTGAATCTAAATTTAGTTATGATATGGCTGATACTAAAGGAAAAGTTATCGGTTTATTTAAGGATGGAATTAAAGTTGATTCGTTAGATGATGAAGGTGATGTCATTCTTGATAATACTAATTTTTACGCTGAAATGGGTGGTCAAGTTGCTGATACTGGTAAATTTTATAATGATAACACAGAATGTGAAGTATTAAATGTTTCTAAAGCTCCTAATAAGCAACATTTACATCATGTAAGAGTATTGTTTGGAGAACTAAAAGTTGGTGATGAATTGAATTTGTCTATCAATAAACAAAGAAGAATTAGAATTATGAGAAATCACTCAAGTTGCCATTTATTACAAGCAGCTCTAATTGAAGTCTTAGGTGATCATGTTCATCAACAAGGTTCTTATGTTGACGAAAATATTATGAGATTTGATTTCTCCCATAATACTAAATTAACTGAAAATGAATTAGCTACAGTTGAAAAATTAGTTAATGAATATATTGATCAAGCAATTGAAGAAAAAACTTTAATTTTACCTATTGAAGAAGCAAAGAAAGTTGGTGCAACAGCTTTATTTGATGAAAAATATGGTGATGTTGTTCGTGTTGTTTGCTTTGGCGATGTTTCTAAAGAATTCTGTGGTGGTACGCATGTTTTCAATTCAGAAGATGTAGGAGCTTTTGCAATTGAATATGAAGAAAGTATTGCTTCTGGTGTTAGAAGAATTCAAGCTAGAACTGGTAAAGCAGCGTATGATCTTTTAAAGAATAAAGAAAATATTTTAGCACAAGCTGGTTCTATGTTAGGTGTAAGCTCAGTTTACGAAGTAAAAGATAAATTGAAAGCTTCTTTAAATGAAAAAGAAGAATTAAAGAAACAAAACAAAGTATTACTTGATAAAGAAGCATCAAATAGTGCTAAAGATTTAGCTAATAGTTTTGAGGAAATTAAAGACACCTATTTGTTGGCAAAAGTTATTAAAGGTAATAGAGATGCACTATTAAAATCAATGGACTTATTAAAAGGCTTACACAAAAAATCATTAGTTATTTTAATTGGTGATGATAATGGAGTACATCCTTTAGTTGTATTTGTAGGTCCAGAATTAGTTAATAGTATTAAAGCAGGAAATATAGTAAAAGAAATTACAACAATTCTTGGAGGCTCTGGTGGTGGTAGACCTGATATGGCTAGTGGTGCTGTCAAGGATTTAAATAAATTTGATGAAGTTGTTGCAAAAATTAAGACTATTCTTGCATAATAAATACGTAAAGGGGTATTTATATGAGTAAGGCATTAGGACTTGATTTAGGAACGCGTACTCTTGGAATTGCAGAAAGTGATAGTGCTGGATGGTATGCTTATGGTATTGAAACATTTCGCTTTAATGAAGGTAATTATAAAGCAGCTATTCAAAGAGTTATAGAAATAGCAAAAAAAGATAACATTGAAGAAATTGCTCTTGGTTTACCTTTGAATATGAACGGTACAAAGGGTGAACGAGCAGAGTCTTGTTTACGTTTTAAAGACCAATTATTAGAAGCTAATCCAAATTTTAAGATTACAATGATTGATGAAAGAATGACAACAATGATAGCAAACAATCGTTTATTAGAGGCTGACTTATCTAGAAACAAAAGAAAAAAAGTTATAGACCAACAAGCAGCTGTTGTTATTCTAGAATCATATTTAGCAAGAAGAAAGTGAGGAAAACAAAATGATTATTGACGATAAGCAAATTATTATTACTGATGAAGACGGTACTGAAAATAGATTTGAAATCTTATTTACATTTGCTGGTGATGATTCAGATATCCAATATGTCTTATATTACGATCCTTCAAATCCTGAAGAAATTTTTGCTTCAAGATATTATGATG
>JAXFTN010000046.1:0-6232 GCA_034176765.1 Bacilli bacterium | reverse complement strand
GTTATTTTAATGTTATTACAAATTATAAGACTCCTTTTTTAATTGATCCTAAAAATGTTGAGTCAAAGTTTATCGATGGCACTTGCTTAAGTGATCTTATTGCTTTAAAAGATTTTGATGATGCGATTAGAATTTTGTTTTTAGAATATCTAGTAAAAATTGAACAAGAAGTACGTGCATTAACTAGTTATTTATTTGATAAATTTAACAATAATGGTGAGACATCATGGGAAGATATACAAAGTTATAATATTGAAGATATTAAAATAACTAAAATCAATGCATTAATAAATCGAATTAAAAATGATATGGATAATAATGATAATAATGATATTAATTCATATTTATCAAGACACGAAGAGATACCAACGTGGGCAATGATACAAGGCATTAGTTATTCTACATATTTAATTTTTATAAAAGACGTAAAGAAAGAAGTTCAAAATGAATTAACAAAAATATATCAATTGCAAAATACATATGGAATTTATATTTTTGATTATTTTTATAAAATTATTGATATATTTAGAGAATTAAGAAATAAATGTGCTCATAATGAAAAAATATTTGATTTTGAATTTAATGATGAGTACATTGATGAAATAGTTTCTATGGAACTTTTAAGAAAAGGATTTAAACTTCCTGAAAATATTAAATTAATCAATATTATAATTTATTTAAAATATTTCCTAGATGATATAGATTATAAAATTTTTATTAATCGATTATTAAAAGAATTAAAAAGACTATATGATAAAATAAACAAAAAATCTTTTTATACTGTACTTTCAGATTTAGGTATTAATTCTTCTGAAATGTTAAAAATTATAAAGAATGTGAAAATTAAAAAATCATATAATTTTTAAATTTAACTTGAATTAATTATTAAAATAGTGTATAAAAATGCAAGAAGGTTATGAAGGAAAATAGTAACTTAGTACTTCTTTTGTAGCGAGTTACCATCTTGGTGAAAGGGTAATATTATGAAACTAAGTGAACGCGTTCTGGAGCTTAAACTCTGAATTCATAGGAGTTTACGGGTGTGCCCGTTAAAGCACTAGAGTATGTTTGTACTCGATGAGGTTATTTCTTTGAGGAAATAATAAACTAAGGTGGTACCACGTTAATAACGTCCTTAGGCATATATTTATGCCTAAGGATTTTTGTTTTTAAAGGAGGATTCTATGAAAAAGAAAATTAATTTATTAATGCATTTATTATTGATAATTTTATCTTTATTATCTTCATGTCGAAATAATGTATTAGTAGTTTACACAGAAGCAGGATTTGCACCATTTGAATATGTAAAAGGAATGAATATTGTTGGTGTCGATATTGATATTATGAATGAAGTAGGGAAAAGACTTAATAAACGAGTTCAGTTTGAAAATATTTCATTTGATTTAATTATTGATATTGTTAAAGAAGGTAAAATGGCTAATGTAGGCGCTGCTGGACTAAGTATTACTCAAGAACGAAAAGAAAAAGTTGATTTTTCTAAGGAGTATTATAAAGCAAAGCTATGTGTAATCTTTAACATTAATAATATAGAGAAGAATAATATTAAAACTATGAGTGACGGTAACTTAGGAATTTATTGGTCTAATCTAAATAGTACAAAAGGAATTGGTGTTCAAATAGGAACCACTGCAGATTTATTTCTTAGTGATGAAATTAGTGAAGGTGGAACTTTAGAGAATACAAGAGTGAGTTATTATTCAAAACTCGAGACTGCAGTTCAAGATATAGGGTTAAACATAGATTATGTGATTATCGATGAATTGCCTGCAAAACAATTGATCAAAAACAATATGAATTTAAATTATGTTCCTTTATATTATGAAGGCGAAGAAGATATACAAGCTTGTGATAGTTATGCAATTGCAGTAACTAAAGGTCATGACCAATTACTTAAAACAATAAACGATGTACTAGATGAGATGTTAAATACATTTGATGAAAATGGTATAAATACAATCGAAAAATTAATTAATAAACATTTAGGATTATAGGAGGAAAATTATGGAATTATTAAAAGATATTTGGGAAATTATTTCTACTGCTGAATTAAGAAATTATTTACTACACGGATTTTTAAATACATTAATTATAAGTATATTGGCTTCATTTTTTGGTTTGATTCTGGGAGTTCTAATAGCTTTAGTAAAAGTTTTTTGCCAAGATAATAAAAAACTTAAAATACCATATACCATATGTAATATTTATACAACTGTTATTAGAGGAACTCCTATTGCATTACAAATGTTTATTATGGTTTTTGCAATACTTGCATTTCAAGGCTTTAAAGTTCCAGCTGTTATTATTACATTCGCATTGAATTCTAGTGCTTATGTTGCAGAAAATGTTCGTGCTGGAATTATGTCAATTGATAAAGGACAGATGGAAGCAGGAAGAGCATTAGGCTTATCAAAATCAAAAACATTAGTAAAAATCATTTTTCCTCAAGCAATTAAAAATATTATTCCAACAATTGGTAATGAATTAATTGCACTTGTTAAAGAGACTTCAATAGTTTCAATGGTAGGTTCGACAGTTGGAACACTTACATTCGATTTAAATGTCGCTACTCAAACAATTAATAAAACGATTGCTAATTATCTTGCACCTGCAATTTTAGCTGGTTTAATGTATCTATTTATTGTATATGGAATAACATTATTAATTAAATTTGTTGAAAGGAAGTTGCTTACAAATGATAAAAATCAATAATATATTTAAAAATTTTAAAAACACTCAAGTTTTAAAAGGAGTATCATTAGATGTTAAAAAAGGAGAAAAAATTGTAATTATAGGCTCCTCAGGAAGTGGAAAATCTACTTTATTAAGGTGTATGAATTTATTAGAAACGCCAACATATGGAGAGGTATGGTTAGAAAATAAATTGTTAACACCTGTTGATCCATATTTACATGAAGATATTATTAAATTATCAAAAACATACAAAAAAACATGTGAAAGTCTTAGAAATGAAGGCAAAAATATTTCTAATTCAAAAATAGAAAAAAAGGCTATTAAGCTAATAAAAGAAAATGATTTATTGAATGAAAAAATAGCTCTAAAAGAAGGAAGAGAATACAATAAAGCAATTAAAAATTTTTATAAAGAGAATCATCAAGATATTAATATTGCTCGCCAAAAGATGGGAATGTGCTTCCAAAACTTTAATTTATTTAATAACTATACTGTTATTCAAAATCTTATATTAGCTCCTGTTGAACTTAAACTAATGACTAAAGAGGAAGCAACAAATCGTGCTTTAAAATTACTTGAAAGAATAGGTCTATTAGATAAAAAAGATAATTATGTTAGTAGTTTATCAGGTGGACAAAAGCAAAGAATTGCTATTGCTAGGTCATTATGTATGAATCCAAATGTGATGTTATTCGATGAACCAACTTCTGCTCTTGATCCAGAAATGGTCAAAGAAGTATTAGATTTAATGAAAGATTTAGCATCAACTGGTATGACGATGGTAATAGTAACTCATGAAATGGGATTTGCTAAAGAAATTGCTGATAGAGTTATTTTTATGGATGGTGGTGTAATTTGTGAGCAAGGAACACCTGAAGAAATTTTTGAAAAACCTAAAACTAAAAGATTAAAAGAATTCTTAAAAGCTGTATTATAATTTTGTCTTATTTATTGAAATGTAAAAAAAATGACTTATTTTAATTGACATAATTCCCTCTCATTTTTAAAATGTTAACATAGTTTACAAAATCTAAAGAGGTGATTTGATGACTAAAGAAAATAACGCGACTATACTTTTTAATTTACTTTATGATTTTAAGAATAAATTAAAAGGAATATTAACGGGTGATAAGGACTGTGGAATGATTTCTGTTTTAAGATTTTTATATGAAAAAGGACAAGGATTTGCAAATAAAATTTCTCAAGAATTAAGTCTTTCAAGAGCAAGACTATCTTCAATTATTAAAAAATTACAAAAGAAAAATTTTGTTAATGTTAAACTAGATGAATTTGATAAAAGAAAAATGATGCTTAATTTAACTGAAAATGGATTTCAATATATTGTTAATTTAGAAGAGAAAAGAATTAATAGTTACTCTTTGTTTATAAAAGAAATTGGCGATGAAAAAGCTAATAAGATTATTAAATCTTTGTCGGAAATAAATGAAGTTTTAAAGGAGGGTGAGTAGTTATGTTGAGATTACAAAATATTGTTAAAGATTATGATGTTGCTGATACACAAGTTCATGCATTGCGTGGTATTTCATTATCATTTAGAAAAAATGAATTTGTCTCTATTTTAGGTCCTTCAGGTTGTGGTAAAACTACATTGTTAAATATTATCGGTGGGTTAGACAAATACACTGACGGTGATTTATTTATAAGTGGGAAATCTACAAAAGATTTTAAAGATCGTGATTGGGATGTTTATCGTAATCATCGTATAGGCTTTATATTTCAAAGTTACAATTTAATTCCTCATCAAACCATTTTAGGTAATGTAGAATTAGCTCTAACTATTGCTGGTATTTCAAAAAAAGAACGTCAAGAAAGAGCAAAAAAAGCTCTTGATAGAGTAGGCCTAAAAGATCAATATAATAAAATGCCAAACCAGTTATCAGGAGGACAATGTCAACGTGTTGCGATTGCTAGGGCTTTAGTAAATGAACCTGAGATTTTACTTGCTGATGAACCAACTGGGGCATTAGATACAGTTACATCAGTTCAAATTATGGAATTGATAAAAGAAATTGCTAATGAAAGATTAGTTATTATGGTAACTCATAATCCTGATTTAGCAGAAAAATATTCTACAAGAATAATTAAATTATTGGATGGTGAAGTTCAAGATGACTCGAATCCTTTTAGTGAAGAAGAAGAGATTAAAGAAGTAGAGGTTATTTCACATCATAATGATAACGAAAAAGCTAAAATGTCTTTAGGTACTGCCATTCGATTATCATTTAAAAATTTATTTTTGAAAAGAAAAAGAACTTCGATGGTTGCTTTTGCAGGCTCTATTGGAATTATCGGCGTATCTATGGTTTTATCTTTTTCAGCTGGTATTCATGGATATATTGATAGTATGCAAGATGATTTATTATCAGGAAATCCAGTTTCAGTTGAGCAAGAAACATACGATGCTAGTATGTTATTAGAAACCACTAATCATAAAAATGTTATTGACATAATAAAACCGAATGATGGTTACATTAACGTTAATTCAGTTGTTGATTATCTATTAAAAATGAATGAACAAAAAGATAATATGATGATCTCTAATGATATTACTCAAGAATACATAGATTATGTTCTTGATATGCCAGAAAGTTATTATTCGGCAATTTCATTAAATTATGGTATCGATCCAACGAATAATTTTTATACAAACTTTAAGGTCAAAGGTAATGAAGAAGGTGAAGTTCGTTCTTTATCATCAATTATCTCAAATTACAAAGAAGTCTTAGCTGAAAATGAAGATTACAAAGATTTAACAACATTTATTGATTTGTTTTATGATTCAGTTGCCCAAGCTCCGGGAGATGAAGAATACATTTTATCGCAATATAATGTATTAAAGGGTAAAGTAGCTACTGAAGAAAATGAAATAATGGTTGTTGTTTCAAGAAATACTGACTTAACTGATATTGTTTTAGGTGAACTTGGTTATTATACACAAGATGAATTCTTAAATATTGCTTATAAAGCAATGGATGATGATAAATATGTTCCCGAAACTGATAAAAGAGAATTCAGTTATGATGAAATCTTAAACAAATCAATTTATTATTATCCTAACAATACCGTTTACAAAAAAATGACTATTGGAACTAAAACAATGATGACATACAATTATTTAGAAAATAAAGAGACTTTTACTAATGGTATGGAATTGAAAATTGTCGGAATTCTACAAGCTAAAGATACAGTTTCATATGGTTGTTTAGATAGTGGATTCTATTATACTCCTAAATTCACTGATAAATTTTTAAATGATTCAAAAGATTCAGAAGTTATCACATATTTAAAAGAAATAAACAAGGATTCTTATTCTACTATTCCTGATGGTGAAGGTAATTCCAATCCTATTTCTTATAACATGAGTTATAGACCAAATGATACTGAAACTAAAAATAAGATTTGTACTTTAGGTAGACCAAGTTATATGAGTCTTTTATCATCAATGGTAGGTTCATCTACTTCATCTGCATTACAAGGATTAAAAACTTTATCAATGAGA
>JAXFTN010000045.1:0-6535 GCA_034176765.1 Bacilli bacterium | reverse complement strand
AAAGGAACCTAAAGGCTTAGGACATGCTATTCTATGTGGGAAAACTTTTGCTGCAGGCGAACCTGTTGCTGTTTTATTAGGTGATGATATTGTAAGAAATAAAAATGGTTCACCAGCTTTAAAACAATTGGTAAATCAATTTGAAAAAGTTAATGCATCAATTTTAGGAGTTCAAACTGTTGCTAAAGATCAAGTTAATAAATATGGTATTATTAAGCCAACAAACAATATTAGTGGACGTCTAGTAGAAGTTGAAGATATGGTGGAAAAACCTAGTATTGAAGAATCTCCTTCATGTTTAGCAATTTTAGGTAGGTATATTTTAACTCCTGAAATTTTTGAGGAATTAGAAAAGACTAAACCAGGTAAGGGTGGAGAAATTCAACTTACTGATGCAATTAAACTCTTGTGTGGTAAACAAAAAGTATATGCTTACGATTTTGAAGGCGAACGTTATGATGTTGGCGATCGTTTTGGTTTTGTTAAAGCTACTATTGATTATGCTTTAGATCGTGAAGATTTAAAAGAAGACGTTCAAAATTACATCGATAAAATCGCTTTAAAAAAATAAAATATAATAATATTATCAATAAAAAATAAATATTTTACCAATTAAAAGGAAATTATAAAAAGGATATATTTTCTTTAGAAAAAAAGTGAAAGATTTTTTAATTCCATAATGAAAAATTATGTGTATAGTAGTATACTATAATTGTTATAATCGGAGGAAGTTATGGAAATTAAAAAATCTTTTTTATCTGTAGATGGTAATACAGCTGCTGGTATTGCTTCTTATGCTTTTACAGAAGTCGCTGGCATCTATCCTATTACTCCATCTTCACCTATGGCTGAACTTGTTGATGTTTATGCTTCACAAGGAAAACTAAATTACTTCGGAAACACTGTAAAAGTTGTTGAAATGCAATCAGAAGCAGGTGCTGCTGGTACAGTCCACGGTGCTTTACAAGCTGGTGCTTTAGCTACAACATATACTGCTTCACAAGGTTTATTGTTAATGATTCCAAATATCTATAAATGGGTTGGTGAATTATTACCTGCAGTTTTACATGTTTCAGCAAGATCTCTTGCAACTCGTGCATTATCTATTTTTGGTGATCACCAAGATATTTATGCAATTCGCCAAACTGGTATTACAATGTTATGCTCTCAATCAGTTCAAGATATTGCTGATTTAGCTAACGTTGCCCACTTAATCGCTATTAAATCAAGTGCTCCAATGTGCCATTTCTTTGATGGCTTTAGAACATCTCACGAAATTCAAAATGTTGAATTCGTTGATGCTGAAGAATGGAAGAAATTACTTGACATGAAAGATGTTGAGGCATTTAGAGCTAGAGCATTAAACCCACATACACACCCTGTTACACGTGGTGGTGCTGAAAATGATGATGTTTACTTCCAAGGAAGAGAAGCACAAAATGCTCACTTTAATAAAGTATTAGATATTGCTGAAGATTACTTAGCAAAAGCTAGTGAATTAACAGGACGTACATATGCTCCATTTGTTTATTATGGTGCTAAGGATGCAACTAAAGTTATCATTGCAATGGGTTCTGTTACAGAAACTGCTACTGAAGTTGTCGATGCTTTAAATGCTGCTGGAGAAAAAGTTGGTGTAGTTAAAGTTTATTTATATCGCCCATTCTCAGCAAAACACTTAGTTAGTGTAATTCCAGAAACAGTTAGAAAAGTTGCTGTTTTAGATAGAACAAAAGAAATTGGTGCTACAGGAGAACCATTATATCTAGATGTAGTTTCTGCATTTGAACAAATGGGTCGTTCATTCGATGTTGTAATTGGTGGACGTTATGGTCTTTCTTCAAAAGACACTCAACCAAAACATGTTAAATCTGTTTATGATTTCTTAGATGCAGAGAAGAATTGGACTTCATTTACTGTTGGAATTAACGATGATGTAACTCATCTATCAATTCCAGTTGATGAAGAATTCCACATTGCTCAAAACTATACATCTTGTTTATTCTATGGTTTAGGATCAGATGGTACAGTTTCTGCAAATAAATCTTCTATTAAAATTATTGGTGATGCAACACATCAATATGCACAAGCATATTTTGCATATGACTCAAGAAAAGCTGGTGGTGTAACTCGTTCACACTTACGCTTTGGTAAATCACCAATTCACTCAACATATTATGTTGAAAACGCTGACTTTATTTCTTGTTCATTAGATACATACATCTATAAATTTGATATGATCAAGAATTTAAAGAAAGGTGGAACATTCTTATTAAATACTGACTTAAGTGATGAAGAATTAGTTAAGTCATTACCAAATAGAGTAAAACGTCAATTAGCTGATAAAGAAGCAAAATTCTATGTAATTGATGCTAATAGTTTAGCAGCAAAGATTGGTATGGGACGTCATACTAATACAACATTACAAGCTTCATTCTTCTATTTAAATCAAAACATTATGCCTTATTCAGAAGCTCAAGATTGGATGAAAAAATTCGCTAAGAAGAGCTATGCTAAAAAAGGTGATGATGTAGTTGAAATGAACTATAGAGCAATCGACGCTGGTGCTGAAGGATTAAGACAAATTACTGTTGATCCTTCTTGGAAAGAATTATCTCTTGCTCGTGAACGTAAATTAACAGGTGATGATTATTTTGATTCATATGTTAATGTCATGGGTTCATTAGATGGAGATACATTACCTGTATCTAAATTTACAGAATACGAATTATTAGATGGAACTATGAAAAACGATATCACATATCGTGAACAACGTTCTATTGCTGATAGAGTACCAGTATGGCACAAAGAAAATTGTATTCAATGTAATCAATGTGCTTTCGTTTGTCCTCACGCTACAATTAGACCATTCTTATTAACAGATGAAGAAGTTGCAAAACTTCCAGAATTTGCTAAAGAAGATGTTCTAGTTGCTATGGGTGGACCAACAGTTGCTGGATTAAAATATCGTTTACAAGTTTCACCAAGAAACTGTGTTGGATGTGGACTATGTGTAGTTCAATGTCCTGGTAAGAAAGATGCAGAAGGAAATATTAATAAAGCAATTGAAATGGTTGAAGCTAAATCACAATTTGCTCAAGAAGAAGCAGCTTCTTACTTATATAAACATGTAGAATACAAAGCTGATAAATTCCCTGTCACAACAGTTAAAGGTGCTGCATTCTTAATGCCTTATACTGAAGTTTCAGGAGCATGTGCTGGATGTGGAGAAACTCCATATTATCGTTTAGCATCACAACTATTCGGTCGTGATATGTTAATTGCTAACGCAACAGGTTGTTCTTCAATTTATTCTGGTTCAACTCCACTTACACCTTTCTGTACAGATAAAAATGGTGAAGGTATTGCTTGGGCTAACTCATTATTTGAAGACAATGCTGAATTTGGATTTGGTATGAGAGTAGCATCTAACTATAAATTAGGTCAATTAATTCGTATCTTTACTGAAACAAAAGATAAAGTAGAACCTGAATTAGCTGTCTTAATGAATAAATGGTTAGAAAACTTTAAAAACCGTGATCTTGTTAGAACATTTGCAAAAGAATTAGTTGAATTACTAAAATCAACAAAATGCGAAGAAGCTAAAGAAGCATTATTATATGAACGTGATATAGTCGATAAATCTGTATGGATTATCGGTGGTGATGGTTGGTCATATGATATTGGCTATGGTGGTGTTGATCATGTTTTAGCTAATGAAGAAGATGTCAACATTTTAGTTTTAGATACTGAAGTATATTCAAATACTGGTGGTCAATCTTCAAAATCTTCACAAACTGGTTCTATTGCAAAATTCACAGCGTCTGGAAAGAAAACAGCTAAAAAGAATCTTGCTATGATGGCAATTGCTTATGGTAACGTATATGTTGCTCAAATTTCTTTAGGTGCTAACCCAATGCAAGCAATTAAAGCTATGAAAGAAGCTGAATCTTATGATGGTCCTTCATTAATTATTGCTTATTCACCATGTGCTAACCATGGTATTAAAGGTGGATTAAGTAATGCTACAAGAGTTGAAAAAGCAGCTGTTGAATGTGGCTATTTCCCAATCTTCCGTTATGATCCACGTTTAGAGCAAGAAGGTAAAAATCCAATGCAATTAGATTGCAAAGAACCAAACTTTGATTTATTCAATGACTTCGTAATGGGTGAAACACGTTTCTCTCAATTACCAAAGGTCAATCCTGAACACGCAGAAGAACTCTTAACAAAATCAAGAGAATGTGCACGTGCAAGATGGAATAGATTTAAAAAACTTGCTGAATAATAAAACCTAATTAACAATATAAATTAAAAGTTCATTGTAGTAAAAAAATGCTAACAATGAACTTTTATTTTTAAACAAATAAGCCATAATATTTATAACATTGTAATTATTTTGATTTAACAATATGTTAAGTTTTGTTAAAATATTGTGGGGTGGTTATATGTATTCAAATAAAATAATTATTAAAGGTGCAAGAGAAAATAATTTGAAGAATGTTGATTTAGAATTACCTAAAAATTCATTAATAGTTTTTACAGGTTTATCTGGCTCAGGTAAATCTACTCTTGCGTTTAATACAATTTATAGTGAAGGTCAAAGAAGATACGTTGAATCTTTATCAAGCTATGCTCGTCAATTTTTAGGTGGAGTTGAAAAACCAGATGTTGATAGTATAGATGGTTTATCACCTTCAATTGCTATTGATCAAAAAACTACTTCCCACAACCCACGTTCTACAGTAGGCACAGTAACTGAAATTTACGACTATTTACGTTTGTTATTTGCTCGTGTTGGCCATCCATATTGTCCTGAACATGGATGTTTAATTGAAGCCTTTACACCAAATCAAATTGTTGATTGTATATATAAAAATGAAAATAATGCTCGAATTCAAATTTTAGCTCCTGTAATTCATCGTGAGAAAGGAACACATAAAGATACATTAGATAAGATAAGATCTCAAGGTTTTGAAAGACTTAGAATTGATGGAGAAATTTGTACATTTGATGATTTACCTGAATTAGATAAAAATAAAACACACTATATTGATATTATTATCGATCGTATTGTTTTAAAACCTGAAGCAAGAAGTAGAATTTTTGAAGCAGTTGAATTAGCATTAGACTGGGCTCATGGTTATGTAATAGTTTTAAATGGGAAAGATGAAGAATTATATAGTGAACATCATGCATGTCCTCAATGTGGATTTTCTGTTCCACCTCTTGAACCACGTTTATTCTCTTTTAACGCACCATTAGGAAATTGTAATGAATGTAATGGTTTAGGAATCAAAAGAGAAGTTGATTTACGATTATTAATTCCGAATGAAAATCTTTCTTTAAATCAAGGTGCTATTGCTTATCAAAAAGGTATTGTAGGAACAACAAATCTTGAATGGAAAGAATTTGTTTATTTATGCAACGCTTATGATATTCCAATGGATATACCTTATAAAGAGTTAACAACTGAACAAAGGCAAATCATATTATATGGCTCACCAAAAGAGCATAGTTTTGTATTAAAATCTGGTTCAGGAAATACAGTAAATAGACGAGGCTTTATTGAAGGCGTAAAAGTTAAAATTGAGAGATTATATCAAGAAACATCTTCTGATTTTATGAGAACATGGTATGAAAGCTTTATGCGTGATCACGTTTGTGAATCTTGTCATGGTGCTCGATTAAATGAGAAGGTTTTATCAGTAAAAGTTGGTGGTCTAAATATTTATGAAATGACTTGTTTATCAACAGGAGAATTATTGAAATTCATCAATAATTTAACATTACCACCTATGGAACAAGAGATTGCTCGACTTGTAATTGCTGAAATTAAAAATCGTTTAGAGTTTTTAGTAGAAGTTGGATTAGAATATTTAACGTTATCTAGAATGGCTATGACTTTATCTGGAGGAGAAGCTCAACGTATTAGACTAGCTACTCAAATCGGTTCAAAACTTTCTGGAGTTTTGTATGTTCTTGATGAACCAAGTATTGGTTTACATCAAAGGGATAATGATAGATTAATTCATTCATTAAAAGAAATGCGCGATCTTGGTAATACTTTAATTGTTGTTGAACATGATGAGGATACCATGAGAGCTGCTGATCATATTGTTGATATTGGACCACGTGCAGGTATACACGGGGGAGAAGTTGTAGCTCAAGGAACAATTGATGATATTATCAATTCTCCAAGGTCTATAACAGGTGATTACCTAGCTGGTAGAAAATTCATTCATGTGCCATCAATTAGGAAATCACCAACAAATAAGAAAATTACTATAAAGGGTGCTAGATGTAATAATTTAAAAAATATAAATGTTGATTTTCCACTTGGATTATTTATCTGTGTTACTGGTGTATCAGGGTCAGTAAAATCATCGCTTGTTACCGAGACATTATATAAACATGTACATAATTATTTTACAAATGGAAAATTAGAAGAAGCTGGAGAGTGCGATGAAATATTGGGTTTACAATATATTGATAAAGTTATTAATATAGAGCAAGATCCTATCGGAAAGACTCC
>JAXFTN010000044.1:0-2914 GCA_034176765.1 Bacilli bacterium | reverse complement strand
CTCAATTTATGGAAGTTATTCCTTATAAAAATAAGAAAATGATTTCAAAAGAAGCCGATGTTCTTATCTATAATGATAGATATGAAATTGTAACTTCTAAAGAAACAATAGTTTTAGATTTTGATAATATTAGTGTAGTAACAATACTTGGTAAGAATAAAGTAAATATTTATTATCAAGATAAACTTTATCAAATTAAAGGTGATGTACGGATGAACGCATTTAAATATATGCATATTTATTATCATAAGAAAAATGTAGAAAAAGGAGTGATAGAAAATGAATTTTTGGGCATCTAGTGTATGGGGATTTATTACTTTACTTGCAGCTTTAATGTTAGGACTTTTAATAGCGAACATTATTAAAAGACGTGTTCCTTTTATTAAAAAATCTTTAATACCTACTTCTGTTTTAGGTGGTTTACTTGTTTTAATTTTTTCAATTTCTTATCAGGCAATTTCTAAAACTTTAGGAGCTGAAAAAACAGTATTTGATACTGACTTCTTTGGTGGAAATGGTTCTCAAATGTTAGAGACTATTACATACCATTGTTTAGCTTTAGGTTTTATTGCTTCGGCATTAAAGACTTCTAAAAATAAGGTTACAGGTAAAAGAGTTAAAGAAGTATTTAATACTGGAGTTACAACAGTTTCAACATACTTAATTCAAGCTATTTTAGGTTTAGCAATTACTATCGTTTTTGGTAAATTTGTTATTCCTGAACTAATTGAAGGATCTGGTGTATTATTATGTTTAGGTTTTGGTCAAGGTACTGGGCAAGCATTAAATTTTGGTCGAATTTATGAAAACGAACACGGATTTGTAAACGGTGCTAATTTTGGTTTATCTATTGCATGTTTAGGTTTCTTAGCTGCTAGTATTGGTGGTGTAATTTATCTAAACATTGTTAAAAAACGTAAAGGTATAGTCATTGAGGAAGCCATTGAAAAACCAATTGGTAATGAAGATATACAGGGTGAAGATGAGATTCCAGTTAATGGTGGATTAGATAAAATTACTTTCCAATTAATATTTATTGTCGTTTGTTATTTCTTAACATTCTTAGCAATGTTTGGTTTAAGTAAAGTCCTTCCAGGTATGAAAGATACAATTTATGGATTCAATTTCTTCTTCGGTGTCTTAATTGCAACTTTATTTAAGAAAATTTTAAATTTATGTAAAAAGAAAAATATTGTAAAACGCGTATATTTAAATAATTTCTTCTTAGATCGTGTTTCAAACTTCTTCTTTGATTTAATGATTGTTTCTGGTATCGCTGCAATTAGATTAGACTTCTTAGGTAGATATTGGTACGTATTATTAATCCTAGCTGTTGTAGGAACATTAGTTACATTCTTCTATAATTTGTTTGTTGCAAAAGTGTTATTCCCTGAATATAAGGATGAACAATTTGTCGTAATGTATGGTATGTTAACTGGTACTGCTTCTTCAGGTATGGTCTTATTACGTGAATTAGATCCTAACTATAAAACACCTGCTGCAGAAAACTTAGTTTTCCAAAATTTCCCAGCTATTGTTTTTGGTTTTCCACTAATGACGTTAGCTACGATGGCTCCAGATAAACCTTATTTAGTATTAGGGTTAATTTCTATTTTCTTTGTAGTGTTAGTCATTATCCTATTTAGAAATCAAATATTTAGATTTAAGAAAAAGAGTTCTCATGTTGAAGTAGTAAGTGAAGAAACATCAACTGGAGAAGCTGATAATTCTGCTAAAGAAGAATAAATTTATAAGTAAAAATTTAAACACTAAGTATTAAGTGTATAAATTTTTACTTTTTTTGTTGTTTTTAAAATAAAATTGCTTATTAAATTGTTATATTTAATGAGAAGAAATTCTCGAGGTGTTTTATGATATTTAGATCTAGTACTCTGACACAATTACAAAATAAAAGCGAAAAAGCTTTTGAAGAAATTTATCAAAAGTATCATAAGCTTGTTTTTTATGTTGCATTACAAATTGTAAAAGATGAAGATGTAGCACAAGATATTATGCAAGATACTTTTGTTAAATTTATGAAACAAATTGATCATTATGAGGATCAAGGAAAGATTAAACAGTATCTTACAACTATTTCTAAAAATTTATCTCTTAACTATATTAAGAAAGCTAAAAAAGAAGAAAGTTATGATGATACAAAAGTCGGAACAAGGAAAAAGATTTCGAACAAAACCGATGTAATGTTAACCTTACATAAGACCTTGACCCAAGAAGAAGCACAAATTGTTACTTTAAAAGTTTTATTCGATTATAGTTTTAAAGAAATCGGAGAAGAGATGGATCAGTCATTAGGTACGATTCAGGGAAAATATTATAAAGCCATCGAAAAATTAAAAACTTATTTTGCAAAGGAGGGTCGATAATATGAACAAAACTGAAAAACAGTTTAAAGAATATATGGAAAAAAATATTCATGTTAAAGACACATATGATGTAATTGCAAAAAAGATTTCATTTAATGAAGAAGAGGAGAGAACATTTATGAAAAACAAAAAAATTATTGGACCTGTTTTATGTTGTGTTGGAGCTTTAGCTGTTGTTGGTGTAGTTGGAATTGCTACAAAAGGATTTGGTTTATTTAAAGAAAAAGAAGCTAAATCAATGGTAACTATTGATACTAATCCAAGTATTGAATTAGTTGTCGATGAAAAAGACAAAGTAGTTTCTGTTAGAGGTGCTAATGATGATGGAAAATTAGTTCTATATGGTGAAAAAGTCGTTGGCAAAGATGTTGAAAAAGCAGTTGAAATTATTATTCAAGCAGAAATTGATACTGGATATATTGTAGCTAATGCTCAAATTGGGGCTAACCAATTTAGTTTAACAGTATCTTCTGATACTACAGTTGAATCAAGTGAACTTATTAATTCAATTCAAAATAAGGTAAAAGAAG
>JAXFTN010000043.1:0-9526 GCA_034176765.1 Bacilli bacterium | reverse complement strand
TTAAAAAATTTGAAACTAGTGAACAAGATATTGATGATTTAATAGGAATAGGTACTATTGGTTTAATTAAGGGAATAGACACTTATAAACCTAATAAAAAGGTTAAACTTGCTACTTATGCTGCTAAATGTGCTGAGAATGCAACGTTCACATAAAAGAACTTTGGTGTAGAACTAATGAACTATTTAAAAGAATTGGTACTAAAATCAAACTTTCCTTTACGTTAACAACCCATACGTGTTGGAACTTAACACCTTTAACGTCTGATAGTACGCTCGGTGAACAAATAAAATACTATCGTAGACTTAACGATGTTAAGCAAACTGATTTAGGTATTAAATTAAACTTTGAAAGAAGTACATTAAATCACCTTGAAAACCATGAAATGAAACTTGTAAATGTTAACTTAATAAAAGGAATAATTGAAGAATTAGGTATTAAAGATGAAATCAACATAAATGATAATTATATTAAATTCTTACTTGATAATCCTTGTGAGAAAATTAGAAAAACTAGAAAAAAGATGAAACTTACTATTAAAGAATTTGGTGAACTTCTTGGTGTAAGTGAAACATCAGTTAGACGTTGGGAACATGGAAATACTCAAATAAGTAGAAAAAAATACGAGAGACTTAAAGATTATATTTAATCAACAAGTCTCTCTTTTATTTTATCTATAACACCTATAAGTACACGTTCTCTATCATCATAACTAATATTTAGTTTTCTAATACTTAATAAAACTAATTCACTTTGTAATTTAGCAAATTCACTATTAAACTCACGCCAACCATCTTTACTAGTTGGTAAGTTGATTATTAGTTTCACACTATCACCAATTAAGTATATGAATCCATACTTTAAAACTGAACTTGAAAGGAGGTGATAAAACTGATACAAGCAAATTCTATTGATGAACTAAAATTTAATTTAACTGAAGATTTAAATAACACTATAATTGAACTATTACTAACTGAACAAATACTAAAAGAAACTAAACTATCTAAACGTGATAGAAAACTACTAGAACATCATAAGTTAGAACTTATAGAACAATTTAGAGTAGAATTCAAAAAAAACAACGTTGAACAAATTAAATTATATAATGAGTTAATCAATAAATAGAAATTGAGATAAGTGTGCATAACTTATCTCTTTTTTGGTCTTCCATATTGTTTAGATAAATCCATACCTTTTAAACAGGTATAGCATGAGATAGGTACACGATGTAAACTATCTTTTTCCATAAATACACATAATTCATCAAAACACTCTTTAAATAGTTCTATAAACTTTCTTTTTTCTTCTTCGTGTTTTTGTTGATTTTCTATATATTTATCTATACCATTTTCAATTATAAAGTTTAAATCATATTCTAAACTATCTTTATTAGGCTCTTTAAGTCCTAGTAAATCTTCTATATCTAATTCTATGTTAATTTTCTTGTTTTTCATTTTGTTTAACCTCCATAAGTTCTATGAACTTGTAAAAATCGTATTCACTAACTAAATAGTCTTTTGATATTCTAGTTGCTTTTAATTTCCCATCTTTAATTAGTTTCTTAAGATATATAACTGATGTATGGGTTATATTATGTATCTCTTGTAATGTTAAAAATTTATTATTCATTGTACCTCCTACTAGGAGGGGTGGCTAAAGTAAAAACCCATAAAAAAAGAGCATACAAGCCCTATGCCCCTACCTAAAATTACTTAATCGTTTTGAGTATTCCATTTACTCTTTTTAAATATTCTATACAAAGTTGCATTTGTATAAGTACCATTCATAAATATAAAAGGATTCATCAAATAAACACTATTTTTATCAGATTTAGTTCTTGCTAGTATATTAAGTTCTATAAGATGATTTATTCCCTCAGTAAAAGTATTATGAGATATATCTACTAATTCCATAAATTTTTGTTTTCCAATATTAACACCATCTAGAGTTAATATACCACTTGTTTTATCTAGATATGCAAGAGCAGTTAAAATAATTTTAAATTCACTTTTAGTTAAATCTTCTTTAGCAAGTATTCCAATAGTATCTTTATATACTTTTACAAAAGAATTATTTTTCTTAATATATTTGTGATTGGCTCGGTATTCTTTTTGCTCTCTAGTATCAACTCTTATACTATCTCCCTCACGTAAAGTATATTCAACTTCACCAGTATCAGTATCTATATAACTACATACAACTTCACTTTCTTTAAACTCCTTTCTTTTTATTTGTTCTATAGTTGCCTCCTTGTAAAAAACACATACCAATTTCAACTTAAAATACACCTTTATATAGCCCATTTAATTGGTCTATTATGTACCAATATAAAGGTATGTATATTTTGTTAAAAGTCTTATAAAACAAGGTTAAAGTGCTTATTATACTTCTTATTCTTTTCTTATATAAATTTTCACATTATAATTTAGTCTTTTCATCTCTACTATTAGGTATATATATACAAGGTAGTATTATTAAATATATATAATATACTCTAGTAGATAAACTCTTTTAAAAACACCTAAAATAGCCTATATAAGCCTTATGGTATGTCCTTATAATATTTTTACAATTAGATTTTAATATTATTTGGAAGTATCTGTATAGTCTTTTGTAAAAACAAAAACAAGTGAGTTTAGTTGCTCACTTGTCATATAATATCTATTACCAACTTTAGTATAAGATACCTCATTATTTTTTACCCAACTATATAGAGTTTTATAAGATATACCTAATTTTCTACTAGCAATTTTTAGTGGTATTAAGTCTTTAATATTACCACCTCCTTATATATATAGTAAACTATCAAAGACTTTTCTCTAATTTTGTATATTTTTGTTAACTGTTCGCTTGTTTATAATTTGTACTAGTAGTATAATGTTTTTGGGAATGCTCTAACAGTTGAGTGCTTGCCACCTTTCATAAGAAAGGAGGCTGATAGTATGAAAAGACAAGATTTTTTAATCTCATCTCTTATTCTAATTATCTTTTTGCTAATAGCCTTACTTTTTACTCTTGTAATATAGTAAACTATGTAAAAAAAGCACTCAATCTAACAGATTAAGTGCAACCCAATTAAAGTGGTGAGTGCTCAACATAGCCTTGTTAAGCATTCCCATTTTTTATTTTATGCAAGTTTTCCTTGACATATACATAATACCATAAATATTAGTATTTAGCAAGTTTTTTACCTTTTTTATAAATTACTTTGTTTGTCTTATTCCATCTTTTCTTATGTAATTACCATTTTCACTTATTGATGGCAATAATACTATTTGATTATCATGTGTTCTTAGAAAAATATTTGTAAATTTATAAAATCCTATTTGTTGTGGATTATCATCATAATAAACAAGATTAAAATCTCCACAAGGATTCATTAACATTCCCATGGTATCGACAATTTGAGAATTTATTCCGTTTTGATTTCTATCTCTCATATAATCTCTTACATTATTTTTAAAAGTAATATATGAAATAATATCACCAAAAGAGAAATTATCAGAAACACTACTAATACCATGAGTATGACCATTACAAATAATTGGCTTCCCAAATTTTTTAATATCATTTTCTTCTATACTTTCTAAATATGCACCTAAATAATCAGAAATATTATCAAAATCCGCATCTCTACTAGAACTATTACCAACATCTGCTAAAATAGCTTTAAATACAACAGCACCATTACTTTGTTTATATCCAATTAAAAAATATGGTATCTCATTGTTCGTTCTTTGAGTTTTTTCTCGTATTTTCAATAGTTCGTTATATACATTTTCTTCTATAAATATTTGATTATTATTCTCATTTACATTATCAAAATACAAAGATGGTACTGGTATATTCTCATCATTAAATCCTTGATTTAGATATGTTTCAAAAACACTTGTAAAAAAATCTCTATTTGAACTATTTTCTAACAAACTTTGAATTGCTATATTTTTTGCATATTGTCTTTCCATTAACATCACTCCAATTCTTTAACTTAAATCTAAATATTCACATCTTTTTTTAGTTTGTTTTACTTCTTCAGGTTTTCCATTTGGATATTTTATACATGCATCTTTATCATCTGGTCTATTATATTTACAAAAATCACATTGACTACTCTTAATTTCAATATCGCCCTTTTCATATATAAATTTATCATTTTTTTCATTATTAGTATTCACTATAAAATTACCTCCTACACTAAATTGTTCTACTTGATGTTCCAAATTGTGAATTCATATCAAAAACATATTCTTTATTAAAAAATGTTAGTGGTGCTGACATCAATGTCATTAACTCATTTTTCTTTTCTTCAAAATTTGAATCATTGTATATTTTATTCATATAAGAATCAATAATAAATTGATTTAATTGCATATATGTTTTACCAATATATTCGTTTACTTCATCAAACCAAGCCAAATATTCAACATAAAGTATATTTTCAAAATTACCTATTTTATCTTTTCGTAATTCTTCCAAAATTATAAATTTATCTAAATTATCAATAAATTGCATTACTGCTTCAGCAGAATTATATTTAGATAGTTCTAAAATCAAACTATCTAAATCTGATTTTAAATAAAATGATTGCATTTGCTCTTTTCCAATTAACCCTTCAATTAAATTTGCATAATGATTTTCATTTTTATAACCACTATCAGCATCATTCCCAAAATATCTGCTTGTTAATAATTCTGTATATCCTTCATTTAATCCACGACCAATATCTTTTTCTTTACTATGATGATGAAACCCACTAAAAATAATTTCCTTTTGCCTGTCATAATAACTTGAACTTGCATGAAATAATTCGTGATAAATTGTGGTTGTAGAAACTTCATTATATAAATTTATAGATTTGTTAAAATAGTTATAACCGCCTACCGTATAATTTGCTCCGGCAGTATGTTCTTTTTGTGATTTATTTATAATTATATTATCAATATTGTTTTGTAATATATTAAAATCTTCTGCATTCAAATTTACCCTCATTGTATCTTTAAATCTTTGTATAGTCTTTTCATAATCCATATTTTCTTCTCCTTAATAAATTACAACATTAGTAATCAATTTTGATGTTTTCTATATTGTTTAATTCAATATTTTCATCAAATTCCAGTTTAAATGTCTCTAGATATTTCCAACTTCCATCAAAGAAATTTTTATCTTCAAAGGTATATTCTTTATCATAATAAATTTCACACCATTTCTTTAGTAGAAAGGCTATAGCAGTAGAATGAGATATTATTGCAATTTTTTTGCCTTTATTTTCTTTAATAATTTCACATAATACCTCATACATACGATTTTGAACTTCTTTTTGAGACTCACCAAAACCCACTTTATAATTTTCATCTTTAAATTGATTTATTTCAAAATCATTAGGAAGTTCATTCCAAGAATGTACACCATGAACTCTTTCGTTAAATCTATCATCAATATTAACTTTCAAGCCATTTACACTAGCAAAATATTTTGCAGTAGACATTGCTCTTACATAGTTTGATGAATAAACTAAATCTAAATTTTTAAATTCTTTATAATTAGCAAATTGTTCTGCCATTTTTTCACCATTTATACTTAAAGGTGATTTTTCATTTTCTAATAAAATTGTCTCGTTAGTTCTAGCATTACCCCTATGAACTTTAAAAGGCTCAGAATGTCTAATTAAATAAATAGTTGTATTCATTGTCCCACCTCAATTATAATTATACTATATTTTTAAAATTTTTTAGTAAGATATGTAAAAAAATGTATAACTTTTTACAATTATACATTTTAATATGTTTACTTAGTGTTCTAAATTGTTATAGTTTAGTTCTTAATGAGTTTTATCTTGGTTAAAATTGATACCTAAGATGTAATTTAGTTTTTGAAATTGACTATAATAACCTTTCATTTCGTTGCATAAACTTTTTAATCTATTAACATAATGATTACTTGATGTATTTACTGGCTTTATATTCTTTAAATATTTTGTAAACATAACTAATTCCTTTTCTTTAATTTCTCTTTGAGCATAAGCAGTCATATATGCTTTAATAAATTCTCTTTGTACGTAATTTATAATTTGTTCTTCGTTTATATCATTATGCGATTTAACTATTCTTTTATTATTTTTCTTTTTATTCTTATCATTTTGTTTATTATTTACATTAGCATTCTCGCTATTATTCATCTTCTTTTACCTCCTTGATTTTATTATTAAGTAGTTCTAGAACACCTAAGCAAAGTTTTTGTTTAGATGTATCATCAACATTTAGTTTTTTTATTGACTCTGCAACTAATTTTGCTTGTAGTTTAGAAAATTGTTCATTAAACATACTTTTTCCAATATCATCAGTTGGTAAGTTAATAATCAACTTGATGATAATACATCTCCTTTCCCCCTGTAGTGCAAATAATAAACCGGTTTTTTCTTTGTATAATCATCATATCAAATTGAAATATTATTACAATAAAAAAAGTGCATTTTTTGCCTTAGGGAGCGAAGAAAAAAATTTGCACTTTTTATATATTTACTATCTTAGCATAAGTAGAATTTTCTAAATCAATGGCTACACTTTCAAACAAAATAAATGATGATATGTACTTGTTGTTTTCTTTTTCAATAATCTTCTGAATTATTACTAATCCCTCATGATTTTTGCCTTGACTAATTAAATTATAAACATCATGTAGTTGATAATATATCTTTAAGTAATAAATATCTTTACAACTTTCCATCTTTTCATTTTCTTCAAAATAATCTTGTAATAGTTCAATTGCTTTAACATTTTCTTTAGTTAAAAGGTAATTATTTATATCTGCGATAGTAGTTAGTAAATAATCTATTTGCTTATATAGTCTTGCTTTATCTTTAGGTTCTACAAAGGCATTTTCAAAATATATAGCCTTGAATTTAGGAACAACATTTTCATTACCTAGTGAACAATAGACTCTTTTTTGTATGTTATCTCTTATAGACCTATCATAAATAATATTATCCCCAACAACCCAGTCATAATGATTTTTGTCAAAGTCAAAAATATAATCTTTAAATTTTTCAAATTCATCTTCAAAATTGTCTTTCCAGTAGTATATATCCCTTATAAGTTGAATTTCTTTTATATATATTTCATTTTTCATTTTTAAAGATTCCATATAATCAGCAATTTCATTTAAATATACACTTTTAGGGCCTACCCATTTCCCCTTTATGTAATTTGATTCCCCATCTATATCATGTCTTACCCATTGAGAAAACTTAATTGAGGTTATTGAATCAAAATATTTATGTATTGTTTTAATACTATTTTCAATACTTCCTCTTTTACATATTGAATTATTGCAAACTATAAAAAAATTAAAAACGACTTCAAGATGATGAGGTACAAAATCATCACTCCTCGGTATATACTTTGTTTTATCTCTATATAAGTATGAGAGATACGTTTGGTTAGTGTATTTATTTAAAAATATTTTGTGATATTTAAAGTCTTTCTTTAAGTGAGCCATATAACCCCTCCAATTAGTCAACTATTATAACACACTTTATTACTAAAATCTGCTTATATTTGATATTATTTTTGTTCTCTATGTGATATAATATATATGTAATCACTTAAAAGAAAGGAAACTTTTTATGGGTAATGATGAAATAGCAAAAATAAGAAACGATTTAAGAAAATATGTTATATATTCTCGTAAATCAAAGTTTACTGGCAAAGGCGAATCAGTAGAAAATCAAATTGAAATATGCAAGGCTTACATTAAGAGTAAGTTTGATATAAATGTTAAAGATGAAGACATCATTATTAAACAAGATGAGGGCTTTAGTGGTAAAGATGTTAAAAGACCTCAATTTCAAGAAATGATGAGTCTAGTTAAAGAAAAGCAAGTTAAGATGATAGTTGTATATAAACTAGATAGACTATCTCGTAATGTTTTAGACTTCTGTGAAATGTATAATGAACTAGAACAATATGATACTAAGTTTGCTAGTGTATCAGAAAGTTTTGATACTACTACATCAATGGGACGTGCAATGCTTATGATAACAATGACGTTCGCACAACTAGAACGTGAAACAATAGCAGAACGTATCAGAGACAATATGATGGAACTTGCCAAAACTGGACGATGGCTTGGTGGTAATACACCTATGGGCTTTGAGTCAGAAAAGATGGAAAAATTTAACATCAATGGTAAAAAGGTTTCACTATATAAATTAAGCCCTATAAATGACGAAATAGAGATAATAAAACTTATATATGACAAATACCTTGAATTAAAGTCTTTAACCACTCTAGAAACGTTTTTACTTAACAATAATCTAAAGACAAGACGTGAGTGTGATTTCGCACGTTGGGGGCTTAAAAAGATACTTACAAACCCCGTTTATGCAATAGCCGACAAAGATATGTTTAACTACTTTAAAAACAATGATATGGACATCTTTAACGATGAAATAGACTGGGACGGGACTTATGGTGTGATGAGTTATAACAAGACTAGTAAAACTAAAACTGGTAGTGTTAAAACTAAAGATAAAGACCAATGGATAAATGCTATTGGAAAACATCAAGGAATTATAAAAGGTAAAGACTGGGTAGAAGTTCAAAGACTACTTAATAGCAACCAAAACAAAGCATATAGACTTCCGGTAAAAAACAATTCTATTCTTGCCGGTATACTTCGTTGTGAGCATTGTGGCAACCTTATGCGACCAAAACTTAAAGACACAACACTTCCAAACGGCGATAGAAAGTTTAACTATATATGCGACCTTAAAATGAGGTCTAGAGGAAAACTTTGCAATTGTCCTAACGTTAACGGAAATGAGGCAGACAAACTTGTTATTGATGGAATAAAGGAACTTGCAAAACCTACTAGTGAATTCTACCAAGAATTACTTAAAGTTATTAAAGATGAAAACTACGGCAAGAATAGTCAGACAAACGAATTAGAAGTGTTAGAAAGAAAACATAACCAAAACCTTGCTAGTATTAAAAATTATATCTCTCGTATAGAATATGTTGATGAAGACTTATTAGATGACGTACAAAATAAAATAAAAGATTTAAAACAAAAGGACAAAGAAGTTGTAGCAAAAATTCAAGAACTAAAGGCAGACCAACCAGACTCTTATACCGACCAAGAAACTGCTAAAATGCTTGTATATATACTTGATAACTATATGAGCAACTTTACTGAACTTGATTTACTATCACAAAGAAATTTCTTAAAGTTGTTTATTGGTAATTGTTCTACCGATGGAAAAGACATACACATTGACTTAATCGGTAGTAGAAACCACACAACAACCTATCAACCAGTTTTTGAAGGTAGTGAGAATTCCGAAACCGGAACTCACGGAGGACAAATCGTTCTTTTAAGTGATAGTGGCGAATGAAATATTGATGTACTTTCGTGCAGATAAGAAAAATAGTAAAAATATTAGTTTGTATGAAGAAATAAGTTTTGATAAAGAAGGAAATAAAGTAACTATATTAGATGTTCTAAGAACTCCAGATCCTGATTTTGTTGA
>JAXFTN010000042.1:0-21038 GCA_034176765.1 Bacilli bacterium | reverse complement strand
AATAATGATTGTGTGCCAATAGAAATCAAGATTACCATTGTAAATAAATATGTTACATCTTGAATGTTGAAGTTACTATGAATAATTGATAAAAAGAATAAAACTAAAAGCAAAACACTAATACCAATGGTTGATAACATTATGGAAGTAGTAGCTTCTCCTAAATTATCAAAAACCACGAATGCTCCATTAAATGACCATTCATTAAAAATTGAAGCAGGATTATTAATATTGTTCATATTATTTTTGATTGCAGACCAGAAAGTTAGCATAAAAGTCAAAATATAAATAAATGTATAAACAAAAGGACTATATTTATTAGTTTTATGTGGTGCATGAATAAATTCGAATGTCGCAGTAGCTAAAACTAATACGGCAAATACTAAGAAAAACCATCCACCTAGAACAATACAAGGTACAGAAACTAAAAGCATTATAAGAGCTGAAATAATACGTACATGCATTGAATGCTTTTGTTCTACATCTAATTCATTCATTTCTATTTTTTTCATAATGTAATCCTCCGAATCTTCTATTTCTATTTAAATAAATCTTTAAACATTTCATTAAATCGTTTTTAGTAAAAGAAGGCCAATTCTTTTTATGAAAGATAATTTCAGCATAAGAGATTTGCCATAACATAAAATTTGATATCCTTTGTTCTCCAGAAGTTCTTATTAATAAATCAACATCTGGCAAAGAACTAGTATATAGATATTTCTTAAAAATTTTACCACAAATAAACGTGCTTTTGTATTTTTCTTTTAATAAATCTTTATAAATATTATTTATTGCTCTTAATATCTCTTGCTGACTACCATAATTTAGTCCGATATTAACAATAAATCCATCGTAATACATCGTTTTTTTAATGATTCTGTCTAATATATTTTGTAAACCCAAAGGGAGTTTTGTTGTATCTCCCATAACTAATAATTTAATATTTTGTTCTCCAAAATAAGTTTCATTTTCTAGTAAGAATTCATATATATACTTAAAAATATAATTTATTTCTTCATGTGGCCTTTTCCAATTCTCTTGAGAAAATGCAAAAAGTGATAAAACTTTAACACCAACACTTTTACATTGGTTAAGAATTTCTTTAATATTCTTACATCCCTCTTTATGTCCAAAATTTCTTGGTAACCCACGACTTGTTGCCCATCTACCATTCCCATCCATGATGATAGCAATATGCTGTGGCATCTTTGTTAAACTTTTTATTTTCTCTACCTCAAAATAATATATGTAAATAAGACAAAATAAATTAAAAGCCACGTCATAGTCATACAACGTGGCATATTTTTATAAAGTTAAGATTTCTTTTTCTTTTGTAGAAAATGCTTCATCAATTTTTTTAGAAAATTCATCAGTTACTTTTTGAATATCATTTTCTAAACGCTTTGCTTGATCTTCTGGAAGTTCTTTATCTTCCTTAACTAAATCAATAAAATCTCTTCTAATGTTACGTAAAGCAACTTTAGAATCTTCACTATATTTCTTTGCAACTTTTACTAATTCTCTACGTCTTTCTTCTGTTAATGCAGGAAAAATTAAACGAATTGAAGTTCCATCATTAATAGGATTAATTCCTAAATCAGAAGCATTAATAGCAGCAACAATTGCCTTTACATCATTTCTATCATAAGGCTTAATCAATAATTGACGTGGCTCAGGTGAAGAAATTGAAGATAATTGATTAATTGGTGTCATTGAACCATAATAATCAATTTCAATTTTTTCAAGAACAGCAGGTGAAGCCTTACCTGTTCTTAATGTTACAAATTGTGATGATAAAGCATCAACAGTTTTAGACATCTTTTCTTGACATTCTAATACTAATTCATCCATTTTATTTATCTCCTTTTGAAATTCTAGTTCCTATACTTTCTCCATTAATTACTCTTAAGAAATTATCAGGGTTTTTCATATTAAATACTCTAATATCAATATCTCCTTGCATGCATAATGAAACAGCTGTTAAATCCATTACTTTCAAATTTTTTGCAAGCATTTCTTCATAAGTGATTTCAGAAATCAATGTTGCATTAGGATCAACGTGTGGGTCAGCAGTAAAGACTCCTTCAACATCGTTTTTAGCCATTAAAACAGCTTGAGCTTCAATCTCCATAGCTCTTAAAGTTGCTGTAGTATCGGTTGTAAAATAAGGATTACCAGTACCACCAGCAAATATTACAACACGTCCTTTTTCTAAGTGTCTTATTGCACGTCTTCTTATATAAGGTTCAGCAACAGCACGTACTTCAATAGCACTTAAGACTCGACAATCAACACCACTATTTTCAATTGCTGATTGTAGTGCTAGCGAATTAATAATAGTTCCTAACATTCCCATATAATCAGCAGTACTATGCTCAATACCAATTTGTTCAGCTAGTTTACCACGCCAAATGTTACCGGCACCAACAACAATAGCAACTTGGACGCCACTATCAACCATATTTTTAATTGATTTACCAATTACTTCTAATGAGTGAGCATTAAGAATACGATGATCTTCTTTGTCAGCTAAAGCTTCACCACTTAATTTTAAAAGAACCCTTTTATACTTAGCCATATTGATACCTCCATTTTTTAAAAAAGCACTCTAAAAAGAGTGCAAATATTTATTTAGCTTGATTCATTACTTCTTCAGCAAAATTGTCTTGACGTTTTTCAATTCCTTCACCAACTGTGTAGCAAACAAATTTAACAACATTAATACCTTTGTCTGTTAAGAATTTGCCAACTGTAGGTGCATTATCGTCCATAATGTATTCTTGGTCAAATAAAACTTGATCCATGAATTGTTTATTAATTTTACCTTCAATAATTTTTGTTAAAGCTTGTTCAGGTTTACCAGCTAATTTTGGATCATTCTTTGCTAATTCTAATTGAACTGATTTTTCATGTTCAATAAGTTCAGCAGGAATATCATTCTTTGTTAAATATACTGGTTTTGAAGCAGCAATGTGGATTGATAAATCTTTAGCAATTTCTGGTAAATCTTTATCAATTAATACTAAAGCAGAAACTTTTCCACCCATATGGATGTAATAACCAAATGATTGGCCTTCTTCTTTCTTTAATAATTCAAAACGACGTAAATCTAATTTTTCACCAATTTTAACAGAAGCATCTGTAAAAACATCAGCAACTGCTTCTTTTGCACAATTAATGCATCCACATTCTTTTTCTAATAAAATATCAGCTGTGTCATTTAATAATTGTTTAAATGCATCGCCTTTTGCAACGAAGTCTGTTTCGCAGTTAATTTCTAAGATAATTGCTTTATTTCCGCTTGTTTTAACAATTGTTAAACCTTCAGCAGCAATACGAGTAGCTGATTTTTTAGCAGCTTTTGCAATTCCTTTTTCACGTAACCAGTCACAAGCTTTTTCAATGTCAAGATTGCTTTCTTCTAAAGCTTTCTTACAATCCATCATACCAGCGCCAGTACGATCTCTTAAAATTTTAATGCATTCAATCATTGTAGGTGCAGCCATAGTTATTACTCCTTAATTTCTTCAGCTTCTTGAGCTTCTATTTCTTCTTCTTTAGCTTCTTCTTTAGCTACAGGTTTTTTTGCTGGAGCTTTTTTTGAAGCTGGTTTTCTTACAGCTTTTTTATCCTTATTTTCTTCTTCTTTAGCCTTTAAAGCAGCTTTCTTTTCAGCATCTAATTTATCAGCAACTTTAATAGCATCGCTCATTGTAATTTCTTCGCCTTCATCTTTTGTATAAGCGACGATTGTTTGTCCACCTTTAGATTCAACAACAGCATCAGCCATAACTTGAAGAATTAATCTAACTGAACGAATTGCATCATCGTTAGCTGGAATGCAGTAATCTACATCATCAGGATCACAGTTTGTATCAACAATACCAAAGACTGGAATGTTTAATTTACGAGCTTCTGCAACAGCATTGTGTTCAATACGTGGATCAATGACGAATACAGCATTAGGTAGTTTACGCATTTCTTTAATACCACCTAAATTGTGTTCTAGTTTTTCTCTTTCTTTTAATAATGCTGCTACTTCTTTCTTTGGCATTGAATCAAATGTGCCATCTTCAGCTTGAGCATCTAAAGTTTTTAAATATTTAATTCTATTACTTAAAGTTTTAAAGTTAGTTAATGTACCACCTAACCAACGGCTTGTGATATAGAAAGAGCCTGATCTTAAAGCTTCTTCTTGTACAGCTTCTTGACATTGTTTCTTTGTACCAACAAATAAAACTTTACCACCGTTATCGACGATTTCTTTTAGTGCTTTGTAAGCAACTTCAATTTTTTCAACTGACTTTTGTAAGTCAATAATGTATACACCATTACGAGCACCGTAGATGTATTTACCCATTTTTGGGTTCCATCTTCTTGTTTGGTGACCAAAGTGAACACCAGCTTCAAGAAGTTTTTTCATTGTAATGACAGGTGAATTTTCATCGTGCATTACACTTTCCATGATTTCATTTTCGCTCATTTCTTGAGTCCTCCTATTTTGTTTTTAACCTCCATTACTTCGAACAATATTCCTTCATATAATGCAACCTTTTGCGATGAAGACTCGAACATTGAATCAGTAATGTGTGTATTTGCTCCATACAGAGCCAATTAATATTACCATAAATTTATATATCATTCAATGGTTTTTTTCTTTTTCTTTGCTCGAGGATGAGCATTTTGATACACTTCTTTTAGGCTTTCAACACTTACGTGAGTATATACTTCAGTAGAAGATAAAAAAGCATGGCCAAGCATTTCCTGTATGATTCGTAAATCAACATTATTATCTAAAAGTTTTGTAGCATATGAATGTCTTAATATATGTGGATATAGATGAATTTGAAATCCTGTTTTATCTTCAATTTTCCTTAAAATATATTCTAATCCACGTACAGTTAGTTTTTGTCCACTTGCGTTTAAAAATACATTTTCCACCACTTCACTATCTTTATTTTTACTTAATAAACGAATTCTAGTGTTATTTATATATTCATCAAGAGCTTCTTTAGCACTCTTTGAAAATGGAACTAATCGTTCTTTATTACCTTTTCCACAAATACGCATAATTCTACTTTCTAAATCAATCGAATAAAACTTCAGATTCACAAGTTCTGAAGCTCTTATTCCAGAAGAATAAAGTAACTCTAGTATTGCTTGATCACGGTTTTTAAGATAATCATTTCTTAGTTTATTAAGCATGAATAATTGTTCAATTGATTCATCATATAAAACATCAGGTAATTTATTAAAACCTTTCTTTAATGAAATAAACTCCAAAGGATTTACTGTTACATAATCAAACTTAATTAAAAAAGCATAAAAGAAACGAAGGGAACTTAATATCCGACTCATTGACCTTTTATTGAGCTTATTAATAAAACAAAGAGATAAATAATTACGAATATTCACTTCATGAACTTCTAAATAATTTATCTCTTCTTCGTTACAATATCTTAAAAATTTATTAATATCATCGCAGTATGCTTTGACTGTATTACTTGAATAATTACATGTATAAATTAGGTAGTTTTTAAATAATAATAAAGTATCATCCATTTATATTTTGCCACCATTCGTCAATGACTTCTAAAGATTTTTTTGCTATCTCTTCTTTATCCTTAACTACAGAACCCATTATACCAAAGTTGGCATTCATTGGTGAAAAGTTCTTCGGCGAGCAAAAAGTTATATAGTTTACTAGTGATCCTAGAATTGTTTCTAAAGGCGCGTATGCCGGCTCTTTATTTTCAATTCTTCTAACTACATTAATTGCAGCTAAAATACCAGTAGCAGCAGATTCAACATATCCTTCAACACCACTTAGTTGACCAGCAATAAATAATTTGTCATATCCTTTAATGGATAGGTCTTTATTTAAAACTCGTGGAGCACAAACATACGTGTTTCTATGCATTAAGCCATATCTTACATATGATGCATTTTCTAAACCAGGTATTAAACCAAACACTCTTTTTTGTTCTGAATATGTAAGGTTAGTTTGAAATCCAACAATATTATATAAACTTGCTTGAACGTTATCTTGTCTTAATTGTACAACAGCAAAAGGTTTATCATCGATTGTTTTACCTAATCCCATTGGTTTTAAAGGTCCATATCGTAAAGTTTTTTCTCCACGTCTAGCAATAGCCTCCACAGGCATACAACCCTCAAAATATTTTGTATCCATCTCATGTACAGGAGCTGTTTTTGCATTAATTAATTCATCATAAAAACGAAAATATTCTTCTTTATTCATCGCACAATTAATGTAAGAATCATCACCTTGTTCATATCTAGATTTATAATATGCTTTTGAAAAATCAATGGAGTCTTTTTCAACTATTGGCGAGCAAGCATCAAAAAAATTTAAAGTTTCTTCACCTACATATTTTTTTAAATCAGATATAAAACTATCACTAGATAATGGTCCAGTAGCAATAATAGTATATTCATTAGGATTAATTACTTCGACTTCTTCATAATGTACATTAACTAAAGGAGATGCTTTAATAATATCTGTTATTTTAGAAGCAAATAAATCGCGATCAACAGATAAAGCATTTCCACTTGGAACTTTAGTTTCATTTGCAACTTTCATAGTCAATGAATTCATATGTCTCATTTCTTCTTTTAATAATCCACAAGCATTATCTAAACGATTAGACTTTAAAGAATTGGAACATACTAGTTCAGCAAAATATTCACTATGATGAGCAGGGGTATTTTTTAAAGGTCTTTTTTCATATAGATCAACAGTGTAACCTTTATTAATTAAATAATAAACAGCTTCAACGCCAGCAAGACCTGCTCCTATTACATTAATTTTTTCCATTTTTTACCTCCTCGGTATCTAAAAATATTATAAATTATTATTTTAAAAAAATTGTGGAAAAAACCACAATTCTTTTATTCTTTATAAGGCTCAATATATCTACATTTAGGGAAATTACTACATCCTAAAAATGATGATCTGCCTTTAACTCCTTTTTTTAGAATTAATGGAGAGCCGCATTTTGGACACTTTTTATCTACAAATGTAGGTTCAGGTTTTTCTTCGCTTCCCTTAATATATTTACATTTTGGGAAATTTGAACAAGCTTCAAAGGTTTCACCTTTTTTATTTTTTCTAAAAACCATATCTGATCCACATTTTGGACATTTTTCACCAGTAGCAACAGCTACTTCTTTTTCTTTTTTCTGAATGTATTTACATGTTGGATATGAAGAACATGCAATAAAATCGCCATATGCACCCTTACGTTTAACTAAAGGCTTACCACATTCTGGACAAATGCCATAGTCTTCTACAAATTCAGAAGGTATTTCATAAGTAGCATCTTGAGCAACGTGAACAAGTGGAAAAAAGAAATCACAGAATCCATCTAATACTCTTACACGCGTATCTTTTTTATTTGCGATATCATCAAGATTCTTTTCCATTTCAGCTGTAAAAGTTGAATTAATAATTCTAATAAAGAATTCATCGAGATAACAAATTGAAAGTTTTCCATCTTGTTGAGGAATAAGGAAATGTTTTTCCGATTTAATATATCCTCTTTTTAAAAGTAATGAAATAGTTGAAGCATAAGTAGAAGGTCTTCCTATTCCTAATTCTTCCATTAATTTAACAACCTTTCCCTCGGTATAATGAGCTGGAGGTTGAGTTGTATGCTTTAATAATTCAACTTTATCTTCATAGAAAATATCATTGTTAGATAAAGATGGAAGTTTTGCTTTATTTATAAGATCTTCATCATCTGTTGCTTTATAAATAACAAAGTAACCATCAAAAAGTTCAAGTTCAGTATTCGATTTAAAAATTGTATTTCCATTTTCTAAGCGAATGGTTGTTAGTTCATATTCATTTGCAGACATTAATGATGCTAAAGCACGATTGTATATTAACTTGTATAAATTATATTCATCTTTAGATAAATAAGATTTTATTGAATCTGGAGTTCTACTAATAGAAGTAGGTCTTATAGCTTCGTGAGCGTCTTGAATTTGTCCTTTAGCTGATTTAACAACATTTGAACCTAGATATTGATTACCATAAGTATTTTTAATATATTCTTGAGCACTACTAATAAACTCAGGACTTAAGCGAGTAGAATCCGTTCTCATATAAGTAATTAAACCTTGGAATTGACCATTAATTTCTCGACCTTCATAAAGATGTTGGGCAATTGTTGATGTCTGCTTAGTAGAATACTTATATTTTGAAAAAGCTTCTTGTTGTAAAGTTGAAGTTGTAAATGCAGGTTTGCTTATACGTTCTTTCTTAACCTTTTTAATATCTATTATTTTATATGTATCGCTTAAACTATTGTAAATACTTTGTGCATATTGTTCGTCTTTTAAAGATGCTGTTTTGCCGTCAATTTGTTCAAGTTCAACATTTAAAACACATTTATCATTTTTAATTGTACCTTCTATGGTCCAGTAATCTTCAGGAACGAATTGTTCTATCTCTTTTTCATGATCAACAATTAGTTTTAAGGTTGCAGATTGAACTCGACCTGCAGATTCCATTCTAATTTTCTTTTTTAAGATACCAGTTAAGGTAAACCCAACAATACGATCTAAAATACGACGACACTCTTGAGATTCAACTAAATTCATATCAATAGTGCGTGGATTATTAATAGCTTTTTGAATTGATTCTTGAGTAATCTCATGGAATTCTAAACGACGAGTCGTTTCAACTGGTAATCCTAAGACCATTGCTAAATGCCAAGCAATTGCTTCACCTTCTCTATCAGGGTCGGTTGCAAGAATAACTTCTTCAGCTTCCTTAGATGCCTTTGTTAATTCTTTAATTACTTTTTCTTTATCTGAATCATTTACATATATTGGTGCATAATTATTTTCTAAGTCAACCCCTAATCCACCTTTTCCGCGAATAGCTAAATCACGAATATGGCCATAAGAAGCCATAACCTTATAATCATTTCCTAAATATTTACCAATCGTTTTACATTTAGCTGGTGACTCAACAATAACTAATTTCATATATTCCCTCTTATACATTTAACTATTATCAACATATCTTTTAAAAAGTCAACACAAAAACATTCATACCTTTTCCTTTATTTAAATATATTAAATAAACATTTTTTTAAATATTTAAATTACTAAAAATGTCTTGAGCATTTTCAATAAGAATAGCACCTTCTTTTATTAAGGAATTACAATAATGTGTTCCATCAACATTATGTGGTAAACAGAAAACATCTTTACCATTTTCTAAAGCATAACCTATTGTAATCATTGTTCCTGATTTTTTCTTTGCTTCAACAACAAATAATGATTGACTTAACCCAGCAATAATTCTATTACGTAAAGGAAAATTATCTGCGTTTGGTTCAACCATATTTGGATATTCACTTATAAGTAAGTGTTCTTTTTTTATTATATTATACAAAAGTAAGTTTTCTTTAGGATAACAGTTATCTATTCCACTTCCTAAAACTGCAATGGTTTTCCCTCCAGCATTAACACAGGCTTGATGAGCAATAGAATCAATACCTTTTGCAAGGCCAGAAACAATTACAAGTTTAGAAGATAATTCATTAACAATACTTTCACAATTTTCTTTTGCATATTTGGTGTTTTCTCGTGGACCAATTACACCAATTGTTTGTTTATTAATCAAAGACAAATCTCCATAATAAAATAAAACAAATGGCGGACGATACACACTCTTTAATGAATTAGGATAATCAGCATCTAAGATAGTTACATATGAACAAGATATATTATTTGTAATTTTTTCATATTCTTCTAAATCGATACGTTCCTTTTTTCTAACTGCATTAAAAATATCAGACCAATTTCCGTTATATTTAATTGATAAATATAAAATTACTTCTCTTGCTGTTAATGTTTTCATAAAAAAATCACCTCATTATATAATTTGGTGACTTTTAAAAAATATCCTAAAATAAAGTTAATTGTTTACTATCTTTTTTCAAAACTGGTGCATATGAGAAACGGTGAACACCTTTAATAGGTCCGTAAACTTCAAGAGCATCTAAATGTTCTCTTGTACCATAACCCATATGATTTTTAAAACCATATTGTGGATATAGTTTATCAAGTTCAATCATTAAATTATCTCTTGTAACTTTTGCAATAATGGAAGCAGCAGCAATACACATAGCTTTAGCATCTCCTTTTGCAATTGGTTCAACTTCACATTCGTATCCAAATAATGGCATGTAATCAGTTAAAATCATATCAAACTTATGAGACATATTTTTAATTGCAATATTCATAGCTAATCTACTTGCTTGATATATATTAATGTTATCAATTTCTTCTGGAGAAACAATTCCGATTCCAAAAGCAATAGCATTCTTTTGGATTTCTTCAAAGAGTTCTCTTCTTTTTTTGTCAGTTAATTTCTTTGAATCATTAATCATTTCATTTTCATAATCTTTTGGAAGAATTACAGCTGCAGCAACAACTGGCCCAGCTAAAGGTCCTCTTCCTGCTTCATCACATCCAACTATATATTGAATTTCATCACTGTAGTATTTCTTTTCATAATCTAACATACTAATCACCAATTCTTTCTAGGCAAACTCTACAAATCTTTCCATCTTTAAATTCTTTAAGTAATAAATTCTCAGCTTTATCTAAATCATACCCTTTATTAGATAATAATCCTCTTCTTTTCGCAATTTGAGTGAGAACGGAAATATCATCGTCTAAAATATCATCTGTTAAATCATATAATTTTTTAAAATCATCTATATAATAAAGTTTTAAAAAATTAATTAATATAGAAACAAGATCACTTATAGGAAGGATATCTTGTTTAATAGAACCAATCAAAGCAAGATTAATTGCAAAATTTTTATCTTCATAATGTGCAGGTAAAACACCCGGAGTATCAAGTAATTCAAAATCATTACCTATTTTAATCCACTGCTGTGATCTTGTATGTCCTGGAGTATTTTGTACACTAGCAGCACTTCTTTTAGCTAATCTATTAATTAATGTTGATTTTCCAACATTAGGAATTCCTATAATCATTGTCTTAATAGGTTGAGGCTTCATTCCACGTCTTTTTGCTTTTTCTTGTTTTTCACTACCAAGTATTTGAATTCTCTTTGTAATCTCTTGAACTATATTTTTATCATTTAAATTAGCAAGTATTACTTGATTGCCATTTTTTGAAAAATAATCAACCCAAGTTAAAGCAACTTCTTTATCAGCTAGATCTAATTTAGTTAAGATAATAAGTCTCTTTTTGGATGCAGTCATGTTATATAAATAATCATTTCTACAAGATAGAGGAGCTCGTGCATCTAATAATTCAATGACAACATCAATAATCTTTAAGCGTTCTTCAATTTGTCGTAATGCTTTTTGCATATGTCCTGGAAACCAGTGTATTCCTTTTTGTTGCATTTTTTCTCCTCCTTTATAAATTATTATATCAAATATCAATATTTAAAAAAACAACAAAAAAACTTCCCAAAGGAAGTTTTTAAGTCACTATTTAAATTTAATTTTTCAAAATTATTACTTTGATAAGTCTTCTTTAATACGAGCAGCTTTACCTTTTAAGTTACGTAGGTAGAAGATCTTATGACGACGTACTTTACCATGTTTTACTACTTCAATTGAAGTAATGTTTGGTGAATGTAATGGGAAGTTTCTTTCAACACCAACACCAGAAGATACTTTTCTAATGATGAATGTTTCAGAGACACCAGAACCACGACGTGCTAAACAAACACCTTCAAAGTTTTGAATTCTTTGTTTTCCACCTTCGATAATACGAACAGCAACTCTTAATGTATCACCAGCTGTAAATTCTGGGATATCTTTCTTTAATTGAGAAGCTGTAATTTCATTAACTAAATTATTGTTCATCTTAGTTTCTCCTTTTCAACAAATATTTTCTTATTCATGTTCATTCAAGTAGTGATCTTCAGCGGAACATCTGCAGCATACAAAATGCTTTATTATTTTACAAAATTTAAGTATAGATAGCAAGCAAAAATAAAAATTTCTTTATTTTTCTAAAACTAGATGTAAAAGAATACAAGTTATAATCTATATTAAAGCATTAATAGTAAAATTAATAACAAATAATAAAGCTAAAATATATAAAATTGGATTAATCTCTTTAGCTCTAGAAGATGCTAACATGATAACAACATAAATAATAATTCCAAAACCTATACCACTAGATAAAGAATAAGTTAATGTAATCATAATAACAGTAATAAAAGCACAAACACCAATCGCTGGATCTTTCCAATTAATATCATTTAAGTTATGAATTACAATCGATGAACCAACGTAAACTAGAGCCATTGCAGTTACACATGAAAAACTAAATATTGAAAGTAATGGATAAATAAATAAACTAATGATAAATAAGAAAGCAGCAACAATACTTGTTAATCCCGTTCTTCCTCCAACTTCAATTCCGATAGAAGATTCTGAAAATGGAGTAACAGTTGAAGTACCAATAGGAGCACAAATTACACTTCCTATTGCATCAGCTAACATTGCCTTTTCGCCTCCATCAAGTTCGCCTTTTTCATTTATAAATCCAGCATCTTTTCCAACAGCTAATAACGTTGCAGTTGTATCAAATAAATGAACAAATATTAAAACGAATATTAAAGCATATGATTTAGGATTTTTTAATACATTTATAAAATTAGATCCACTAAATAGTTGTCCAAAGACTTTATCAATTGAAGTAATAGCAATCCAATCTTGATTAAAATCAAATTTTGGTAGACCTTCAACACCACACCAACCTAAAATCAATCCTAATAAAGCAACAGTTAACATCGATAATAAAATAGAAAATCTTTTAAAAAACTTAAGCTTTAAAGATGAGAAGACAAAAACTAAAATAATTCCAAGTAAAGCAAGTAATATAGATGGATTACTTAAATCACCTAAACCAATACTTGCAATTCCCGTACTATTTGTAGTTAGAGAAATAATCCCTGAATTTCTTAATCCAACAAAACAAATAAAAAATCCTAAACCTACCAAAATGATTTGTTTAATATCTTTCGGTATCGCATTCATAATCATTTTACGAAGTGGGGTTAATGTCATAATTAAATATAAAATACCGGCTATAAATAATAAAGCTAAAGCTTCTTGCCACGAATACCCTAATCCACAACAAATGGTATATGCAAAAAATGCATTCATTCCCATAGCTGAAGATAATACGATTGGATATCCAGCAACAAGACCCATAATCATAGTACATAAAGCACTAGCAATAGCAGTAGCAGCAAAGACACCTGTTGAGTCCATTCCTGCATCACTTAAAATAGATGAATTAACTGGTAGAATATAGATAACCGATAAAAAAACTATAATACCTGCTAAAATTTCACGTCCGTATGTTGATCCTCTTTGTTTGATATGGAAGAAATCTTTTTTATTTTTAGGTTCCATAGGCAAAGGTGAATCGCTGTTTAAACTCTCGTTTTCTATTGAGTTTTGACAGTTCAATTCCTTTTTTGTCATAAAAATCTCCTTTACGAATCAATTTATTATATCAAATTATATTAAATAATAAAATATTTTTTATTGTTAAGTAAAAATGCTTGACACCAATACTTAATTAGTATATATTTTGTAATGTAGTTAAAGGAGATTATTATTATGGCAGTTAAAATTAGATTAACTAGAATTGGTCGTCATAAAGAACCAATCTATCGTATCGTAGCAGCTGATAGTCGCTATGCTCGTGATGGACGTATTATTGAACAAGTAGGTACATACAATCCTAAAGATGTTAATAATGCTGCAAAAATCAACGAAGAAGTTGCATTAAAATGGTTAAACAATGGTGCTCAATTATCAGATACAGTAAAAGCATTATTTACTAAAGCTGGTATTACAAAAAAATTCGCTGAAAGCAAAGCAAAAAAAGGAGAATAATTCATGGATTACGATAAGATCATCCATTCTTTAGTTGATGCATTTGTTGTCAACAAAGAAGCTGTTATGATCCGTCAAATGCCTACTGAAGATGAAAAAGAAGTTGTTCTTTTAATTGTTGCAGAACAAGAAGATACAGCTCGTTTAATTGGAAGAAAAGGTATTATAGCTGATGCACTCCGTGAAGTTCTTTCAATTGCTGGAAAAACAGAAAACAAAAGAATTCACTTGAAATTCGAATCATTTGATGTGCAAAATGAAGATGAGGAATAATTCCTTATCTTTTTTATTGAAAGGAGAAAATATGGAATATCTAACACTAGGAAAAATTGTGAAAACTATCGGTTTAAAAGGTGAATTAAAAGTTTATTCATCTACTGATTTTGGTGCAAAAAGATATCTTAAGGGAAATAAAGTTTTCCTTTTCAATGAACAAACTAAAGATCTTGTTGAAGAAGAAATATTTAAATATCGAAAAGACGGTCAATTTGATATTATTACTTTAGCAAAAAAACAAGACATTAATTTAGTTGAAAAATATATTGGTTGGCTTGTTCAAGTAGAAAAAAATCTTCTAGATCTTGATAAAGGTTTTTATTACCATTCAGATTTAGAAAGTTGTAATGTCTTTGACCAAAATAATAACATGATTGGAAAAGTCAAAAAAGTTGAATCATATGCCTCTTATGACACTCTAAGAATTGAAAGAGAAAATAGCAAAGATGTATTAGTACCTTTTGTTAAAGCTTTTATTAAAGAAGTTAATATTGAGGAAAGGAAAATAACAATTAATGTTATTGATGGCCTTCTATGAAAATAACAATTCTTACTTTATTTAAAGAACAATTCAACGATTTTGTTAATACATCAATTATTAAAAGAGCTATTTCAAAAGGTGCTATAGAAATAGAAGTTGTAGATATTCGCCAATTTACAAAAGATAAATATGGACGAGTTGATTCATCTCCTATAGGAGGTGGAGCTGGTTTAATTTTAAAATGTCAACCTGTTTTAGATGCTTTAGCTAGTGTTAAAAATGAATCTTCTTATGTTATTATGTCTTCTCCTCGTGGAAATACATTTAATCAAAAAAAGGCACATGAACTAGCATTAAAAGATCATCTTATTATCATATGTGGCCATTATGAAGGTGTAGATGAAAGAGTTAATAATTATGTTGATGAACAAATATCTATTGGTGATTACGTTCTTACAGGTGGAGAACTTCCAGCAATGGTAATTTCTGATGCTATTATTCGTCTTTTAGATGGAGCAATAACTCATGAGTCAATTGAAGAAGAATCATTTGAAAATGGGCTTTTAGAATATCCTCAGTATACAGAACCATATTCTTATGACAATTTGACTATTCCTGATATTCTATATACAGGAAACCATAAAGCAATTGCAAAATGGCGTCAAAAACAATCTCTAGCACTAACTAAAAATAATCGACCAGACTTATTTAATAAATATAATCTTACAAAACAAGATAAAAAACTATTAGAAGAATTAGAATCTAACAAAACTCCTAAATGGGAGCAAGAAGCTCTTGAGAAAGGTAAAAAATTTGTAAAATAAAAATATTTCCTCAGTTATTCATAGTAAATGAGGAAATATTTTTTTATTTTTCCATTTGTTTTAAACGATGCAAGATTTTAAGTGAATTAATCCACTTCATTGTTTCTTTACCGTTTTCTAAAACAAGTCGATATATTTTTTTATTTTCTTGTAGTTCGAAGCATTTGCCTGGTTTAAAAGGTAATATAGGGAAATTTTTAACTGGGAATTTTTTATTTATTTGTTCTCCATTTACATTTCCATCAAGTATGAATTCGTTTTTATTTAGAACAACTGAACCATTACCAGCATGTACAAACTTATGCTTTTTTTGATCTACTAATTGAATCTTAGCATTACTTTGTAACATAAAATTATCATCAACATTTTCTTCAATATTTTTTTCAATCATTGTTGCCCAATCACTAGGAGTATCAAAAATAACTTTTCCTTCACTTGAAACAGGTTCTAATAATCCATACATATTAGCTTTAGCTTCGTAACCACAACTAGAACACTTTAAAGTGTTTTTGTTATGAACTTCAATCGTATATTCTCTTAAGCAATGTGGACATTGATATAAAACATTTTCTAATCCTTCAACATCATCTCCATGGCTATATTTAACTAAATCTTCTTTTTGATTTTTATATGCATCATAATATAGAGCATTTTCAACTTTTTCTTGAAGTTCTGTTTCGTTCAATTTTTTTAAATCTTCTTCACTAAATAATTTATATACATCAAGAGTAATACGTCCTTTACGCATTCTTTTACTCCATTTTGGATTAGTTAAATAGCTTCCTTTAGTAAAAGCTACGTAAACATCTTTACCAAACCATTTTAAAACTTTGCCTGTTGCTGATGGAATTGGTGTTGTAATACCATTTTCACTCATCATTCCAGCTGGATATAGTACTAAAGGCATATTATGATCTAAGACTGATTTCATTTTTCTCATATCACTAAAATCAGTTTGAAACTGATTTTTATTAATAACTTGACAACTTTCTAACAATCCTTTAATAGGAAGTGTTTGGAAAAAAGAATTACTAACAACAAAGTGAGCTCTTTTTTTGATTGCTACACATGTATTAATAAAATCTATCGAAGATTCATGATTAGCTATAATAACGTAACTTCCTTTTACTCCTTTTACTTCATTACGTACTATCTTTAATCTAAACATAAATTTACTTATAATTTTAGATATTAACCTAAATAATCCATATACAAATATATTTGGCTTTTTATACTTATCAACTTTTTTTGACATTTTGTAAACCTCATTTTCATAAGTTTACCATAAATTTGACATTTTGTCTTTTGAAAGTCTTTGTCTTATAATAAAATAAACATAAACGGAGGTTTATATTATGTCTAAGATAGCTAATTCATGGTGGATGTATCTACTTGGAGCCATTGTCTCAATTTTTGTGCTTGTTGGTTCTATTTTATTTATCATCCAATCGTATAAAGATGCCAAAAAAATCGGGATGGATAAAAAGATCCTTAAACAAACAATAATCAATAGTGCTATTTTTACGATCCTTCCTTCAATTAGCATATTAATTGGTGTAGTTTCACTATCTAATGTCATTGGTATTCCTTTACCTTGGATACGATTAACCGTTATTGGAGCTTTACATTATGAAGGTACAGCTGTTAATGTCACTTATGGATCAATTAATTTAGCGAGTCTAACATCTCAACAATTTGTTACCATTGCTCTTGTTATGACTCTTGGTATTATTTCAGGACCTATTTATTGCTTATTTGGATTTAAAACTTATGATAAAAAAGTTTTATCTAAGGCTCAACAAATTGGAACTGATACTGAAGTCAAACAAGAAAACGATACAAACGATAAAAGTAAAGTTGAAGTTAAAGTATCTGAATCAAATCCACCTGTTAAGAAGAAAACATTTGGTTCTATATTGTTTGATATAGTATTTATTGGTATGATTTGTGCTTTCCTTGGAATAGAAGTTGCAAAATACTTTAGACCAAAAAAAGACTATACAGGTGTTATGCAAGAGCCTTCCTTTTATCCGATGATTGCAATAATCGTTGCATTCCTAACTATGGCTCTTTGTGATTTATTAGAAAAGAAACTTAAACAAAAGTGGCTTGGAAACTTCGCACTCGGATTTTCAATGATTATGGGAATGGCCGCAGCAGTTATAGCTGGGTTAATAAAGTAGGTGATTAATATGAAAAAAGAAAAGAAAGTAATGACTGAATTTGATAAAGATCATCTATATGGAAGAGTTTTCTTAGGTGCTGCTATTATTCTAATTTTGTTAGTACCTATTATTATGTGTCTAGTATTAAATGTTTTCCCAGAATGGTCAATTTTAGGTAAAGGTTTAGTTGGTTGTATTATGTTTATTGTGGGTGGATTTATTGAAGTTATGACTTATTCACCTATGCTAGGTAAAAAAGGAACTTATCTTGCCTTCTTTACAGGTAATCTAGTTAATTTAAAATTACCTTGTGCTGTTAATGCTCGTGAACAAGCTAATGTAAAACATGGTAGCAAGGAAGGTGAAATTGTTTCAACAATTTCAATTGCTACAAGTACTATTGTTACAACTTTAGTTCTAGCTCTAGGTGTTATTTGTATGATTCCTCTTACACCTGTTCTTCAATCTGAAGTTTTAAGACCAGGATTTGATTCAGCTTTTGCTGCTCTATTTGGTGCATTAGCTTATAAATATTTTATTAAAGAACCAAAGATTGCCTTACCACCATTAGTAATCTCATTAATTTTACCTTCTACTATTGGTTTCTTTAATGACACAACTATCTTAATGCTATTTTCTATTATAATTACTATGATATATGCTTTTGCTCTTTTTAAATTAAGAGATAAAAAAGAAAAGAAAGCACTCGCAATTGAAAAAGAAAATCAAGCACAAGAAGATACAACTAATAAAGAAGAATAAATTAAAGCCACTATGTTTGATATATTCCCATTTAGGTAGACACGCGAAATAATTAAATATATTCGCTTCTCCTAGATGGGATTTTTATATGGGAAGGAAACAAAAATATTCAAAAGATTTAAAGATTGAAATATGCAAAAAATATATTTCAGGTGAGAAAAGTGCTAAAGAACTATCTAATATTTATGATCTTGGAAGATATGGTGATAATTTAATTAATACCTGGGTAAGACAATATCAAAAGAATAGCTCATTAATTTTTGAAGAAAAACAAAAAAATGGATCATATTCAAAAGAATTTAAGATTAACGTTGTAATTGATTATCTAAGTGGCAAATGATCAACACGTGAACTTGCTAATAAATACGGTATACCATCAAAAGCAACTGTGTCGCAGTGGATTTTAAAGTATAATAATCATATAGAACTGAAGGATTATACTCCTCAGAGTGAGGTATATATGGCTACTAAACTTAAAACTACTTTAGAAGAAAGAGTTGAAATTGTTAAATACTGTCTTGATCATAATCGAGATATTAAAGGTACTGCTGCTCATTTTAATGGTAATTATGCCCAAATATACCAATGGGTAAAGAAGTATGAAAAGTTTGGTGAAGAAGGTCTTAAAGACAAACGTGGAAGAAAGAAACCAGAAACTGAACTGACTGAAATTGAAAAAGCACAACGTAGAATTGCTCAACTTGAAGCTGAAGTTGAAAGACAAAAGAAAATAAATGAACTATTAAAAAAAGTGGATGCTCTCGAAAGGAAATTGCTTTAAACCTTCCGAGAGCAAAACAAATATATGTCAAAAAGCAATCTAGAATTGAAACGTATGAGTTGATTAAATCACTTCATGAAGAATCTAATTGGGATATTAATTTTATGTGCGATGAACTAAAAATTTGTCGTTCATCATATTATAAATGGCTTAATTCAAAGCCTTCCCTAAAAATTATCGAAGATAACAGAATCATTTCTAAGATAAAAGAAATTGCTTCTTCTAACAACTCCTTATTCGGTGTTATTGAAATGTATTATGCTTTACGAGCTCTTGGATATAAATGTGGTCATAATCGAGTCTATCGTTTAATGTGTATTAACGATATTAAATCCGCTTATCGTGCTAAACCTAAATATAACTTTAAGCAATCTACTCCCGAAGCTACTGCTGAAAATATTTTAGCTAGGGATTTTAACACATCCGGCCCTAACCAAAAATGGTGCACTGATGTAACAGAGATTGTCATCCCAGGTACAGATAAGAAACTATATATTTCATCTATGATCGATCTTTATGATAGATATCCAATTTCCTTAGAGGTCTCTGAACATAATGATACAAAACTTGCTAATGACACCTTGATTCATGCTCATGAAAAATATCCCAAATCAACTCCATTAGTTCATTCCGATAGAGGATTTGCTTATACTAGAACAGCTTATCAAAATATGCTAAAAGAATTTGGAATGACTCACTCCATGTCTAGAGTTTCAAAATGTATCGATAATGGAGTTTGTGAAGGATTCCAGGGACAGTTTAAAGATATGCTTTGGATTCTTTATCCAAATATTAGAACTAAAGAAGCAATGATAAGTGCTATTTATGGTACTTTAGATTATTATATTAATCATTATCCACAAAAGAGATTAAATGGTAAGACAATAGCTAAAACAAGAAAAGAAGCATTATCCACAAATAATCCAATTCAATATAATATCCATAAATCAAATAAATATATTAAGTTCTGGGAAGACATAGAACTTAAGAAGCAGCGTGCGTTTGCTCAAATCGAGTAGAGAGTGAGAAATTATAGTTTCTCCGCTCCCTCTCACACCACCGTACGTACGGTCTTCCGTATACGGCGGTTTAAATAAACAATCTATGCTATCGGTTTAAGATAGTACTCAAGAGGGTCTAACAACCCTCTTTTTCTTAGTCGTGAATTTGAAATTGCCCTCTGGATTACACATGAGTGGCTCTTGAATTGATAACCTCTTCTACAATAGGTTAGTCCCTTTGCTTCTTCTTCATTTATTCCAAGTTTAACTAATGAAGGGATTTGTTTACTTGAGATTTTCCATTGTTTCCAAATAACTACTCTGATTGCATTCCTTATCCAAGGACCAATCCTATTTTCTAACACTCTTTTCATCGAGGCTTGTCGGTAATAATTAATCCAACCTCTTAAGACTTCATTTATCTTTTTAATTCGATATGTTAAATCTACACTCCAAGAACGCTTTACTAATTTCTTTAATTTAAGAAATAATTTCTTGAAACTTTCTTTATGAGGTTTAGACTTCCAGCCTCCTTTATCTTTCCAAAATGAAAAACCTAAGTATTTAAGGTTATTTGGTCTTGTGATATGTGTCTTTTCTGCATTAACCTTTAACTTGAGTTTGTTTTCAATAAAAGTAATAATATTCTTCATTACTCTTTCGGCTGAATACTCAGTCTTAACAAAGATAACACAATCATCGGCATATCTTGCAAAATGTAATCCTCTTTTTTCTAATTCTTTATCAAGTTCGTTTAAATAAATATTACTTAATAAAGGTGAAAGATTTCCTCCTTGTGGAGTC
>JAXFTN010000041.1:0-5369 GCA_034176765.1 Bacilli bacterium | reverse complement strand
TTCTTTTTCCTTTTTCTAAATCACATAAATAATTCCTATTTATATTAGCTTCACATGATAAATCGAGTTGAGATAATCCTCTTTGCTTTCTTAAATATGAAATTCTCATTCCTAATTGTTCATTTATTTTCATACTAATCTACCCTAAATCTTTCTGCTAATTGGTGAATTGATCTAAAGAGGTGATTTACATTTGATTTACTAACTTTAGTATTCAATTCCTTACTTAATAAATCAGCAAGTTCTACCATTGAAAGTTCTTCATTTTCTAGTCTTAACATACATAAGATTTTCTCTTTATTATTAATCATGTTATGGATTCCCAGTTTTTCATCTATAAGTTTTATATCTTCAATTTGTTTTTTTGCACTGCTAATTGTCCTATAGACATTTGCATTTTCGCAAATCTGTAACCTATTGTCGTTATTACGGAAATCACGTTCTACTCTAACTTCCTCAAATTCGAGACATGAATCATGTGCACCTAAATAAGCTAAGAAATCAACAATTAAATCCGACTTTTTCATATATACAACATAAGATGATCTTCTTTGAATAATTTTTGCTTCAAAAGATTCAGGTTTAGATCTATTCATTAATTTACAAACATAACGAGCATGGTTTTCATCATTAAAAGATAACTCCAAATGATAATTTGAACTTATTGGATCATTACAAGAACCACAAGCAAGTAAACAACCAACTAAATAAAATTTAATGTTTTCATCTTTTTTTAAGTATGATTTTGAAGTATTTGTTGCAAACAAATTAATTTCAAGATCATCTAGAATTTTATCAACATTATTATTTATAAAAATATTAAAACAAACTTTTTTATCAAATTTCATTTTCCTACTATATGTTAGTTGAGGATTTACAGAATATAATTGCTGGTAAAGTGTGTAGATTAATTTAGCAACTTTTGCATGTTCTGTTGATAAATGAATAATTGATTCTTTATTTTGAATTAAAATACGACCATTTGAAGATGTAAATCCTGCAATAATACATTTAATTGATTCTTTATCTATATATTCTTGAGTTGCTAACTCTTCTTTTATTTTTTGAGTAAAAGATATATTTGCATTCATATTTACACCTCCTTTAATTTCAATTTATTTTTTTAAATAATTGGCAACATTAATAGCAGCAATTGCTCCATCTGAAGTTGCAGTAACAACTTGTCTTAAATCTTTTTTAATAACATCGCCACAACCATAAAGGCCAACTAGTTTAGTTTCCATTCGTTCATTTACCAATAAATAACCTTTTTCATCAAGCAAATGGCTATCTAGAAATTGAGTATTTGGTCTTGCACCAATATAAGGAAAAATTCCAGAAACCTTTAATGTAGAAGTACTTTGAGTTTTTACATTTAATAAATCAATACCTGTAACTAAGTTATCTCCTTCAACTTTAGTAACAATCGTATCATAAATAATATCTATTGATGATTTTTTGACTAAATCAACAACAATCTGATCTGCTCTAAATTCGTTTCTCCGATGAATTAAATGTACTTTACTACAAATCTTTTCTAAATACAATGCCTCTTCTAAAGCAGCATTGCCTCCACCAATAACAGCAACTTCTTTTTCTTTATAAAATCTTCCATCACAAACAGCACAATATGATATTCCGTGATTTTCAAACTTAATTGAATTTTCGACTTCTAACTTATTCTCAATAGTTCCAGTTGCTATGATAACTGCTTTAAACATGAAAGTATCATTTTCGGTAAAAACTTTAAATACATCTTTATCTTTGATGATTTTTTTTACTTCTTTGCTTGTTATTTTGGCACCCAAATTTTGAGCATGCTCATATATTTTAAAAGCTAAATCGGGTCCTGAGATTTTTTCTATTCCAGGATAATTTTCAACTTCAGCAGTTAAATTAACTTTTCCTCCTGGAAAACCTTTTTCAAAAATTGTCACTTCATAGCCAGATCTAATTAAATAAATAGCTGCACTAAGTCCTGCTGGACCAGCTCCAACTATTAAAACATCTTTTACTTCATCCATAAACAATCTCCTTCAAATCTTTAACTTTACTTATCGTGTACTTTGGATTAGTTCCTTTTATTTTTCCATGTAAATTCCATGTTACTAAACAACAATCAACAGATGCATTTTTACAAGCTAATTCATCTATTTTACTATCACCTATATAAAGTACTTCTTCTTTAGAAAAACCAAATTGTGAAATACATTTTAGAATACCTTCAGGATCTGGTTTTCCGTTTTTTACATTATCTGAAGATATAATTAAATCAAATAAATTATATATTCCATATGTCATTAATGAAACTTTAGTAGCAGCAGAAATTTTATTTGTAACAACACATAATTTCAAACCAGCTCTTTTAAATTCCTCTAGACATTCTTTTATACCTTTATATAATCCTGTATGTGTAAAATACATTGGTAAAGAAATATCACGGAATTCTTTTAAAAGTGCTTCAATATCGTTGCCTTTAAAATAATCATTAAAAACATCTTTTAAAGTTGGACCAGAAAATGATGCAAGTTCTTTAAACGATGGTTTATAGTCCGGACGATATTTTTTAAACATCTTTAAATAAGCATCTACAACCATAAAATCTGTATCTGCTAAAGTTCCATCTAAATCAAAAATAATACATCTATACATAATCTTTGCTCAATAATAGTGGCTTATCTAGTACTATATATATAATGTCTAGAATCCATGTTAATAATCCACCTACAAAAATATGAAGGATTCCTGTTAAATAATGACCTTTAATAAAACGATAAAATCCAAAGACAAAACCATTGATAACTGGAAGTGATAACAATAATCTTGCCCACTTTGGTAATGACTCAATTTTAATAGCACATTTCTTAAAATTACTATAAGTGGTTTCTTTTAAGCGAATAGAAAATTCTTTATTTTTTAAATAATTGATGATGTGATTGATAATTATACACAATACGCCAGCAATAATAAATGCAGCACTCATATACATCGATGTAGGCATTTTATATGCGCTATCACGCAATGGTTCTAAAGATATTCTAACTGTACCATACCATATTAAATAACTAAATGCTAAATCTCCAGTAACAAGAATTTTTTTTAAACCTTTGCCTATAGCATATGTAATAATAAAATATCCGGCGACATTTAATAGACCTTCAATCAAAAACAGAGGAATATAAAATTTTCCACCAGTTGCATCTTGGAAGTGCGTGATTATAACCTTAGGTAAAAACCACCAGTCATCAGGATTTGCAAGAGCACCATAAACTTCAACATTGAAAAAGTTGCCTAATCTTCCAATTGCTTGAGCTAGTAAAATACCAGGAATTACTAAATCAATAGCTTTAGATATTTTCATTTCACGATGAAATTCAACCATAAACCAAATACCAACTAAGGCACCTAGTAATACGCCACCTTGAATAGCTAATCCTCCGCCTCTAAAATCAAAAATATCAGCTAAAGTATGCCTTCCTGCTAAATCTCTATTCCATTCAGAGATAACCCACCAAGCACGAGCACCAATAATACCAGCTGGAAATGCTAGATAGAAAATAGTTTCAAATATTGAACGATCATAGCCTTCATCCCTTGCTTTTTCGCGTGCAACGAACCATGCTACCAATGCTCCAATTAATATACATATTGCATAAAAAGCTATTGTAGGAGTCACACTAGAATACTTAAATTCTTCAAAAGGAAATCCTCTTGGAAATGAAGTAACTATTTCATCTAAGAAATATACGATAAGAACTGAAAAAATAACTGTTAAAAATACACAAATATATTTTAATATTCGGTAATACTTTTCTTTTTTATATTCAGTTGTTTCAAATTTATTGAAATATATTTTAATAAAGACTAAGTATGAAATTGAATTTATTAGATAATATGTAAAATAGATAAGACCAAGTTTACGATACGATAATCCGAGAAAAACAAAATTATTGTTTACTGCAAAAAGTATAGTAAAAACTAAAAAACTAAGAGTTATAACTGAAATTGATATCAACGAAACTAAATAATTTTTCTTATTTGTTTTTGTGTTATTATTCTTATCAATCATCACAAACATTAACCCGACACCAGGAAATAACGCACATAAAACATAGAAAAGAATATCTTTCCATAAAGGACGTTCTTGTATGAACTGTATTTCTGCCATGCTTATATCCTCCTATTTATTTTTTAATAAGTATTTTTTTAAATATTGTCCAGTATATGATTTTTCTACTTCACAGATCTCTTCTGGAGAACCAGCAGCAACAATAGTACCACCACCATCGCCACCTTCAGGTCCAATGTCAATAATATAATCTGCAACTTTAATTAAATCAAGATTATGTTCGATAACTACGACTGTATCACCATTATTAACAATAGTTTGAAGAATCTCTATTAATCGAGAAACATCATCAATGTGTAAGCCAGTTGTAGGTTCATCTAATATATACAAGGTTTTACCAGTTGAAACTTTTTGGAGTTCATTAGCTAATTTAACTCGTTGTGCTTCTCCTCCAGATAAAGTGGTTGCTGCTTGACCTAAAGTAATATATCCTAATCCAACTTGATTTAGCGTACGAAGAGTTCTTGCAATGCTTGGAATATTTTCAAAGAATTCATATGCTTCTTCAATTGTCATATTCAAAACATCAAATATATTCTTACCTTTATATGTACAAGCAAGTGTTTCTTCATTATAACGATGTCCATTACATTCAGTACATGTAACATAAACATCAGGTAAAAAATTCATTGGAATTCTTATTACTCCAGTACCCTGACATTTTTCACAACGTCCTCCCTTAATATTAAAGGAGAACCTTGATTTATCATAACCCTTAATACGTGCTTCTGTAGTTGACGCGAATAGATTTCTAATATCATCAAAAACACCTGTATAAGTAGCAGGGTTACTTCGTGGAGTCTTTCCGATAGGATCTTGCTCTATATTAATAACTTTATCAATATATTGTAGACCCAATATTTCATCGCACTCTCCAGCTTCTTCTAATTTTCCACTTGTAAAATAATTATGTACATGCTTATATAATGTCTCGGTAACTAGCGATGATTTTCCTGACCCTGATACGCCAGTAACGCAAATAAATAATCCAAGTGGAAAATCAACATTAATATTTTTTAAATTATTACATCTAGCACCCTTTATAGTAATTTTCTTATTTGTTGGTGATTTCCTAAGTGATGGCACGTGAATAAATTTTCTACCAGCTAGATAATCACCTGTTATAGACCTTGGAGAATTAATAATATCATCAATTGTTCCTTGAGCTACAACTTCTCCCCCGTGTATACCTGCACGTGGTCCAATATCAACAATATGATCAGCAGCTCTCATGGTATCC
>JAXFTN010000040.1:0-10758 GCA_034176765.1 Bacilli bacterium | reverse complement strand
ATGTCAAATAATTCGTGTTTCAATTAAAGATAAAGAAGATGCACTTTCATTAAAAAAGATTAAAAAGCATATTCATATTCCTTTAGTTGCAGATATTCATTTTGATTATAAATTAGCTTTATTATCAATTGAAAATGGTGCTGATAAAATAAGAATTAATCCTGGAAATATTGGTTCATACAATAAACTTAAAAAAGTCGTACTAGCATGTAAAGAAAAAAACATTCCTATTCGTATTGGAGTAAATTCAGGCTCTCTTATTCAACTAAATGAAGAAAATAGTTATAAGGTTACTGCTAAAGCAATGGTTGATAAAGCAAAAGAATATGTATCTTTACTTGAAGATTTAGATTTTTATGATATATGTATTTCTTTAAAAAGCTCATCTACTTTAGAATCTATTGAAGCTTATCGAGTAGCAAGTGAAATTTTTCCATATCCTTTACACCTTGGTATCACTGAAGCAGGTATAAAAGAAGTAGGTATAATTCGTTCCATTGCCGGTTTAGCACCTCTTTTAGAGCAAGGAATAGGTGATACTTTAAGGATCTCGTTAACAGATAATCCTAAAGAAGAAGTTATAGCATGTAAACGATTATTACATGATTTAGGTCTATATGATAATATGCCTACTTTAATCTCTTGCCCAACATGTGGAAGAACAGAAGTTAATTTAATTGATTTATCTAAAAAGGTACAAGCATATTTAGATACTATATCAAAACCTATTACTGTTGCTATTATGGGATGCGTAGTTAATGGACCTGGAGAAGCAAAGCAAGCTGATATTGGTATAGCAGGTGGTAAAAATAGTTGGGTGTTATTTAAAAAAGGACAAATCATTAAAAAAATCAGTGAAGAAGAAGCTTATGAAACTTTAATAGGCGAAATAAATGCATATTAATTAAAAAACCTCGTATAATATTACGAGGTTTTTATATGCCAACAAATAAAATAGTATTATATTATATTGAAAAAATCACCCTTGAAGATGCACGTATTATATGCAATAAAAATAATTGGGATTTTTCCGATAATGAAATCATTTTTATATTAAACTTTGCTCGCCAATATAAAGAATATTTAAATAAAGAATCAAAAGACTTCCTTCTTTATAGATTTAAGCAAGTAACAAATGAGAATACATATAATAAAGTTCTTTCTATTGTTAACCAATTTATTTAAAATTCATCTTTCCAATTAGGAATTAAGGTACTATTTTTTAACATTTCAATCTCTTTTTGATAAGGTGGTTTATCACCAATATATGGAGTTTCTAAAATTTTTGGGATGTCTTTAAAAACTTCTGAATGCACTATTGCATTAATTGCATCAAATCCAACATAACCATATCCCAAATTTTCATGTCTATCTTTATGTGCACCGATTGGATTTTTTGAATCATTAATATGAATAGCCAATACTTTCTCAATTGAGATAGTATTTTTAATTTGATCTATTAAATTATCTAAATCCTTAACATTATAACCAGCGTCATTTAAATGACATGTATCTAAACATACACCAATTTGTTCTTGTTTATGAATATTTTTTAATACATAAGCAATTTGTTCTAAAGAAGTGCCGACTTCACTTCCTTTTCCAGCCATTGTTTCAATAGCTATTTTAACCCCTGTTTGGTCACTATCTAGAACAATATTTAAATTCTTAATCAAAGTATCTAAACCAACATCAATTCCAGCAGTCATATGTCCTCCTGGATGCAAGACTAAAACTTCAATACCCATTGCTCGAGTACGTACCATTTCATTTCGTAACAAATTAATGCTCATATCAACTTTTTCAGGACTTAAACTATTCGCTAAATTAATTAAATATGGCGCGTGACATATAAATTTTGATAAATCTAAATTAGATTCTTTAATTAGTGCAAAAGCTTCTTCTATTTTTAATTTAGAAAGTTCAGTTCTTACAGTATTTTGAGGGGCTCCAGTGTAAAGCATTAAAGAAGTAGCACCATATGAAAGTGCTTCTTTTACTGACCCTAAATAGAAATCGGGTGCTTTCATTGAAACATGACTACCTATTAAAATTTTATTTTCCATACTTATTTTCCCTTGCTTCTTGTTTATAACGTTCTACTCTTTGTTTACGAATAGAATCTTTAATGATTTTTCTTTTATGTTGTCTTTTTGCTTTTTCAACAGCTTCCTTAACTTTTTTCTTATATCCAGGTTTAACTTTATTTGATTTAGTTTTGGCTACTGCTTTTTTTATTTCTTTATTTAATTCTTCGTCTTGTTTTGAAGAATTAGATTTTTTCTTTTCAAAACCTTTAGAAGGAACAAGTTCATTATCTCTTAACGACAAATATTGAACTTCAATACCTGCATCAATGATTCTTTTAACACTATCAATTTGATCATTATTATAAAAAGTATAACAATTTCCGTAAGATTTATATCTACCTGTTCTTCCTGCACGATGGAAATAGAATTCAAAGTTATTAGGTAAATCTATATTTAAGACATCAGAGACATTATCTAAATCAAGACCACGAGCAGCCATATCACTACAGACAATTACAGAAAATTCATCGTTACGTATACGACGCATCATTTGCTTACGTTGACGCATTTCTAAATCTCCATGCAAAACACCGACTTTTACCCCATTTTGATTTAAAAATTTATATAATTTATCAACATCTTCCTTTTTCGAACAAAAAATTAAGCAAAGATAAGGATTTTTAATTTTCAAAAATGTTAAAGCGCATTCCTTTAAATCTTTATGTCTAGTATCTATTAAATAATGAGAAACTTGACTATTCGTCGATCCTTCATCTCCAATTTCAAAAACCCTTTCTGCTTTAATATATTTCTCTATTAAATGACGTAAATTTAGAGGAATTGTAGCTGAGAAAATCATAATTGTTGGCTCTTTCAAGATAGTTAAAAGATTATTAATTTCTTCAAAAAATCCCATTTCTAAAAGCATATCTGCTTCATCAATTACAAAATATTTAACATTTGAAATATCTAAAGCATTCTCTTTTAAAATTAAATCATTAAGACGACCTGGAGTAGCAACAATAATTTGAGGTGTATTTTGTAATTTGTCAATTACTCTCTTCTTTTCTTCTCCAGCACAAAGTAAACGAATTGATATATTTCCGTATAAAGCAATTAATTCTTTTAAAAAATCAAAAGTCTGTTTTGCAAGTTCACGAGTAGGAGCCATAATAACAGCTTGAACTTGATTTAAATTTATATCTATTCTATCAACGATTGGAATTAAAAAACTATGTGTCTTTCCAGAACCAGTTGCACTACGTGCTACTAAAGATTCTCCTCTTAACGCCGATGGAATAACGACTTCTTGTATAGGAGTAGGATTTATATAATTTAACTTTTCAAGTGCTTCTAACATTTTACTTGATAATGCGTAACTTTTAAAACTTGCCATAACTTGACCTCCTTTCGTTATTATACACGAAAAAAATCAATAAAAATATTCAAATACTAACCTTTTTGGATTTTTGTCATACAATTATGTAGGTAAACATTTATGAGTCCTTATAGTTTTAATTCTTTTCCATATCAACAACCAAATAATTTTTTCACCCCAAATTTTCAAAATTATCGAACTCCTTTTTCTATTCCTAGAAGTAGTTTTAATTATATTAATCCCATGGTAGGAAAAATAAATGGAAAGTTTACAATAAATAAGTTCCTGGCAGGAGCTGAAAATATGATATCTACAGTAAATCAAGTTATCCCTATTTATCAACAGGTAAAACCATTATGGGATAATACTAAGAATTTTAGAAACAAACTTAAAAATTTTAATCCATTCAATAATAGAAACACCCAAACACAAAATGTTGTAAAAGAAACCATAATAAATCCTGAAGTAATCAATCCAGAGGATAAAAAAGAAACAAAACAGAAAAATAGTGATGAATACAGAAATACTACTTCATATAAAAACCAAGAAAAACCTAATAAGCCATTTTTTTAAAATTATAAATTTGTTATCATATAAAAGGTGAGAATAATGAAAGTATATACGGTAAAACCTTATGGTGTTTGTTTTGGAGTTAATAGAGCTGTCGACATAGCTATTAAACTTAGATATGAACATCCTTTAGTTAACATAACTGTCCTTGGTATGCTTGTTCATAATGAAAATGTTGTTGATGAGCTATTAAAGCATAATATTTTATCACTATATTCATCATCTAAAAGTGATGAAGAATTAATAAATGAAATTAATGATGGATATATTATATTTACTGCACATGGTCATAAAAAGAAACTTGAAATTTTAGCTCAAAATAAAGGACTTAAGATTATTGATGCAACATGTTCTCAAGTTCAAAAAGTTATAGACTTAATAAAAGAAAATAAGGAACGTAATATTATTTATATTGGAAAAGAAAATCATCCTGAAACAAATGCTTGTTTATCTTATGGAAATAGTATTTATAGAATAGATACACCTGATGATATTTCAAAATTGCCTAACCTAATTAATCCACTAGTTATTAATCAAACAACTTATTCTTTACTTGATTTAAAAGATATTCATGAACTATTAAAAAAGAAATTTACAAATATAGAATTCGTTGATGAAATTTGTTCAACAACTAGAATTAGGCAAGAAGCAATTTTAAAAATGCCTAGTGATATAGATTTAGTTTATATTGTTGGTGATGAAAAATCATCAAATACTCAACGTTTAGTTGAACTTGCCCAAAAGCATCTACCAAATGCAATAGTAAAAAAAATAGCCACTGTTAAATATATAAATAACAGTGACTTAAAAAAAGCAAATTATGTAGGTATAGCTTCAGGAGCTTCTACACCTTTATCAATAACAAACGAAGTTATAAAATATATTACAAATTTTGAAAAATAATTTCTTTTATCTCTTTCATTTCTTTTAGAATATCTTCTTTTCTTTGAGAAGATATTTTTTTATTTAAAATAGATTCTAATTTTGCAAAGTAAACACTATATTTTTCAATAAAAATTTCTGGTTTTTGTTTTAGTAAAATAGGACCATATTTTAATTCAGTTGACGAATAATTTATAGTAATATTCTTTGTAAACAATATAATTTCATAATAAATATTTTTTTCTTTAATTATTTCTTCATTCTTTATAAAAAAACCGAGTTTTTGCATTTCATTTCTTAAATAGAAAAGATTAGTGTGAGAGTCACAAATAATAGTATCAATGTGATTTAAAAAATCTTTTCTTTCATTTAGAATTTTAATAATGTTTTCAGAACCCATACCAGCGAGGATAAGTGTATTAACATTATCAGGTAAATCACGAATTCCAGAAGAAAACAAAGGATATACTTTATCATTTAATGAATACAAATTTATTGTTTCATTTAGATGAGTGAAAGGTCCTTTTTTGTTTTCTACAGCATAACCCGATTCAACTATACCATCGATTATTAAACTACAAATTAAATATCCATGGTCAGCACCTATATCAGCTGGTACGCATTTTTTTGGAACCAACCTTTTAATAGTTTCTAATCTATTAGATAAACTAATATTCATAAATTAACGATAATCGCCAAAACGTTTTGCTCTTGATGGATGGCGAAGTTTTCTAATTGCTTTTGCTTCAATTTGACGAATACGTTCACGTGTAACACCAAACTCTTTTCCTACTTCTTCAAGAGTACGAGGTTTATTATCATCAAGACCATAACGGAGTCTTAAAACTTTCTCTTCACGATCTGTTAAATCTTTCATAACAGCATATAACTCATCTTTTAATAAAGATTTAGTTGTATATTCAGATGGTGATTGGCTTTCTTTATCTTCAATAAAATCACCTAAATGAGAATCATCTTCTTCACCAATTGGAGTTTCTAAAGAAACAGGATCTAAAGCGATACGTTGAATTTCTCTAATTCTGTCAGGACTTAATTGGCCGTCTAATTTTTGAGAAATTTCTTCAGCTGTTGGTTCACGACCATATTCTTGAACAAGGGTACGTTGAACACGAGTAATCTTATTAATTGTTTCAACCATATGAACAGGAATACGAATTGTTCTAGCTTGATCAGCAATAGCACGTGTAATTGCTTGACGAATCCACCAAGTAGCATAAGTTGAAAATTTAAAACCTTTTGAATGATCAAACTTTTCAACAGCTTTAATCAAACCCATATTACCTTCTTGAATTAAATCAAGGAATTGCATACCACGGCCGACATAATGTTTTGCAATTGATACAACAAGACGTAAGTTAGCAGAAATCAAACGTTTTTTTGCACTTTCGTCACCTTCAACGATACGTTTAGCTAGTTCAATTTCTTCTTCAGATGATAATAAATCAACTTTACCAATTTCTTTTAGATACATCTTAACGGAATCACTAACTTTGACATCACCAATTGAAAAAGAATTAAAGTTTTCGTTTGTTAATTTTTCAATTTCTTCAAATTCTTTATCATCCATCTTATCAAAGAAATCTTCATCATCTAACAACAAATCATCGTCAGCAGAATTTTCATCGACTTCAATATCATCTAATGAATCTAAATCGTCAGCATCATTAGTAATTACATTAATATTTTTTTCTTTAAAATAATTAATTAAATTCTCCATTTCCTCATCAGAAACATCTATTTGGCTTAAAGCTTCCATGATTTCATCTTGATCTAATTCACCTGCTTGTTTACCTTTTTTTTCAAGACGTTTTTTAATTGTTTCAAATGATTCAACTTCTACATCATCATCATCGTTAAATAATACATCTTTTTCTTTTTTGTCCATAATACTTCACTCCTTAATTCTTTGCTTTTAAATATTCATCTAGTAACCGAGCCTGCTCTTTTGGATCTTTACCTTTTAATGCAGATTCAAGTTCTATCCTACTTTTATATTTGCTTTGCTCGTTGCGAAGAGCATTTTTACAATCTTCCATCAATTGAATAGAAAATGGTGGATGATGTTTTTCCATCAATAATTCAATAACTTTATTTCTCAAAACATTTACTTGATTGTCATCTTCTTGATCAAATAATGAAATTAGTAAGTTTTGATCAACTCTACCATTATTTTCGTAAAGTTCAATTATATAATTAGCTATTTTTTGATAAATCTCATCATAGAAATACTCAATATTTCTTTCAAAGTACTTAATAGCATCTTCACATGAAATCATTTGGAAAATAACTTCTCTTTCAGCTAGAACATATCTTTTTAATGCTTTAGTTTCAATACTAAAGTCTTTAAATACAACTTGACTAGATGAAGATTCTACTTTTTTACGAGCATCTTCATATATACTTCGAATAGTATTAGCATCATATCCAGTTAACTTAGAAATATTCAAAATATAATTTTCTATTTCAAGCCTATTGTTAGTTTTGACCATAATTGGTATAAATTCATTAACAAACTGATTCTTCTCATCAAATGTATTTAGTGGCTTATTTATAGAATAATAATTAAATATGAATTCAATTTTTCCAACTAAATTATTAAGATATTTAATTAATGCATCTTTACCTTCTTCATTTAAAATTTCATCAGGGTCACGATTATCACCTTTAGATAAAACAACTTTAAATGGGATACCTTCTTGTTCAAGCATTTTACAACATTTAAAAGTTGCAAGTTGCCCAGCATTATCACCATCAAGACACATTCTAACTTCAACACCAAGTTGTCTAATTAATTTAATATGATTTTGAGTAAGGGCTGTTCCCATTAACGCAATTGCTGAATTTATGCCTACTTTTTTTAAAGCAATTACATCCATAAATCCTTCAAGTACATAAACAAAACCATCTCTTTTAACAGTATTTTTGGCTAAATGATAATTATATAAAATATTATTTTTCTTAAAAATCGGTGTTTCAGGTGAATTAACATATTTAGGTAAATCATCATTTTTTGTTAATTTTCTTGCCGAAAAACCAACTATTTGTCCATTTATATCGTGAATTGGAAAAATTACTCTACCAGCGTTTTGATCATGTAAATTAGTGGTTGCTTTGTTAACAATACCTATTGCTTCTATTGATTTTAAAGAGTGACCTTTTGATTTTAAGAATTCAATAGATTTTTTTCCATCACTAAATGCATAACCTAAATGAAATTCCTGCTGAATATTTTCATTTATATTTCTCTCATTTAAATATTCAAAGGCTCTTGTACCTTCTTCCGTTGTTAGTCCATATTCATAATATGCACATAAATCATTAATGCATTTATATAAAGGTTCTAAATTCGAATCAACTTTTTTAACTTCTTTATATTGATTTAATCTTTCATCATTAAAACCAATAAGTTCAGCGACTTTCTTAACAGCTTCAACATAACTAATTTTTTCATAATTTTGAACAAATGTAATAGCGTTACCACCAGTTCCACATACAAAACATTTAAAAATTTGTTTTTCTCTTGAAAGCATCATAGAAGGATTTTTGTCATCATGAAAAGGACAGATTGCAACATAATTACGACCTTTTTTGATAACATTAATATATGATGAAACAATATCAACTATATCAGCATGTTTTAAAATATCTTCAATAATTGATGGATCAATCATAAAATCCCTCCAGTTTTAAAAATATTAATAAAATGTTTTTTCTGTTAAATATTTAACTAGTTCACTAATTGGTAAACGAATTTGCTCCATCGTATCACGATCTCTTACAGTTACACATCCATCGTTTTCTGTTTCAAAATCAACAGTAACACAGAATGGTGTACCAATAGCATCTTGTCTACGATAACGTTTTCCAATTGATGCAGTTTCGTCATAAGTGACATTTAGATATTTAGAAAGTAAGGCTTGAACTTCTCTAGCCTTTTCATTTAATTGTTTAGATAAAGGTAAAACTGCTGCCTTATATGGAGCTAATGCAGGATGTAAATGCATAACAATACGAGTCTCTTTTTCAAGTTCTTCCTCTTCATATGCTTCACAAACAACAACAAGTAATAATCTACCAGCACCTAATGAAGGCTCAATACAATATGGAATAAATTTTTCATTTGTTTCTGGATCTAAGTATTCAAGACTTTGACCAGAATATTCTTGATGACGTTTCAAATCGTAATCTGTTCTATCAGCAATACCCCATACTTCACCCCAGCCAATTGTTGGGAATAAGTATTCGATATCAGTTGTAGCTTTTGAGTAGAAAGCTAATTCTTCTTTATCATGATCACGATAACGTAAATTTACATCCTTAACTCCTAGAGATTTTACAAAATCAATACAATACTTTTTCCAATAAGCAAACCAATCTAAATCAGTTCCAGGTTTACAGAAAAATTCCATTTCCATTTGCTCAAATTCTCTAGTTCTAAATAAGAAATTACCTGGAGTAATTTCATTTCTAAAAGATTTACCAACTTGGCAAATACCAACAGGTAATTTTTTTCTCATTGTACGAGTAACATTTTTAAAATTACAGAAAATACCTTGAGCAGTTTCTGGTCTCATATAAACAACAGCTTTTGAGTCTTCAGTTACTCCAACATGAGTTTTAAACATCATATTAAATTGTCTAATATCAGTAAAATTAGATTTTCCGCAATTTGGACATTTAACATTATTCTCTTTTATGAATTTTGTCATTTCCTCATTAGACATTGCTGTAACATGAGCTTCAGGGAATTGTGCTTCAATCAATTGATCAGCACGGTGTCTAGTTTTACATTCTTTACAGTCAATCAAAGGATCATTAAATGTAGAAACATGACCAGTTGCTTCCCAAACACGTGGATTCATTAAAATTGCTGCATCCATGCCAACATTAGTTGGTGATTCTTGGACGAATTTTTTCCACCATAATTTCTTAATATTATTTAATAATTCAACTCCTAGTGGGCCATAATCCCAGGAATTTGATAGTCCTCCATATATTTCAGAATCTTGAAATATAAAACCAGAAGTTTGAAGATGTGTTACGATTTTTTCAAACTCTACTTTTGACATTTTTTACTTCACTCCTTTATTTTTCTAACAAAAAACACGAATATCATTTTATATTTTAAATAATGTTGTGTCAACCTATTATGAGTGAACTTTTTATAAAATGTAAAATGGTTCTTTTGATTTTAAATTAATACCTTTCGCACTTTCAAATTGTTCTATTAGTGCTTTAATTAAATATATTTTTTCTTCTTTTGAAAAAGTTATATCCATATCATAAGTTCTGTTACAATAAATATTTTGTAACTTATTTTTATTAAATTCATCAATGGTAAATTTATTAAAGTCAATTCCTTCTCCAGAAAAGCTCATTAGTAGTAATAAATATTCAATTGCTAATATTAATGGATCTTCATTATTATCCATGCTCTTAATAGCTATAGAGAAAGGATTGAATAAATCATACTCATCATATTCATTAATAGAATTAAAAGTTGCCTCTCCAATTAAAGAAAGACAAGCAAGACTTTCAAATGAAGAATACAAATTAAATGGTGCATATATTGATACACTAGTTTTTAATATATTCCCATATTTTTCTTCAAGTAATTCAAATTTTGATATTGTATATAAATTTAATGAGCGAGCATTTTTACTTTTAATTTTTAATGCTCCTCGTGCTAAAAAAGACTTGATACCCGTTTTCGTTAAAACAGTTACCATTGCATCATTATCTAAATATTTACTAAATTTAATGACAATACCTTCAAATTCTCTAACCATTATATTTATAACCGAATTCTTTCAAATATTTTGGAGAATTTCTCCAATCAGGTTCAACGCGAACAAAAGTTTTTAAATCACAATGTAT
>JAXFTN010000039.1:0-8361 GCA_034176765.1 Bacilli bacterium | reverse complement strand
AACTTCAACAGAATCAAAGAAAGATTTATCAATCTTTAATGTATCCATCGGTAACTTACGTAAGTTAGATAATGAAGAATATCCAGTACCGAAGTCATCAACAGCTAACTTAATATGTAAAGCCTTTAATTGTTTAATAATAGATAGTAAATATAACATATCTCTACGAGCACTTGACTCAGTTAATTCAAGTTCAAGTTGTAAAGGAGAAACAGCAAATTTTTCCATAGTTTCTGTTAAGAATTGAATTAAGTCAGTACGGTAAATACCATTTCTTGATAAGTTAACGGAAACATTAACTAAACGTGAACCTCTTTTTTTCCAGTACGCTAAGTCTTGGCAAACGTGTTCAAACATATATCTATCAATTTCAATAATTTGATCATTACGTTCAGCAAATGGAATAAATGTTGCTGGGTTAACAATACCTTTTGTAGGGTGTCTCCAACGAATAAGAGCTTCTGCACCAGTAAATTTTTCAGCTTTTAAATCGAATTTAGGTTGATAGAAAACTTCAAATTCATGGTTTTTAATTGCGTTTTCAATATCGTGAGCAAGTTCAAGTTCATCAATACTTTTTTGAATCATTGTATCTTCAAAAATAACAATATTACCTTCAAGAGGCATATACATTGAGTTACGAGCAATCTCACAACGAGCAATGATATCATCAATTGATAATTTCTTATCATCTTCACATAAACATGTTCTATATGTTAATGTAGTAGGTACACCTTTTTTATGAACGTTAGAGTTAATTGCTTGATATAAAGCATCCATCTCTTTAATGATTATTTTTGGATCATCAGCTTCCATATAAATTAAGAAAGCTCCTGATGATCTTAAACCATATAAGACATTATTAGCATTAACTTTATAACGGCCAACAATAGTTTCAGCAGCGCAACGAGTCATAGCACGTGAAACATCTAAAGAAGCAGTAGTAACACCACTACCAACAACATCAGAAGGTTTATCTAAATCAAGAGTTCCAATGTAAGTAAATTTTCTATTCTTAATCGTTCTTCTTTTTTCAACACCTAAATGGAAATAGTTTTCATTATAGATATTATAGTTACGATCATAATAAGCAAGGTGATACTCACGTGATTCAGCTGCTCTAACACGGACAGAACGCGCTGTAATTAATAAACCTAAAGCAATAAAAATTCCTAAGAATGAACCACCTATATAATAGTAATATGATTGATCTAGTGGATGCTTAATAAAAAACCAAACTAATACACCAACACCAGCTAAAAAGAATAAATATCCAAATATATTAAGTATAATAACCTTTGTAGTTGCCTTTTTCATATTACTCATCACCCGTCCTTTCTTCTTTATCATTTACATTTTCTTCTTTATTTTCTTTTTTTAATTCTTCAAGAATCTGATTCTTCATTTCTTGTTTTAGTCTTTCCATCTCTTCTTCATGAGTCTCAAGACCATCTTCTTTTCTTTTCTTTTCCATTTCATTTTCAACATGTAATAAACGTGCTTTTTTAATAAAGTCAATAATGGAAACGATAAGAACATATCCACCAGGAATCATTATTAATAAAAATGATACTAATGGTTTAGAAATAAATGAATAAACTACACCAAGGGAATAAGAATTTTTAACTACTTTACCAATTAAATATTTACTATTGATAAAGTCATGTGGTTTTCCTTCACATCCACTTGTTCCACATGAAGAAGCTTCCATATTATCACCAAAACATTCTAGTGTGTATGAACCATCTTCATTTGTAGATATACCCACCAATCGGTGAGTTACTATTTTATCGTCCGCTGGACGATAAAATGTAATAATATCACCTTCAACAATTATATTACCTTCACTATCAATTTGTTTAGCAACTAATGTCGAAGGATCAACTTCTTTAACAACTACCATAGAATCAACTTTTAAAGTTGGTTCCATAGAATCAGTATAGACAATCAAAAATGATGTTTTACCAATTTGTGGTACTCCATAATTTCCTTGTCTAGATACTAGAGAAATAATATTAATACCAAAGAAAAGGACTACAAAAACTGATAATAGAATTGATGCTATAACTTTAAGTTTCTTTTTCATCAGTTTGTCCTTTCCTCATTTTATGCATTATTATTGTTGTCGTTTGAATATTCAAAGTCGAAGTCATCATCGTCATCAAAAGCTTCTTCATCTTCTTCTTCAAACTCTTGATCAACGATTTTTTTAGCTTCTTCTTCATTTTCAATATAATCGCTATGATCTTCTATTTCTTCATCATCTTCAGAATGATCTTCAACATTTTCTTCTTCATTAGTTATGTTTTCTTCTTCTTCAAATGTTGATTCATTTTCTTCTCCTAATGAAGTAGATGATTCTAAATTAGAAGATGATTCTTCTTCACTTGAGATATTGTTATCAACATCTTCTATATAAGTAAAGTCATCCTCATCATCCATATCATCTAGACCAGCGTTACGACGATATGCTTCTTGAGCCATACGTAATGCTTCTAGTTTTGCTTGAGCCTTTGCAATTAATTCATTACGGAAAGATTGTTGACGACGTCTTTCTTCTTCAAGTAATAATTCACGTTGTCTTTGTTCACGTTCAAGACGAGCTTGTTCACGTGCTTTAATCTTATCCTCAATAGCTTGTTTACGAGCTTCTTCTTTAGCCTTAATCTCTTCCATTCGAGCTCTTCGACTTTCTTCTTCGATTCTAAACATCTCTTCAGCTTCTTCGAGTAATCTTTTTTCTTCTTCCTCTTCTTCAGTTAAACCAGAAGGACGAAGGACTTTTAATTCAGCTAAACGATCTTGCTCTGCTTGACGTTTTGCATTTTCACGTGCACGGTTTAAAGCATCTCTTTCAGCATCAAGAATTGCTTTTTCACGAGCTTTTTCTCGTGCAATTCTTTCTTCTTCAAGACGTTTTGCTTCAGCTTTTTCAAAAGCAATACGTGCTCTTTCTTCAGCTGCTTTTTGTTCTGCACGCATTCTTGCAATACGTTCTTCTTCTTTTTGTTTAGCAATAGCTCTTTGCTTTTCTCTTTCAAGACGTTTTTGTTCTAGTACTTTGAGTTTTGCTAAACGAGCTTGTTCTTGTTTCTTTCTTAGATTTCTCATTTTAGGTGTTAGGTTTCTTGAAATCTCACTAGTACCTGTTCCACCGACATAACGACCCTCAATATCAAATTTAGAGTCTAAGAAATCTTTATCAATAACTCTATTACCAATCTTTGGTTGAATACGATAAGCCTTAACTTTAGCAAGGTCTATCATACGAGTCTTATTAGTTTGTAAAGAAATAATTCCACCAAACATATTTTTTTGTAATTCATCAACATAAGGTTCATCAAATTTTGCCGATGTTTCCTTAACATGAATTGAAATACCTAATTTATCATAGGACTCCATAAATTTCCATAAAATATGAGCCTTCTTATAGTTAGGGTTTTTAACAATAATGTTAGTTAACATGATTGGTGAGTTAACAGGTTTACAGTCTTTTAATTGTTCCATAAACCAGCTTTGTGCAAGATAAGCTAATCGTCTACGTAATAAAGTGATTTTCTTTAAAAGTAATTCATTAGCTTCTCTATTACCTTCATCGGCTGAAGGAACAGAAATCTTAACTTTAGTTTCATATTCATATAAAACATCACCAACTTGAACTTTATTTTTTACAACAACAGCATCAGAGTCACGAGTATCAGCATGCTTTGTAATGTAATCATATCTTTTATTAATAAAGTTCAAAGCACGTTCAATACAAGTTTTAATAAAACGGTTTTCATAAATTGCATATTCATCTTCTGCCGAAACAGTAAGAATTTTATTAGGAATAATATTACCGTCTTTATCAATATCTTTAATGTATTGAGTATGTGATGCTAAGTGAATAACTGATTCATTTGTAATCTTTCTAGCAAGTTCAATAGGTGTAATATAACGTTCAAGACGAATATGTTTCTTAGGATCTTTGGAAATGTTTTCTAATGCAGGAATAGCATTTTCAAAGTGTTGAATCCATAGTAAATCATATTTTTTTGTCTCAGTACGTGATAATTGGGAAATTTCTTGATCGGGAGAATTTCTAATAGCAACTAAGAACTCACGTGAAGTTGGATCACTATCTACAACTTCATTAACAGCTTCAATATAACGCTCGTGAACTTCATCGAATGGAGAAGGACCAAGATTAGTTAAATCAATAGTATGTTCTTCTTGTTTGTTCTTTTCTTCATCTGCCATTTTATAATCCTCCTTTCTTGAAATTCATAATATATATAATAATGAAAATATAAATATATATAATATAAATAATATATATATAATAGTTAGCTTCCCACTTTCATTAAGTTTTCAATAAACTTCTTTGATTCTGGGAATGTGTTTTTACCAAATAAGTGGTCTAATTGTTCAATTAATCCACGTAATTCATCTTTTAAGAATCCGATATTTAATGATTCAAATTTCTTCAAAATCTTTGTTGAGAAAATATAGTCGAATCCATCAATTTCGGTACCACCACATGCAACATACATAGGAACAAATAACTTTAATTGTTTCATAATACGGTTACCGAAAGCTAACTTAAAGTTTTTAATAACAAAGTCATCAAGTTTAGCAAACTTTTCAATAATCTTATTTGAAACAGGATAGTTAGTTAATGCTTCTTGATATAACTTATGTAAGTACTCATAAGAAATATTGACTGGATCAGTAAAATCAGCTTCAAAAGCGATACCTTTATTATTTAAGAAAATACAGATAGCACGGTCGTAAACCTTATCTGAAATAGTAAATGTAGAGTCATCGTTGTTAGCTGTTCCAATAAACCATAAGTTTTGTGGAATTAATAATTTACCATCAGTAACATGTGCAGGGTCAGTTTTTGGATCTGGAGAAGAAATAAGTTCAACGATCCATTCATTAACGTTAGGCATTTCCATAATAGATAGGAATTCAGCAAAATAATACTCGATACGAGCCAAGTTCATTTCGTCGAGAACGATAACGTTACAGTCTTCACGGTAAGTACATTCATAAATAATTTTTAAGAATTCAGTTTCATTAAATTTCTTTGTGAATTCATTGTAATAACCAATAAGTTCTGAACGGTCACGCCATGAAGGTTGAACAGGACAAATCTTTGTATCATTTTGGAAAAATTTACCTAGTGCGTATGGTAAGGAGGTTTTACCAGTACCAGAAATACCTTCTAGAATTAATAGTTTAGAAGCACCTAAACCAGCAAAGAAAGCACGAATAACTTTTAATTCATAATATAGTCCAAGTTGAGATGCAGCAAAGTTTCTAAAACGTTCACATAATTGTTCTAGTGATAATTTATCAGCATCATCCATTCTGACTGTCATATCAAGAGATTTATATTTAGCATCAACGAGTGCTAATTTTGTAAAACGACATTCAGTATTTGGCCCTTTATCTTCTTCTTCCTCTTCTTCCTCTTCTTCAGGTAATTTTCCACCTAAGGCATTTACTTTTAAATTAAGAATCTTGTTTCTTTCTTCAATAGCTTTATAAAGTTCATAATTCAAACGTTCAACTTGTTGCATAAGTTCTTGTTGTTCTTGAACTTTTTTACTAAAGCGGAATAATTTTCTAAATAGTAAAAAGAATAAGAAAATAATACCACCTATTAAAGCAGCAATAATAAGATAATAAAGAACAAATAAAATCCATCCACCAGCACCAAAGCCTGGTTTATATAGATTTAATAGATCGTTATAATCTCTGAAATTTTGTCCGACTTCTGACCATGGATCAACAAATGTTAATTTAAGAAATCTTCCAAGGTCTTGTATAAATAGTTGCCACATAGCAGCAACATATTGGAAAAAGTCATTCATATTTAACCCTCCTATAATATCAAGTACTCAAATTAGAAAAAATGATAATTACTTTGTGCTAGATTGATTATCCTCAATTCCTAACTCTTTTAGTATTTCAGCTCGCATAGCTTCTTTTTCTTTTGCTCTTTCTTCTTCAGAAATAGCTTGTTTTGTTTTAGCTAACTCCTTAGCGTTTTCTTCTTTTGTTTCCATGATTGTAACTATTAACTTATATCCTTTATATAAGAATAGACAAAACATAGGAACTAAAACACATACTGCAAATCCCCATGCATAAGGAGTATCTAATAAAAAGCCATAGACAGCTCCAATACCAGGTACTCGTTTTCCGTTATATACCCCTATAACGGATGAATAAGTGACTGTTTGTGTTGCTAGTACATCTCCATCTTCGACATAAGTACCTTTTGTGACGAAGAGAGCCCCCTTGTTTTGAATTTCAATAACTTGGTGGGTAACAATTTCACTTTGTCCATCAGCATCTATATCATAGAAAAATGATATAATACTTTCATTTTCAATAATTTCAATACTTGGTTTCAAATATTGAGTTGCATCATCGTATCTAAACGATACTTTATCAACAACAATCAAATCCCCTTTATTGATTGTGCCTTTCATAGAGCTCGATTGAACTCTTAAATATGACTTATTGTTAATAGTAGGAACTCCATAATTATTCTTTGAAGTAAGAGAAACGGCAACAAGAAACACTGATAGTAATACCATTACTACCGTAAAAACATTAATAACTATATTTATAACTTTAGAAACTAATGTTTCTTTTTCTTCTTTACTATTTTGTTCTAATACTTTTTGCTTTTTCATTTACTTCCTCGTTAATTTTTTAGTGTCCCCATTCGTCTTGGCTATTGACATCTCTACCATTTAAAATAATGTTTGCAATGAAACTTGCATCTGAAGAATCTTTACCACAATCTAAATCCCATCCTTCTGCCCACATAGTGACAATTAATTTTTTAGCATCATTACGTTTGACATAAGTTAATGCATTTTCAATTCTTTTATAAGCATTAGTAGAAGAAGATGTTGTTCTTTTTTTATCTAAAGCATTTTCTTCATATAGAATTAGATTTTCACCATTTATAGCTTTTGATTGCTCTACATCTACTGGATTAGCATTCCCCCATGAATTTGCAAAGAAACCACCAACAAGTTCATGCTTTTCAAGTCCTGTTGCTCGTGCATTTTCTGAATAAACAAGATTAGCACCATTTAGTAAACTATATCTTCCATAAAGAATTTCATTCTTTCTATATTCAGAAGCGCCATCATCAATAGAAGGATATACATCATAATATCCATCTTGTGGATCAGCATCTAAGCGACCATAATATTTAGTTTTTTGAAGAACTGAATCTTCATATGTTGGGTTTCCATCAAATACATTATAAGTAAATCTATTAGTTCTATTACCATCATCATCTGTATAATCTAATTCACTGAAAAAACCAACTCTTATATAATTACTTACTTTATTTAAGCTTTCTTCAGTGTTACTAGAAACTGCTGCTTTTTCAGCATTTTTAACAGTGTCTGGAAGAATAGTAATATTAGAAGATAAAAAGACAAATACAGGAACATTTGTAGCTCTTATATAGAACTCAAATTCATAATAAAAATCTTTTTGTTCTTCTCTTGTAACAATAGTTTTACCACCAATATCATGTAAAGTTGGCATTTTAGTATAAATAGGTCTTGTCGTATCTAAACTTGAAGCATTATCAAACCATTCATTATAATATGCGTTTGATATTGGCTGAAGTTTAGTTCCTTCATCATATTGTCCAAAATCAGTCAAGACATCTGTAGTGATGTGAAATTCATTGTCAGTAAAATAATATATATCATCTACCCACTCACCTGTTTCATCACTATATTTTTCTTTTAGTGAAGAAAAAGAAGAAGCTGGTGCTTTTAAGCCAAGTTGTAATACACCTTCATCATCGTAAATAGTATATGATAAGTTATCAACTTGTAAAGCGTTAGAAAACTCATACCACGCAACTGTAACTGTAACTAAAGATGCCACAGCAAGAACAAACGAAGAGAAAGCTGCCATTACTTTATAATTGATTTTTTTATTCATATTGGTAGCTTCCTCCTTTCGTTTAATTTTTAAATGTGTAGTATCGTTAAAATATTATCTACCTAATAAATGAATTATTTATTAATTTCCTAGACCTGGAGCATGGAAACATAAACTACCTGTAAATGGAGCTTTGGTTTCGTTTATAGAATTTACGTCCCAACCTTCAGTCCAGATTTTAATTGTTACTTCAGCGTAACCTCTTTCATTAGTAATTGCTAATGGGTGATTTTTTGAATTTTCTTCGTGATATACAAAATAATCAATACCATGAGCATCTTGTGTTTTAGGTTTGACTAAATTACTGAACTTGTAAGAAATTGATTGGAAAACAGTACCATCTGTTTTTACAAATTTACCTTCGAAAGCATTTTTGTTTGATCCAAT
>JAXFTN010000038.1:0-7779 GCA_034176765.1 Bacilli bacterium | reverse complement strand
TGTTAATTATTTATATACACTAAATAGAAATGTAACGATTTAATTCTGATTTAGATATATTAATAAAAAATTAAAAAGCAAGTAGGTTGCAGCCGTTAAGCTTCAACCTACTTTTATTCAAAATAAGGAGCAAAATATGGAAAAATTGACAGATTTAGAATATTTAAAGCTCGGCAAATTTCGTAGGTTCTTTTATAAAATAGGATATTTTTTCCAAACATTACCAAGTAGGATTTTAAGAGGTTTTAAAAAGCTTTTTAGAAAGATTAAAAATGGGTTTGTTGCAATAGGACATTTCTTTGCAGATTTAGGAAAAACTTTTGTAAAAGGTTCAGGTTCAACAAAAGTATCGTACTTTATAATGGGCACAGGTAATCTTGCTCGAGGTCAAGTTCTTAGAGGTTTATTATTTTTCTTTTTCCAAGTTATATTTATTCTTTATATGGTATTCTTTGGAGGCCATTGGTTAGGAAAATTTGATAATCTCGGAGATACTACATTAGTTAATGAGTATGATCCAATTTTGGATACATTCGTTGATAAACCTGGTGATGATTCATTTAAAATTTTACTTTATGGTTTATTAACAATTATCTTCATTGTTGCATTTATCTACACATGGTATTTAAATATTAAACAATGTCGTACATTAGATAAAATTGTCGCTTCAGGTAAAAAGATTAAAAGTGGCAAAGATGATTTACAATCTCTAGTAGATGATCAATTCCACAAAACTTTATTAGCATTACCTGTTACAGGTATCTTATTATTTACAGTTTTACCAATGATCTTTATGATTTTGGTAGCATTTACAAATTATGATGCAGCACATGATGGTTATCGAAATTTATTTACATGGGTTGGATTACAAAACTTTAATGAATTATTAGCATGGAACAGTGGCTCTTCTAATATGTCAGCAGCATTCGGAGAAATCTTAGGTTGGACTATTATATGGGCTATATTTGCAACATTTACTAACTATTTCTTAGGTATGTTTGTTGCAATTATGATTAACAAAAAAGGAATTCGTTTGAAAAAAATTTGGAGAGGCGTTTTGGTTTTAACAATTGCTATTCCACAATTTGTTTCGTTATTATATGTTTCAAAGATGTTTGCAAATAATGGTATTGTAAATGGATTATTGTTACGTATGGGTGTTATTAAAGACACAACACAATTAATTAGATTCTGGGAAGTTCCAAATCTTGCTAGAACAATGGTTATTTTAATTAACATTTGGATTGGTATTCCATATTTAATGTTAATGGCAACAGGTGTCTTAATGAATATTCCACAAGACTTATATGAATCTTCTGTTATTGATGGAGCTAATGCATTCCAACAATTTGCAAGAATTACATTACCATATGTCTTATTCGTTACAGGACCTTATTTATTAACAAGCTTTATTGGTAACTTCAATAACTTTAATGTTATTTTCTTATTAACTGGTGGCGGACCAACAAATCCTGATTTATTGACAAGTGGTGGTTCTGCTGGTAGTACAGACTTATTAATTACATGGTTATTTAATATTACAACAGGTGCAACAAGTAACTATAAATTAGCATCAGTAATTGGTATTATGATTTTCGTAATCGTATCATTAATTTCTCTTGTTGTTTATAACTTGATGCCTTCAACAAAGAACGAGGAGGATTACGCATAATGGCTAGTACAAAATTAAAAAAGCATATGAGTATGTCTTCTAAAAATGCAATTGCCAATACATTTATTTATATAATTTTAGTAATTATGTCAGTTGTTTGGTTATTGCCATTCATATTTATTACATTTGAATCTTTCCGTGTTGAGTGTACATATCAAGTTGGATATGTTATACCTCATCAATGGGGATTTGATAATTACGTCAATTTATTTAAGGGTGATTTCCCAAGATGGTATTTGAATACATTGATTATCGCAATCTTTGTTGCTATTTTCCAAACAATATTTGTCTTATCAATGAGCTATACCTTATCTAGATTAAGATTCAAGGGACGTAAATTCTTGATGAACTTTATGTTAACACTTGGTATGTTCCCAGGATTCTTATCAATGATTCTTTTATACAAAGTATTAAGCTGGTTAGGTATGACTCAAGCTAATTCTATTCCAGGTTTAATTCTTGTTTCAGTAGCAAGTAGTGGTATGGGTTACTACGTCTCTAAAGGTTTCTTCGATACAATTCCAAAGTCACTTGATGAAGCTGCTCGAGTTGATGGTGCTACTAGATTCCAAGTATTCTATAAGGTTATTATGCCTTTATCAAAACCAATTATTATTTACACAATCTTAACTGCATTTATGGCACCATGGGGAGACTTCATGTTTGCAAAAATTGTTGCACACGGTACAAGTAAAGGTATGAACGTTGCTGCTGGTTTACAAAATATGATTTCGTCACCATCTTCACTAGCTGCTAATTACACACAATTCTGTGCTGGTGGTGTTGTTGTTGCAATACCAATTACATTATTGTTCATGTTCTTACAAAGATACTATGTTGAAGGTGTTACTGGTGGAGCAGTTAAAGGATAGGAGAAGGATTTATGGCAAGTATAAAATTTACAAACGTTAGAAAAGTTTATGATAAAAGTGTTGTTGCAGTTCAAGATTTTAACCTTGAAGTAGCAGATAAAGAATTTGTTGTTTTCGTCGGTCCTTCTGGATGTGGTAAGTCAACTACATTAAGAATGCTTGCTGGTCTAGAAGAAATCACAGATGGAACAATTGAAATTGATGGAGAAGTCGTCAACGATTTACAACCAAAGGATAGAAATATAGCAATGGTCTTCCAAAACTATGCTTTATATCCACACTTAACAGTTTTTGAAAACATGGCATTTAGCTTACGTATTAAAAAACAAGCTGTTGAAAAAGTTGCAACCGATAAAGATGGTAATCCAAAATTAGACAAAAATGGTAATCCAGTAATTGTCACAACTTATGTAAAAATGCCAGAAGAAGAAATTTATAGAAGAGTTACTGAAGCTGCTGAAGTCTTAGGCATTACTGAATTATTAACACGTAAACCAAGAGCATTATCAGGTGGTCAAAGACAACGTGTTGCTATTGGTAGAGCGATGGTTAGAGATTCTAAAGTTTTCTTAATGGACGAACCATTAAGTAACTTAGACGCAAAATTACGTAACCAAATGAGAGCTGAAATCATTTTATTACGTAAGAAGATTAATACAACATTCATTTATGTTACACACGACCAAACTGAAGCTATGACTTTAGGTGATCGTATTGTAGTTATGAAAGATGGTTTCATTAAACAAGTAGGAACACCAGTTGAAGTTTTTGATCATCCAGCAAATTTATTCGTTGCTGAATTTATCGGTGCTCCAAAAATGAATACTTTCGCTGCAAGATTAGTACATGAAAATGGTAGATATTTTGTTAAAGCATTTGATAGTAAAATCGAAGTTAATGGCGCTAAAGGACAAGAATTAAAAGACTTTAGAATCGAAGATAGAGATATTATTTTAGGTGTCCGTCCAGAACACATTTCTTTAAGAGATAATGCTGCTAGCGATACAATCGAATGTAGAGTTCTTGTTAACGAAATGATGGGTAGTGAATTACACTTACACGTCGTTACAAAAGATGAAAAAGAATTAATTGTTAGAGTTCCTACAATTAATTTAACAGCATATCAACGTGAAAATCTAAGATATGGATCTATTATCAATATTTCATTCGAAGGAAGAGTTATGCATTTCTTCGATGTAAATACACAAGAAAATTTATTAAAATAAAAATCCCATATTTGCTCAATGATTTGGCCTCTTAGTATTCTAAGAGGCTTTTTCGTTTACAAAAAAAGGACTATCATTTGATAGTCCTTAACATTAAATAAATTAACGAATAACAACACTAGTTAAACCAGCTATAGTTAATACATTATTTTCTAAGGTTGCGTTACCTTGTCCTACTATACCATTTAATGTTGTAAATGGAATATCTGTTAATGTTGTTATATCTATTGATGCTTCTTCAGTAGAAGTATTATGAATTACACAGACACTCTTATCATTATATGTAGAAATGAATCCACCTAGAGTATCAGAAGTAGTTTTTAATGCTACATATTCACCACGTGCAATTTCAGGGTTTGCATTACGAACCATAATAACTTTTTTGTAGTGATTGAGTAAACTATTTTCATCACCAATTTGACTTGCTACAGTACCATTGATTTGAAGACTGTTTTTATAAGTTGCTTCTGAAGGATTTCTAATTGTATCTTCATCACCCCAAAGCATTGCTAGACGACGGTTTGCGTCTGAAGAAGCTCCACCACGAGATCCTTTAATACCAATTTCTTCTCCATAATAAATGAACGGAGATCCGCTTGATAAAATATATAAGTTGGCAGCCATATGAGCTTGTTTTGCTGCAATTTGTAAATAACCAGCTGATCTATCTAAATCGTGATTTGAAATGAATGGGAACATCATACAACCTTTATTGAAAGATTTTAATTTACTTAAATATGTTTCAACATATTTTGTATAAACATTAATGCTATCACCTTTTACGGTTGCAGCAATTTTTCCTTCGGATTGAGACATTGCAAAATTGAAACAGTTAAGACCTTGACGTGAATACATATCAATAACTCCATCACTATCCCAAACTTCACCAACAGTGTAAACATCAGGTTTAATTTTTTTGAGTTCACCAAGATACCAGTTCCAGAATGCAGCACTTTTAACATCGTTTTTATAATAGACATATTTTGCAGCATCGAATCTAAATCCATCTACACCGATATCTTCTAAATAGTATCTAGCTACTTCAAGAACAGTCTCACGTACAAACTCACTATCGAAATTAAGTTCTGGCATATCTGTTGTAAAATTACATTCGTAGAATACATCTGTTCCGGCAATAGGAGTAAATGTTCTACCAGCAGGTGCTTTTTCTCCTCTTTTATAATAAGAATAGAAATCATAATAAGGACTTTCAGTATTGCCGTCTTTTTGAGCATTTGTAAAATCTAAGAACCATTTATTTGACTTACCAGTGTGGTTAATTGGTAAATCAAGGATAACTTGAATATTTCTTTCGTGGCATTTTGTTATAAGTTCTTTTAGGTCTTCCATTGTTCCAAATTTTGGATCAATCTTGTAATAATTTGTAACATTATATTTATGATATGTAGGTGAACTAAAAACTGGTGTTAACCAAATACCTTGAACTCCTAAACTTTTACCTGAATTAGGATCACCATCATTTAAATAATCTAAACGATTGATAATACCTTGTAAGTCTCCTGTACCATCGCCATTACTATCAGAGAATGATCCAGTAAAGATTTCGTAGTAGACACGATAATTATCTTCTACTTTTTTAGAATTAACTAATTCACTATCATCAATTACAACTTCACCATCAACAACTTTATATTTTGTATCAGGTTCTTTATCACATGAAGCAGTGAATCCAAGTGTTGTTCCAGCTAATAATAATGGAACAATAAATGCATGTTTTTGTTTCATAAACCCTCCATTATTGTTGTGAATTTAATAAAGCGTCATCAATCTTTCCCCATGCTCCATTACCAATTCCTTGGCATTTTACATAGATACCAACAACAATTTCGTCGCCTGCAGTATATGCAATATCAGTGATAGCAGCTTTATCCCACATTAAGTATCCTTTAATAGTTAATGTATCAGTCTTCACAACTTCTCCATTTATTTTAACATAAGCGTAGATATTTGTCTCTCCACAATCGCCACCCATAATAGAAATATAGTATTTATATGTGCCTGTTTTTAAATTTGTGACACTTTGTTCTAGATAGAATTCAACCGAATTTGCTGTTCCGCTCCAGAAATGAAAATGGTTTGTTCCTGTTACAGAGTCTGTTGCTTTAGCTTCAACATATAATTCATCAGCGTTACCTACTTCATTAACCGACCAAGAAGTTGGGATTTTTGTACCATTAGCATCTTCTTCAAATGAATAGTTATTTAAGAAGTTATATTCAACCATTGATAAGTATAAGTGTGCATCCATTCCACCCGCTTTACCAACAATATCATATATTTGTGGGCCACCATTATGGAATGCATCAAAATCAAGAGAATCGTATACTGTAGTGTTGTAATCTTCATCAGTTACTTGATAATATTTCCATTCAACAGTGATTGATTGTCTGCTATTATCATTCATAATTGCATCAACTTTAGTTGGTAGAACAATGTCGCCAGCTAAGTCACAAATAATAGTTGTATCAGCAATAGCATCTGGGACAACATTTACAGTATTTCCTGTTTTCATTAAGTTAAATACTTTTAAAGATTCTAGAGGTTTACCATTAGCATCAAATAATGCTTGGTTGTCAACTGCACATCCGCCATAATATTTACCAGCATCATTAGGGTCATAATCAGCAGCATAACTTGTTGCCCAACCAGTACCATATGTTTCCCAATTTTGCTTATTAATATCATATGAAGTTTGACCTACACTAATCCATGTGCCTTCCCAATAGAATACACCGATACCGTTTGTTGTATGATTGACAATTGTATCGACAACGTTACGAATGCAGTGTGCTTGTCCATGAATTGTGAATGGATAATCTTTTGTAATAGAACCACCATCAGAAATTGTGTTTCCAAAGAAATCAGTATCATTATTTGTATACGCATATGAAGTTTCTGCAACCATAACTTTTTTATTATAAGTTGTAGCAATTTCTGATAATAATGATGATAAATTTTCTAATGTACCATGCCAGTATGGATAATATGATGATGCAAATACATCGTAATCAATATTATAATAAGCAAGTTTTTTAGCATAGTCCCTATAGTTAGTTACTTTTTCTGGGTTAGCGAAATGGACAGCTATTAAAGCTTTAGGGAAAACTTCTCTAACAGCTTGACATCCACCAGTCATTAATGATGCAATATTAAACCATATTTTTTCACCGGCCATAGCACCATTTGTTTCATTACCAATTTGTACCATACCTACTTTAACTCCTGCTTTTTTAAGTAGTGTTAAAGAATCTTTTGTATAGGTATAAAGAGCTTGTTTCTTTTCTTCTATATCTGTTATTGATTTCCATTCTTTTGGACACATTTGTTTAGCAGGATCAGCCCAGAAGTCTGAATAATGGAAATTAACTAGTAATTTCATTCCGTATTTTGTAGCACGTTTTCCGATTTCAAGCGCTGTATCAATTGTACAGTTACCTCCACCGTATCCGTTACCTTCTTCATCAAAAGGATTATTCCATACTCTAACACGAATATAGTTAATTCCACTTTGAGCTAATGTTTTGAAGACATCTTGTTCTTCACCTTCGTAATTGTAATATTTGACTCCACCATTCTCTAATGAGATAACACTTGATGCGTCCATACCCAAGATAAAATCATCATCAAGGTTTTCTACTTTGTTTACATATAGAGAATCACTAGTTTTTACTTGTTCTACTTTTTCAACTTTAATGCCACATGATGTTAAAGTTGTTGGTAGTAGGCAAAGCATTAAACCAAATGTAAGTTTTGTTCTTTTTATTGACATATTTTTTTCTCCTTTATGTTTATTTTAACACAAATAATTTCTTTATAATATTATAAAATTAATTAAATTTTCGTTTTTTTCGAAGATTACGTATACCATATTATGTATTTATTAAATAAATATATGTGGTATAATTATTACATAAGCAAACAGGAGGAAATATTATGAAGCTTAAGAATGTTTGTGCTCTTGGACTTTCTTTAATGTTATTATTGACTG
>JAXFTN010000037.1:0-10209 GCA_034176765.1 Bacilli bacterium | reverse complement strand
GCATAGTCTAAACTTCAGTAGAAAATGAGTGACTTTTATCTAGAAAGAATTTTGGCTTAATTAATGTTTACTTATGTAAATATGATATAATTATTTAAGATAGCATGTGTTTTAAGGAGGTGAATTTAATGGCAAATAATTTTTTTGATTTAGTCAGAGATGGTTTTTTTAATCCTTTTTCTGGGCCAAACAAAAGATACAATTATGATTTATTACAATTAATAAATAGCAAAATGTCATTAGATAATCTCCAAGTTGTTAAAGAAGATATTGTTGATTGGATTGTCGATTACGTGGATAATTGTCCAATCAATATGTATAGCGATGATACAAACGAAGAGGAAAAAGATGTTAGATCATTTGCTTATGGACAAGTAAGATATTTTGTAAAGTGTGGCTGGTTAATAGAAGATTTTGAAGGAATTAAAATCACATATCAATTAGATGAAAATGGTATTAAGATTTTATCAGCAATGGAAAAAGCGGTTAAAGATGATACAAAGTCTTTGGAGTTTTCTGGATATGTTTATAATATCTACAACAATCTATACAACTATAATTACGATCACGCTGTTGATATTATTGAACAAGTATATAATGCTTCAAAAGAATTGAATTCAATGCTTAGGGGCTTAAATGTTAACATTAAGAAATTCTTAACTAAACTTATTAGTGAAAACGAAGCAATGCCTAGAGAAATCTTACAAACAATATTCTTTGATTATCAAAAGAAAGTTGTACTTAAAGCATTTAAGAACTTTAGAGAAAAAGATAACCCATCAAAATATAAACTTTATATAGAGAATCGTATAGATGAGTTATTAACTGATGAAAAATTAAATTTGATGATTAGTAATTATATAAAAGTAAAATATGATAATTCATCGACAATTGAAAACGAAGATGAAGCAAGAGAATTCTTTGTTACAAGGCTAAATTATATCAGCAAACAGTTTGAAGAAATTGAAGAATATATTAGTATGCTTGATGCCAAAAACACTAAATACATTTCGACTGCCCAATCAAGATTAAATTTTTTACTTAACGAAGAAACAGATATTGAAGGAAGAATAATTGATTGCTTAAAAGGAATAGGTAATGTTGACGATGATTTCTTTGAAGAATCTTATCTAGATATGTATGTTGGTTCAAATATTGATGAGTATTCTTTATATAAACCTGTTTCAAGAAAAACAAAAGTAAAACCCGAACCAATCATTGATGAATTTGAAGATGATCAAGAAGAAATAAAAAGACTTGCTGAAAACTTATTTAAAGATAATGAGTTTTCTGTATATAAGATTAATGAATTTGTATTATCTCAACTAGGAAGTAATAATCAAATTCATGCAAAGGATATAAAATTAAAAGAATTTAATGATTTATTAAAAGTATTTTTAGTTAAATTATATTCTGCAAATGCTAATGTTGATTACAGTGTCAAGTATCTCGATGATGAATATAAAACATTAGGGTATAAAATGAAAGATTTTATTATAGAAAGGAAGGTATAATATATGGCAACTATACAAAGAAATTTAGCGTGTGAAGAATATGCTAAGGGCTATATTGAATTAACTGACACAAGAAAGAACACCTTCTCAAGATTGTGTAATAAACTTTTAAATGATAATTTTATTTATGCATATAGACAAGAGGATAGAAATGATTACTATGAAATCTTAAGTATGAAGAAGCTTATTGAAAATTATTTCTCTATGATGGATTTCGATTTAGTTCATGTTGATTCATATAAGTTGTTTTATATTCAAACTAATGCTGATAGAAATAGAATTAGATTAAAGAAATTAGATACAGTCATTGTGTTAGTATTTAGACTTTTGTATCACAAAGGAAGTTTAGATATTAATTCGAGTTCTGATATTTCAACAACTCTTGGTAAGATGATTACCGAAATAAATCAAACAGGTATATTTAAATCACAACCATCTATGACAGATTACATGGAATCATTAAGACTATTGAAGCGATACAAATTAATTGACTATAACTTCAAAGATTTTAAAGAAGATAATGTTATTGTGATTTATCCTACTATTTTATATGTAGCAAAAGTAGATAGTATTAATATGCTCAATGATAAGTTAAAGACTTATATTGCAGTAAAAGGAGATGATGAAGATGAAGTTGAAGAAGATTAAACTTATTAACTGGCACATCTTCACAAATAATACTATTGAAGTTGATGGAAATATATTGATTACAGGAGAAAATGCAAGTGGTAAATCAACATTAATGGATGCTATTTATTACGTTCTTTCAGGTGGAGATCAATATCATTTCAATAAAGCTGCTAATGAAGGTGGTCAAAGAAATCTTGAAACATATATGAGAGGTAAACTTGGATCTGAGAAGAATCCATATTTAAGACCACAAACTGATGTAGTGAGCTATATTGTATTAGAATATGAAGATGAAAAAAGAAGACATAACATGGTACTTGGTTGCGAGATGGAAATTATTGCAGCTACTCAACCAAAGAATCATTTCTTTGTAATTAATAATTACAAGATTAAAGATGATGATTTTATCAAGGATAAGCAAATAATTGAATATAAATCATTTAAATCTAATGCAAAAGCAATGAAGTATGATTTTGATGAACTTCCTGATTCAAAGAAAGATAGGCGTAGGAGACTAGCTAAGGATATCTTTAAATTAGATGATCACAAGAGATATTATGATTTACTTCAAAACGCAATATGCTTTAAGCCTATTAGTGAAGTGTCGACTTTTGTTAATGGTTTCCTTTTAGAAGAAGATAATATCGAATTGGGTAGTTTGAGAGAAGAAATTAGATCATATCAAAATATTCATAAGATGGTTATTAGGGAAAAAGAAAAAATTGAATCTTTAAAAGAATTCACACCTAAAGCAGAAAAATATATTTCTAATTTAGATGAACTTAAGTATTTTAATGCACTAAGAATAGAATCAAAAATTGAAAAACTTAATAACCTTATTAATCGTTCAAATATAGATTTAAAGCGATTAGAAGATGAATATAATGGATTAAAACTTGAGGAAAGTTCTTTAAATAAAAATCGTGTTAGATTAAATATAGAGATTCACCAACTTGAAAACAACGAAGCTTACAAAGCTTTGTTGAATAAAAAACAAAACCTTGAACAATTAAAGAATGAATTAAACATATTAAACCAAAAATTAAATGATTTTTCTACTATGCTAGCTTCAGAGCAAAAAATAGTTAGAACATTAGGATTAAACTATAGATTTGATGAAGATTATAAACAAAAAGATTTTGGCTTACTAAAGGCACATTTTGAGAATTATAACACTCAATTAAAACAATTAGATGATAAGACAAGAGGCCGAATAGCTGAAACAAAATATTTAATTGATCAAAATAATAAATCAAAGAATGAAAAGGAAAAAGAATTAGATAATTTAAATAAGGGTATTAACAATTATCCTAATGATGTATATAACTTAATCGAAATAGCGAAGACAGCGATTATGGAATATAATCCAAACGATAAGAATCCAGAAGTAAGACCATTATGTGAGTACATTGAAATCAATGATGAAAAGTGGTCAAATGCATTGGAAGGTTATTTGAATACTAGAAGATTTAACTTAATCTTTGATCCAAAGTACTATGATGTTGTAAGTGAAGCATACGATAAATATAAAAAAGAACGTAGCGTATATGTTGCAGGTATTGTTAATGTTGCAAATATTCCAAATAATGAGACATCGAAAAATTCTTTGATGACTAAAATAGATGTAAAAAATAGATTTGCTAATAAATATGCAAATTATCTTTTAGGTGATTTGATTTGTGTGGATGATGTTAAGGATTTAAAACATTTTGAATCATCAATAACTCCTGGAGTAATGGTTTATAAAAACTATGTTCAAAAGGCTACAAACCCAAATATTTATAAAGTTCCATTTATAGGCCATGATTCTAGGAAAAAACGAATCGAAATTTTAAATAACGAAATTAAACAATTAGATAATAGTAATTTAGAATACAACAAGAAATTATCTGATTATGATAGAATTCTTTTAACTATGAAAAATAGCTCTATTGATGACTTAATGAAATCTGAAAACTATTGGATTCAAATATCAAACAAAGAAAGCTATATAGAAAGATTAGAAACAGAAATTAGGTCTGATGAAAAGAATAATGGACTTCTAGAAATAACAGGTAGAATTGATGATGCTAAGAAAAATTTAGAAATTACTGAATCTACTATTAAGAGAAACAGTTCAAAGCAAAAGGAAAATAGTACAAGCCAAGGACAATTAAATCAAAAATTATTGGACAATAAAGAGCAATTACAAAATGAGCAAGATAATTATAATGAGATGCGAAAAAGCTTAGTTGATGAAGTGTATGAAGCACGTAAAGAAAAATATACTTCAAATGGTTGGTTAAATGAGGAACAAATAAACAAAGATTATGAAAGTGTTAGACAATACAACAATGCAGTTAATTCTTCACTTATTGCAACAATGCAAAAATACTCAACTACTTATAAAGCTTCATTAACACCAATTATTGAAAACATTAGTGACTATGTTAACGAATATTATGACTTAATTAATCGTGGAGTTGTTCAATACGAGATGGAAGCAAAGGAAGCTTATGAAAGGGCAGAAATTTCATTTAGAGAAGACTTTATTGCTAAATTAAAGGAAAAAATCGAAAAATCACAAAGAATGTTGGATAAGATTAATAAGAATCTAGCACTACATCCTTTTGGTAACGATGAAGAAAAATATAAGTTCTATTATGAGCCAACCAAAGATAGTGAATTCTACAATTACTATAGAATCATTATGTCTGGTAAATTAATGGAATCAAAAGATTTATTTACAGAGATTCTTGATGAAAAAGATTATTCTTTTATGAAGGATCTATTTGGAAAAATTTCTATGGAAACTGATTCGGCGCAAGCTGCAGCAGAAGTTGAAAGATATTTAGATTATCGTAATTACATGAATTATGATATTAAGATTACTAATAAGTATGGAGATGAATCATATTTCTCTAAGATTAATAGAGAAAAGAGTGGTGGAGAAACGCAAACACCATTCTATATTGTTATGGCTTCATGCTTTGATGAATTGATGAATAAAGATTCTAATAAAGTTGAAAGTACTTGCCAAGTTGTTTTTGATGAAGCATTTAACAACATGGACGAAAGCAGAATCAAATCGTTGATGGAATTCTATAAGAAATTGAATATTCAAATTGTTATTATTGTTCCTTCAAATAGAATAAGTGCTATTTCACCATATATGGACACATTAGTTGGTATAACAAAAGTAAATAATCATCCTTACTTAAATGTGGTGAGTAAACAATGATAAAAAATTTTGAAAAAAATATTTTAAATAAGTTATTAGATAAATATGAAAAATCAAAACTATCTAAAGGTGGAACAGCAATTAATAGAAGTATAAAACTTACTACAAAGGATGATGTATTAAGTTCTTATACAAGTTTTGATTCTTATAAATATTCTGATGACAATGATGCGGTGATTAGAAAACTTGAGTCTCAAGGATTTATTAAAGCGGAATTTAGCAATGACACATTTAAATCACTTACATTGAATCTAAATAATGTTGATGATATTTATGATTACTTGAATAGGAACAAGCCTTCTGATGAACTCGCTAAGATTAGAATGGTATTATCTAAATATAATTTCGACAACTTTTTGGGATTATTCTTAGACTATGTTAAGACTTATTTGGATGAAAAATTTGATTATCCTAAATCGTTTTTTAGTGATGCAGAGCAGCTAGATTTATTATTAAACATATTTGAAAAATTATTAGGATTAACTGAGGAAATAAAGAAAAGAGATTTCTCTGTAAAATATTTAGGAGATTCTAAATTGTTTGAATCAGTTCAAGGAAAAGTTATTAAAATAATTAAAGACTTTGATGGGAACAATTATGAATCAGATGAAGATGTTTTAGCATCATATAATATAGTTAAGAACTCTTCATATGCGATGGTAAAAAATAATCTTGTCTTAAAAATTAATAATTCAATAATCGATCTAAATGATCTTGGATATGAATTATCACTTTCAGATGAGATGATTAAAAGTGTAAGTTTATTAGATTCTGCATTTTCAAAAGTAATCACAGTAGAAAACTTGACATCTTTCTATTCAATGAATGATAAAAGCGCTGTAATTATTTATCTTGCAGGATTTCATAATCATACAAAACAAAGTTTATTATTAAAGATATATGAGAAATATCCAAATGCTGAGTATTTACATTTTAGTGACATTGATGCTGGAGGATTTTTGATTTTTAATAATTTGGTTGAGAAGACAGGGATTCCATTTAAACCATATAGAATGAATGTGGATGAATTGAAATCCAATCTTAATAATTTAAAACGTTTAACAGAGAATGACATCAAGAGATTGAATAAAATGAAGAATGATGAGAAGTTTAGTTATTTCCATGATGTTATATCTTATATGCTTGAAAATGGAGTTAAGCTAGAACAAGAATTGTTGGATTAATTGAAACATTTGTTTTATCTATATATATATAGACATAATTATTAGGAAACAAATGGAAGAACTATTAAGGTGATTTCAGAATCATTTAATAAAATTTGTACGACCTATGTGTGGCATGATAAAAATGATAAATTTATAAGATGTCTAACGATGAAAAGTTAGGCATTCTTTTCTTTTTTTGTTAAATTATTGATATTTTTAAGAATAACAAAAATTGGATCGATTAGTATAGGAAAAACAATAAGGTTAATTGCTTTTAATGACATCTTTTTAAACTTGTTTTCTTAAATTTTATGCTTCAAAACTATATACAATGTTTGCGTTTTCTAATTTATCATTTCCAGAACTAATAGATATTGTAACCCATTGTTCTTGAATACCAGTGTAATAAATAGTTATTAATGAAGTACAGTCAGAAAATGCTTCTCTACCTTAACTATTACACTATCAGGAATAGTAATCTTTGTTAACGACATACAATAAGCAAACGCATATATAGAAGTTAATAGATAAATATAGAAGCAATGGAAAATTCCATTGCTTTTTTAATCTTTATATTAATAATTTATAAAACAATAAAGAGAAACAAATCTTTATATGTATTGTCAGATAAATAACATTATTTTAATTTTGTTTAAACTGTAAATAATAAATAATATTATATACAAAAATTATCTTTTATTTAATTTAACAAAAAGTGTGGTGCTTTTGGTTAAAGAAAATAATATAATTGAGTTGAATAGAAGCTCATTAAATATACTATATCTTTTATAAAGAATTGGAGATCTAAAGATGAATATTAAAAGACAAGATAATTTAATTATCATAAGCAGCAGAAAAAATAAAAGATTTCTCAAAATCATAAATGAAAATTTATTTAGAATTTTTTATGTTAAAAATGATAGTTCATTATTCGATATTAATGAAAAAATACAACCTTGTGATATATCAATTCAGAGAAACAAAATTCTAATAAATGATTATGAATTTATATTCGATAAAACTTTAAGACTAATAATAAAGAAAAATGAAGAAATCATATTTGAAGAATATGAAGAAAATTATCAAGCTATTAAAGAAGAAAAAATTCAAAAAACAAATATTAATATAAAACTATATGATAAATCTTATGTTTATGGATTAGGAGATAAAGCCAAATTTTTAAATCATAAAGGATATGAATTTATTTCGTATAATACCGATGATCCTACTCCTCAAAACGAACAATATAAGTCTTTATATAAATCAATAAATTATCTTTTAGTAAATCACCATAATAATAAATACTTTGGGATGTTTTATCCTTCAACTTTTAAAACTTTTTTCAATATTGCTAAAGATAAGTTTGATTTATTGAGCATTTCTTCTTTACGAGGAGAAAATGATTATTTCTTAATTCTAGGTGATAATCCTGAAATAATTACCAAAAAATATGTTTCTCTTGTAGGAATGCCTGTTATGCCTACTTAAAAAATGTTAGGTAATCAACAATCTAGATGGTCATATTATAGTGCAGAAGAAGTAAAAGAAATTGCAGGTAAATATAGAGAAAATAAAATCCCTTTAGATTTTATTCACTTAGATATAGACTATATGGATCATTTTAAAGATTTTTCATTCAATAAAGAAACATTTCCTAGTATTAGTGAATTAGCTGATGATTTAGATAATTTAGGTATTGGTTTAGTAACCATTCTTGATGCTGGAATAAAAGAAGAAAAAGGTTATGAAGTTTATGATTATCTTATTAATAATGATTTAGTATGTACTTTAGATAATGTTCCATATGTTAATGAAGTATGGCCTGGTAGGTCAGTATTCCCTAATTTTATGAATTCAAAAACTCAAGATTATTTTAAAGAATGTACTAAAAAGTGGCTTTTAGAACAAAAGGTTAGAGGAATATGGTGCGACATGAATGAACCAGCTTCCTTTAAAGGACCATTACCAGATAATGTTGAAGCAAAAGTAAATGATAAAACAATATATCATGAAGAATTTCATAATATATATGGAGAATCAATGGTTAAAGGAGTTTCTAATGCCTTTAAAGAATTAAATAAAAGGCCATATGTTATAACAAGAGCTGCCTTTGCAACTACGACAAAATATTCAATTTGTTGGAATGGAGATAATCAATCTTTATGGTCACATTTACAGGTTTCTCTTCCTCAAATTTGTTCAATGGGTATTTCAGGTTTTCCATTAGATGGAGTTGATATTGGTGGATTCAATTTTGATACAACTGATGAACTTTTAACTCGTTTTATTGAAGCTAATGTATTTGCTCCATTTTTAAGAAATCATTCTGCTTGTGGAACAATACACCAAGAACCATGGTGCTTTTCCAAAGTTTGTTTAGATACATATCGCAAGATTGTTAATTTACGCTATAAATTTATACCATATATGTATGACTTAGCTTATAAAGCTCATAAAGAAGGTACACCTATTTTACGACCACTATTTTATAATTATCCTTTTGATGAATATGTTAAAGAAATAAATGATGAAGTTATGTTAGGAGATAACATATTATTAGCCCCAATTTTAACTCAAGGAAGTAGATCAAGATGTGTATATTTACCTGAAGGAAAATGGATTAATTATTTCACACGTGAAGAATATGAAGGGGGAAAAGAATATCTACTACATTTAGAATTAGATGAAGTTGGTTTATTTATTAAACAAGGAAGTATTATTCCAACTTACAATGATTTAATGTATCTTGAAAAAGATCAAATTGATACTTTGATTTTTGATGCACGATATGGAGATGGAGAATACATTAATTACGAAGATGATGGAGAATCTCTTTCTTATTTAGATGGTCATTATAATCTATATAAAGTAAGTATTAAAGGAGACGATATTTCTCTTGAAGTTTTAAAGAATGATTATAATTCCCCATATAAAAAAATCATTGTTATTACAAGTAACATTACTAAAGAATTTGAAATATAAATTAGAGCATAAATATTTTATTAAAAGCCTTACTACATAAAAAATTCATATTGTAGTAAGGTTTTTCACTCTATTGCAAAATTAAAATGATACCCTATTGCAAATGTATATACGCGTGATATAATATTACTAGGAGATGAGATTTATGTATATTGATTTTACTAATTATCCTTTGAGTAATATTTATTATGGAGGCTCTGAAAAGAAATTAGGAATTATAATAAATGGTGAAAAATATATGCTTAAATTTCAAAAATCAACTCATTTTGGAAAAAGAAATAACCATATATCCGAATATCTTGGGAGCCATATTTTCGAATTATTAGGTATTAAAACACACAAAACTATATTAGGTACATATAAAGGGGAAGAAGTTGTTGCTTGTAAAGATTTTGTTAATGAAGATGTTCAATTTGTACCATTTAATGATGTAGGTGAATCTTCAATTGATACAAATAAAGATATTTATCAATATGATTACGATGATATTATTAAGCTTCTTGAATATAATAAAAAATTGACTAATGTTGAAACAACAATCCATTCCTTTTTTGAGATCTATATTGTAGATGCTTTGCTTGGTAATTTTGATAGACATGGAGCAAACTGGGGATTTTTGAAGAAAAACAATAAATATGAATTAGCACCTGTTTTTGATAATGGATCATGTTTATTTCCCCAAATGGTTAATGAAGAC
>JAXFTN010000036.1:0-6215 GCA_034176765.1 Bacilli bacterium | reverse complement strand
CTTCATTTGAACATTTTAAGATTGTTCCAGGATATAATTTTCTACCACGGCGATTGTCAACAATGTTGTCTACGTAGATAACATTATTTAGCAAATAGAATTTTGCTTCACCACCAGTTGAAATAATATCAGCTAATTTCAAAAATTGACCTAATGTAATATACTCTGTTTTAATTGGAATTTTTTTCATACATTTACCTTAATTATTCAAATAATGTCCTTTCTACTCACAACATAAATAGTATACCACAAATATTAAAAAAAGGGAATATAATATATTCCCTTCTAAAAATCATATTTCCTTTTATACTTACATTTAAAAATTAATTATAAGTTCTCATAGGTGTAATTAATTGAATTTGACTTTCATCATTAACATTTTTGACGACAAATGGTTTCATTTCTCCTAAAAATTGAATGACGACGTCTTCACTACCACATGCTTTAATAGCATCAGCAACATAAGATGCATTGAAAGAAATTTCTAATCTTTCAGAATTGTATTGGCATACATTAATAGTTTCTGTAGCACTACCAACTTGATTTGATTTAGCACTAACTTCAACTGCTTCTGTAGACATTGTAAGTTTAACTACATTTTCTTTTTCAATAAGAAGTAAAGAAACACGATCCATTGCTGATAATAATTCTTGTGCATTAACTTCTAAGAAATAGTTAAATGACTTTGGAACGATATTACGTGTATTTGGGTAATCTCCTGAAATTAATCTAGAAGAAATTACAGTATTATCAATTTTAAACAACACTTTTTGTTCAGAAACACATATTTTAATTTCTTTTTCGTTTTCTAAAAGTTTTTCAACTTCTAATAAAGCTTTTGCTGGAATATTAGTTGAAAAATAAGGAACGTTTGGAAGACTTATTTCTTTCCTTGCTAATCGAGCACTATCTGTAGCTGTAGCAACTAATTTGTTATCTCCACCATTTAAATTAACAGCTGTTAAAATAGGACGTTGTTCTTTAGTTGAAGCAGCAAATGCAGTTTGATCAACAAGAGTTTTAAAGTCATCAACACTTAATGTGAAAATTGTACCATTTTCTTGTAAATCAATATCTGGATATTCTTCAGGTCTAATTGAATTTAATTTGAAGTTTGAACGTAAATCTGATATTTGAGCAATTGTTTCATCAATTATTTCAAATGAAATAACTTCACCTTCAATTTTTCTAACAATTTCAGTTAAGTATTTACTAGCTAAAAGAGTAGAACCTTCCTCACAATCATTTATGACTCTATTATCATTTACGATACATGGAATTTCTGTTTTAATTGTTAACTCATTATTACTAGCTAAAATCGATAAAACATTGTCAAATAATGATAATTTAAAATTTGTCATTACTGGAATTGGTGATTTAGTACTTATAGCTTTACTTGCAGTACTTAATGCCTTTAAAAAAATGTCGCGATTAATAGTAAATCTCATATATTTATATCTCCTTTAATAATAATCATAATAATGACTGTGGAAAATGTGGAAAACAATGAAAGTCATCATTAGCTAATATCATTATACCATACTTAAATTATATATAATATAATTTGTTGCAAATTTTCTTAAGAATTTTCAACTTTTAAGAGCTTTTTAATTTCCACAATTGCAGTGTTGTAAGATGCATTAGTTTTCAACATTTTTTCAACTTTATTCACAGCTGACATGACAGTTGAATGATCTTTACCTCCAAAGACTGAACCAATTTTTGTAAATGGAACATCTAATAATGATCTAATTAGATACATTGCTATATGGCGAGCTAAAGCAAGTTGAGAAGTACGAGCATTACCTTTTAATTGAGAAACTGTTAAGTTGTAATAATCAGCAACAACTTCAATAATTCTTTCTTCGTTTAATAATGCTTCTGTATCACGAACATTAATTATTGATGAAACTGAATCAATAGCTACTTGCATAGTTATTCGTTTACATTGTTTGATATTAATTGTATAGAATAAAAGTCTATTTATAGCTCCTTCAAGCTCTCTAACATTATTTGAGAACTTAGTTGCAAAGAATTCTAATACATCGTTATCAAAATTATTAATATCTAAATCATTAGCTTCTATTTTTAGTTTTAGAATTTGTAATAATGTTTCTTTATCGGGACTCTTAATATCAATACTTAAACCAGCGTTAAATCTTGTAACTAAACGTTGTTCTAATCCTTTTAAATTATTAGGATGGCAATCAGAAGTTAAAACAATTTGTTTACCATTATTGATCATAATGTTGAAAATATTGAAAAACATTTCTGCTGTTTTATTTTTTTGAGCTAAGAATTGAATGTCATCAATTAATAAGACATCAACAGTTCTAAAATATTCTTTTAATTCTTCAATTTCATTATCACCACGAACAGATTTAATAAATTCATCGATAAAATCATCTGTAGAAATATATAAAACGTTTAAAAGGGGATTATTTTCTCTTATATAATTGCCAATTGCATGTAATAAATGGGTTTTTCCTAATCCAGATTGAGAATAAATAAATAATGGATTAAATGATTTGCCTGGTGCAGAAGCAATCATAACAGCTGCTTGAGATGCTTCACGATTGCATTGACCAACAACAAATGTATCGAATGTATATTTTGTATTAATTACAGAATTTTGAAAGAATTTTTTCTTTTCGGAAGACGATTTAACTTTAGCAATTTCATTTTCAATATCTGCTTCAGTAATAAATTGGAGTTCATAATTGGATGATGTAACTTCTTGAATGATTTCGTCAAGCATTACTTTATATTTTGTTTCAATAATTTGAATAGCTAGTTTTGAATTCAAAACAATAATCATTTTATTGCCGTCAATCTTATGAATTCTAGACAAAGAGAAAAATGAATCATAAATATGACGATCATTTAAGCGTTGTTCAACGATTTTTAAGGTTTTATTCCAAATATTATTAATTTCAGATATTGTGCTAGTTACCATAATTACTTCCCCCAGGTAATTATCTTAATATTATCATAAAATCCACAAAAGGGAATAAAAATATATATAAAAATGAACTTATCCACAAAAAAATGAGAAAAAGTTACGATTTAATCGATAATTCCACAAAATCCACCAATATAAACAGTTAAAATTTTTGTGGAAAACTTTCTGTGGCAAAAATAAATGTGGAAAAATGTGGAAAAGTTAATAATTCCAAATTTTTGCACTGGAAAATAACGATTAAATCGTGTGTTTTGATTTTTTACAAATTGTTGATAAATTGTGGAAAACTTATAAATTTGTTCACATTATGTGTTGATTAATGAAAAAGTTCATAAAATCGTTAAAATTTAAGGATATTTTCTAAAAAAATAATTGGCCTACTATCAGTGTATTTTAGAGGTTTTACTTGACTTTTATTATTATAAATAATATTATACTTTTGCGTAGATTTGTTAAACGGAGGTGTCAATATGAAAAGAACGTATCAACCAAACAAAAGAAAAAGAGCTGTCAGACACGGTTTTAGAGCAAGAATGGCTACACCAAATGGTCGTAAAGTTATTGCAAGACGTCGTGCAAAAGGTAGAAAACAACTTACAGCTTAAGTCTTAAGTTAAATAAGCCACTAAGTTAATAAGCTTGGTGGTTTTTTTAAAAGAGGTGTATTGATGAAAGAAAAATTTAGAGTTAAAAAACATCAAGAATTCCAAGATATTATTAATAGTAAAAATTTTGAAAAAAACAGTTTTTATGCGATTTATTTTAGAAGTAATAGTTATTCATATAGTCGTATAGGTATTTCTGCTTCTAAAAAATTAGGTAACGCCGTAAAGCGTGTTAAAATTCGTCGACAAGTTCGAGCTATGTTATGCGGACTTTGGGGTTTAGACATCCCACTTGATCTTGTCATCATTGTTAGAAATGGTTATAAAATTGAAAATTACAATGAATCTTTAAAAAGACTTAAAGAATTATTGGATAAAATATTAAGGAGGATAACAAATGAATAAAAAGGCTAAAACTTTATTAAAGTTTAGTGCAATTTGTTTCGGCGTATTAATGTTTTCTACTTCATGTAGCGCAAACTTTTGTACAGTTAATGACCAAGCACATATTTTGTATAAATATGATTCTGGTTTAAGTTATACAGAAGAAGGAAATGTTCAATATACTGAAGACGGTAAATTAATGTTTACTAATAGTGCAATTACTTCTATGGTTTCTGAATTAGGTGGACAATATGGTGTTCCATCATATGTTTTCTTTAAAGCATTAGACGATAAAACATATTCAGCTGCTTTAGATCTTGCAACTAGTGAAGGTCATAGTGATTATACAAAAGAAGAAGTCTTATATCACTATGGTTATGTTCGTTACGCAGGTGTTACTACAAATAAGAAAGGTAAGGAAGTAGATACTTTATTTGCTAACTTTGATGCTTGGGTAGCTGAGATTAATTCTACTTTACCTGCTTCAGATGTAGCTAACCAAGATTTTATATCTGCTTATAAATCAAAATTAAATTCATATGTTTCTGGTATTAGAACATGTATTACTCCTACTGATGGATATTTTGGAAAAGATGAAGATTTATTCATTGAAGGTAAAACTTGGGGAGATGCTTGGAAACATGGATTAATAGAAGGTTTAATTATTTATCCTGTTGCATGGTTTGCTGATATATTAGCAAATTCAATGTCATCAATTGGAGCTGGTGCTGCAGCGTTATTATCAATTTTAATTGTTACAATTATTGTTAGAGTATTAATGACATTAGCTACATTTAAATCAACAATGAGTCAACAAAAGATTTCAGCATTACAACCTGAATTAGCTAAAATTCAAGCTAAATATCCAAATTCAAACACAAATCCATATGATAAACAAAGAATGGCTCAAGAACAAATGAACTTATATAAAAAGTACAAGATTAATCCATTTAGTTCTATTTTAGTTCTTATCATTCAATTCCCAATTTTCATTGGTATTTGGGGTGCTTTAAGTGGTGCTTCAGTATTATCAACAGGTTCTGTTTTAGGTGTCTATCTATCTGAATCTATTAGTTCTGTTATTTTAACATGGTCCTTTAATGGAGCATGGTGGACTGCTTTAGTTTTATTCTTATTAATGTCAGGAGTTCAAATTGTTGCTTCTAAATTACCACAATGGTTACAAAAGAAAGAATTAAAGAAAGTTGCAAAAATGGGTACGAATCCAGCAGCTGATCAACAACAAAAAACTATGAAGTGGATGCAAATCTTTATGATGATCATGATTATTGTTATGGGCTTTACTCTTCCTTCAGGTATGGGAGTTTATTGGTTAGTCGGTGGTCTTGTATCAATGTTACAAACAGTTATTACTCAATCAATTATGAGAAAGAAGAAGGTTAAATAGATTTATGAAAAGATTTACAGCAAAAACTTTAGATGATGCTATTGTATTAGCTTGTCAAGATTATGGTATTTTACCTGATCAATTAAATTATTCAATTATCGAAGAAAAGAAAGGTTTATTTGCAAAGAAAGTAGAAATTGAAGTTTACGATTTAAGTGATGCAATTGAATTTGCTCAAGAATATTTAGTCAATGCTATTTCTTCTTTTGGAATTACTGCAACAACTAAAGCTTCTCTTTCCGATGATATCATTAAGATAACAATTAATTCAGATCATAATTCCATTTTAATTGGTAAAAATGGTCGCACATTACAAGCACTTAATGAATTAACAAAATTAGCTGTTTCTTCAAGATTTAAGAAAAGATATCGTGTCTTATTAGATATTGCTGATTATAAAGGTGATAAATATAAAAGAGTTATTCATATGGCAAAAAGAACAGCTTATGAAGTTCAAAAAACACATGTTGACGCTGAACTTGATCCAATGACAGCTGATGAAAGAAGAGTAGTTCACAATGCTCTTTCTAGAATTCGTAATGTTTCAACTGAATCTACTGGAGAAGGCAAAAAAAGACATATTGTTATAAAATATGTTGCTTCTAAAAAAGTAGAAGATGTAAATGATTCTAACGAAGAAGTTACAGAATAATAAAACTAATAGCTATTGAGAAATTAATTTCAATAGCTATTTTTATTAAATACAATAAATTAATTTTAAATTATGATATATTTATATAGGAAGAAGGGATAAAAAGTGTTTGATACAATTGTCGCTGTTGCAACGCCATTAATGAAATCAGCTTTAGCAATCATTCGCGTAAGTGGTAATGATTGTTTTGAAATTGTCTCTAAG
>JAXFTN010000035.1:0-3356 GCA_034176765.1 Bacilli bacterium | reverse complement strand
AATGATGGTTGAAATTTAAACATAATTAAACGGATGATTATATAGAATATGATAGGAACAATAATTAATAAAAAGGCTACTAACCATACTCCTTTATAAGGAGATACTTTTCTTCCATTTTCTTCCATACAATCACTTCCTAACTGATTTTTATAATATTAATTTATATATATTAAAAAGTAAAGTTAAACTTTAATTATTAATTAATAACACTTCATTCAAAATGTCAAAAGATTTAGAATACCTCTTTACTCTATAAAAGTTTTAATATGTTATAATCAATATAAGGAGATATTGATAAAATGGAAATAAGAGAAATTGTTCAAAACCAACGTGATTATTTTAATTCTAAAATAACTTATGACGTTTCATTTAGAATTCAAAGATTACAAGAAATCAAATCTTTATTATTTAAGTATCAAGAAAAATTTATTAAGGCTTTCAAAAAAGATTATAACAAATGTGCTTTTGATGTATTAACAACTGAATTTGGCTTAGTTATTCAAGAAATTAACTATATGCTAAAACACATTAAAAAATTAACAAAAGTAAAGAAAGCAAAAACATCAATTGTTAATTTCCCTTCTAAAGGATATATTGTTCAAGAACCATATGGAGTAGTTCTTATTATGGCACCATGGAATTATCCTTTACAACTTTCTTTAGAACCTTTAATTGGTGCAATAGCTGCAGGTAATACAGTAGTTTTAAAACCAGCAAGCTATACAGCTAATGTTTCTAAAGTTATATATGATATGTTTAAAGAATTTAATAGGCCTGAATTAATTCACGTTGTTCTTGGTGGAAGACAACAAAATCAAGAATTGCTCGAACAAAGATTTGACTATATTTTCTTTACAGGTGGAGAAACAGTTGGTAAGTTAGTACTTCAAAAAGCAAGTGTTTACTTGACACCCGTCACTCTTGAACTTGGTGGTAAATCACCTTGTATTGTTGACGAAGATGCAGATCTTGAATTAGCAGCAAAAAGAATCACATGGGGAAAATTTTTAAATGCTGGTCAAACATGTGTTGCTCCTGATTATATTTGTGTTCATAAATCAGTTCATGAAAAATTCTTAGAATTAGTAAAAAACAATATTAAAAATTACTATTACAAAGATGGTAAATTATCAAAAGATTTCCCACACTTAATTAATGAAAAACATCTTGAAAAAGTAACTTCCTTTATTGATAAAGATAAACTTGTTTTTGGTGGCAAGGTAAAAGGTACTTGTTTAGAACCAACAATTCTAGACAATGTAACTTTTGATGATAAGGTTATGGAAGAAGAAATATTTGGACCTATTATGCCTCTTATTGAATTTGATAATCTTCATGATTTAATCAAAACTATTTCATTAAAAGAAAAACCTCTTGCTTTCTATTATTTTTCTAAAAATAAAAAGAAAGCTCAAGAAGTTAGTAAATACGCTTTCTATGGTGGAGGTTGTATAAATGATGTTATTATGCATTTAACAAATGACGAACTTCCATTTGGTGGAGTAGGTAGAAGTGGTATGGGATCATATCATGGCCAAAAATCGTTTGAAACATTCTCTCATTCAAAAAGTTTACTTGTTAAAGGTAAAGCTGAATTAAATATTAAATATCCACCTTATAACGATAAGAAAATTAAATTAGTTAAAATGCTATATAAATAGTAAAAATCCACACATGGTGTGGATTTTTCATTATTAATTAAATCTAGTATACATTACTTGTTCAATAAACAAAGTGTTTCTTCAGCATTCTTAGACGCATTTACTTTTCTTTTAATATCTTTTATAAATCCTTTTTCATCAATAATAAAAGTAGATCTAACAACACCCATATATTTTCTTCCATACATAGATTTTTCTTCATAAACGTTATAAGCGTTAATTGCTTCTAAGTTTTGGTCACTTAATATAATAAATGGTAATTCATATTTTGTTTTGAAATTTAAATGAGATTTAATTGAATCTTTAGAAATACCAATAATAATGGTATTTGCATTATTAAATTCATCAAATAATCGTTTGAATTCTAATGCTTGCATCGTGCAACCTGAAGTATTATCTTTTGGGTAAAAATATAAAACAACTTTTTTACCTAAATAATCGCTTAATTTATGAATTGTTCCATTTTCATCGGGAAGAGAAAAATCTGGTGCTTTTGAATTAATTTCTAACATAATAACATTCTCCTTTATTTGTTAAATATATTTTACACTAATATAAAATATTTATCATTTTATTTACTCTTTAATTAAAGAATGTTTCATCCATCCGTTTGTTAGCCACCTAATAAAAGAAACAACACCTCTAACAAATTCATCTAAACTTTGAGCAAGTATTATTCCAACTAATCCTAATTCAAAAGTTTTTGAAAAGAGCCACGAACCACCAGCCATAATAATAGACATCGATAATAAACCAAGTACAAGTGGAAAGATAACATCGCCCGCACTTTTTTGAGCACTAATTACAACAATATTTGTACATCTTCCTATTTCAAGAATAAATAATAAAGGTAATATTTTAACAATGATATCAACGTATGTTTTATCATTAGTTATTAATGTGAATAACGGACGACCGAAAATATTTAATAAAGATATTAATGTAACCATTATTCCAAGACCAACTAAACATACTCTAAGTGTAAGTTTTTTAGCTTTTTCGTATTCATGAGCACCAACATAATAAGCAACTAAAATTGAATTGGAATTGCCTAAAGAACTTGAAAAAACTAAAGTGTATCCTAATACCATATTGATAAAGACTCTAGAGCCTATTTCAACATCAGTTAGTAAATTAAGGGCAGCAAGTAAAACAAAAGAAAATAAAGTATATGAAATATTTTCTAGAGCACTTGGACCTCCTATTTTTAAGATACTACCTAAAATGTTTTTATCTACTTTAAACGTAAATACCTTATCTTTTATAATGATTATTTCAAGGATAACTATACTTATTGTTTTAAAAATTAAAGATACAACTGTTGAAATAGCTGCTCCTTTTATCCCTAACTCTGGAAATATCCAAATTCCATATATCAATAAATAATTCAAACCAACGTTTATAAAGTTAGAAATAATCGAAATAATAGTTAAATAAATAGGTTTTCCATGAGCTCTAAAGTCTGCACCAACTACTTGAGTTATAGCTTGAAATGGTAAAGCAATTGCATAAATACGAATATATGTTTTAGCATACTCAAAAAAAGTATCACTCGTATTTACTAATTTTAATAAATAATCACATAAGAAAAAGAAAATTAAGAATAATAAAACACCCAGTAATGAATTAAATATTACTCCTTGTGCTAAAACATCTTTTGCTTCTTTTTCTTTTTTTGCACCTAAAAATTGA
>JAXFTN010000034.1:0-4596 GCA_034176765.1 Bacilli bacterium | reverse complement strand
CTCATCAAACTGCTAAAATTATGGTATTTGATAAGAATTGTAATGCAAAAGCTTGTCCAATATTAAAAATTGATGAAAACGATGTTGAAGCAAGTCATGCAGCAACAGTTGGTAAAGTTAGCGAAGAACATTTGTTTTATTTATGCTCTCGTGGCATAACAAAAGATGATGCAAAAAGACTAATTACATTGGGTTATTTAAATCCTATTATTAAATATTTTGGAGAAGATGAAATTGCTTCCTCTATTGAAAATGTAATTCAAAGGAGGGTGTAACATATGTATGATGTAAATAAAATTAGAGAAAAATTTGGTATGTTTGCTAATAATAAACAAATGCAAAATCACAACCTTGTTTATTTGGATAATGCAGCTACTACTTTTAAACCTTATGTTGTATTAGATGCTATAGCGGAGTACTACAATGAATATTGCGTAAATGCACATCGTGGTGATTATGATTTAGCTCACAAAGTTGATGTAATGTATGATGAAGCTCGTCAAACAGTTGCTGATTTTATTAATTGTGACAAAACAGAAATTGTTTTTACTTCCGGTACAACTAATTCTTTAAATTTAGTTGCTTTTGGCTATGGAAGTAAATTTTTGACAAGTGATGATGAAGTATTATTAACACAAGCAGAGCATGCTTCAAATGTATTACCTTGGTTTAAAGTTTCTGAAATGACTGGTTGCTCGATTGGTTATATCCCACTTAATGAAGAAGGAAGATTAACCATTGAAAATGTTAAAAAGAGTATTACTAGCAAAACAAAAGTTATTTCGATAGCTCATGTTACTAATGTTTTAGGTTATATTGTTCCTATTAAAGAAATTTGTAAAATTGCTCATGAAAAGGGAATAATTGTTGTTGTAGATGGTGCACAAAGTGTTCCTCATTTAAAAACAGATGTTAAAGATTTAGATTGTGATTTTTTAGCTTTTTCAGGACATAAAATGTGTGGACCTACTGGGATTGGAGTTCTATATGGTAGATATTCACTTTTAGAAAAAATGGATCCGCTAATGTCTGGTGGGGGTATGAATGCTCGCTTTGATATGTGTGGAAATATAAGTTTATTATTGCCACCTTATAAATTTGAAGCTGGTACTCAAAATATTGAAGGTGTTTTGGGATTAAAAAAAGCAATTGAATTTATTAATGATATTGGTATTGATAATATCCATGAATATGAAATGGAATTACATAAATATGCATTAGAAAAATTAGAGAAATTGGATAATGTTATTATTTATAATAAAAATGCTGATTCAGGTATAATTACTTTTAATATAAAAGGTGTTTTTGCCCAAGATGCTGCTACCTATTTAAATTCAAAAGGAATTTGTGTACGCTCTGGTCAACATTGTGCCAAGATATTGATGGATTTTTTAAACACACATGCTACTTTAAGAGCTAGTTTCTATTTATACACAACAAAAGAAGAAGTTGATGCTTTAGTAGAAGCATGTAAGACAGGAGGGGACTTTTTAGATGCCTATTTCGCTTAGCCCTTTAATGATGAGACAAATTATTATGGACCACTATGAGAATCCTCGTAATAAAAGAACAGTTGATGATCCTCGTTACAAAAAGATTCATATGGATTCTGCCTCTTGTATTGATGATATTTATGTTTTTGTTTTATATGAAGACGGTATCTTAAAAGATATCGCTTTTGATGGTGTTGCTTGTACAATTTCTACAGCTTCAACTTCAATAATGACAGAGTTATTAGTAGGAAAAACTCTAGAAGAAGCTAAAGTAATATATCAAAATTACATTAACATGATAGAAGAGAAAGATTTTGATGAAGATTGTTTAGAAGATGCTATTGTTTTTATTAATACTTCAAAACAAGCTTCTAGAATTAAATGTGCAACTATCGGTTGGCGTGGTTTTGATAGTATTTTAAAAGAGATTGAAGGTGAAAAATAATTATGGAAAATAAAGATAAATTACCTTCAGAAGATTATAAATATGGTTTTAAAAATGAAGATGTTTCTATTTTAAACACCGGTAAAGGTTTAAATGAAGAAGTTGTTAGAGCAATTTCAAAACTAAAAAATGAACCAGAATGGATGCTAGAATTTCGTTTAAAAGCACTAAAAGCTTTTAATGAATTACCACTTCCTTCATTCGGTCCAGATTTAAGTTCGCTAGATTTTAATAGTTATACATATTTTATTAGACCAAGTGAGAGGGTTGAAAAATCTTGGGATGAAGTTCCTGAAACAATTAGAAATACATTTGATAAATTAGGAATTCCTGAAGCTGAGCAAAAATACTTAGCAGGTGTATCTACTCAATATGAAAGTGAAGCAGTATATCACAACATGTTAAAAGAAGTTGAAGATAAAGGTGTTATTTTCTTAGATACTGATACTGCTCTAAAAACTTGTCCAGAATTGTTTAAAAAATATTTTAATACTGTTGTTCCATATGGAGATAACAAGTTTTCAGCATTAAATGGTGCTGTTTGGTCGGGTGGTTCATTTATCTATATTCCAAAAGGAGTCAAATTAGATAAGCCATTACAATCTTATTTTAGAATTAACAATGAAAAAAGTGGACAATTCGAACGTACATTAATTATTGTTGATGAAGGAGCAGATGTTCATTATGTTGAAGGTTGCACTGCACCTACATATTCTAAGGAATCCTTACATGCAGCTGTTGTTGAAATAGTAATCTTAAAAGGTGGCAAATGCCGTTATTCAACAGTACAAAACTGGTCAAATAATATTGTTAATTTAGTTACCAAAAGAGCTAAATGTTTTGAAAATGCTCAAATGGAATGGATTGATGGAAATATCGGTTCACAAGTTAATATGAAATACCCTGCTTGTATTTTAGCTGGAGAAGGAGCAAAAGGAACTTGTATTTCAATTGCTGTTGCTTCAAAAGGTCAATATCAAGACGCTGGGGCTCGTATGATTCATCTTGCACCAAATACTACGTCAACTATTATTTCAAAATCAATTGTAAGAGGCGGAGGAATTGCTAATTATCGTGGAAAAGTAATGCATGGAAAGAGTGCAATTAATTGTAAAAGCCACGTCGAATGCGATACATTAATTCTTGATGATATTTCAAAAAGTGATACAATTCCAACAAATGTAATGATGAATAATGAATCTTTTATAGAGCATGAAGCAACTGTTTCTAAGATTAACGAGGAACAATTATTTTATTTAATGTCTCGAGGAATAAAAGAAAAAGATGCAGTTCAAATGATAATTATGGGATTTATTGAACCATTCTCGAAAGAATTACCTATGGAATATGCTGTTGAGCTAAACCAATTAATTAAAATGGATATGAATGGAAGTGTTGGTTAATATGCAATACGATTATGATGTTATTGTTGTAGGTGGAGGACATGCTGGTATGGAAGCTGCTTTAGCTGCAGCACATATGGGTGTTAAAACTCTACTTATAAGTTTGAATATTAAAATGATGTCAAATATGCCATGCAATCCATCAATTGGTGGTAGTGCTAAAGGTATAGTTGTAAGAGAAGTAGATGCTTTGGGTGGCATGATGGGCATTGGTGCAGATCATGAATATTTGCAAATGAAAATGCTTAATACTGGTAAAGGGCCAGGTGTTCAATGCTTAAGAGCACAAGAAGATAAATTATCATATCCAGCATATATGCAATCATTAGCTTTAAATACTTCAAATTTAACAGTTAAAGAAGGAATGGTAACGTCCTTAATTCATGATGAAACTAAAGTTTTTGGTGTGCGTTTAGGAGAAACTGAAATTACCTCAAAAACAGTAATTTTAACAACTGGTACATATATGGAATCTTGTATTTTAAGAGGACATACTGTAACTAGTGCAGGTCCAGATGGAGAAAAACCTTCTCTTGGATTATCACCTTATTTAAAATCAATGGGAATTGAACTTTTCCGTCTTAAAACGGGGACTCCTCCTCGTATAAAAGCCGATACTATAGATTATTCTAAAGCAATTCCTCAATATGGAAGTGAAGGAAATTTAGCTTTCTCTTATACTACAAATACTTTTAAGCCACTCGACCAACAATGCTTATGTTGGTTAATTTATACTACACCTGAGACTCATAAAATTATTCGCGAAAATATCAAAGAATCAGCAATGTATAGTGGATTAATAACAGGTGTCGGACCAAGATATTGTCCTTCAATTGAAGATAAAATTGTTCGTTTTGCAGACAAAGAAAGACATCAATTATTTTTAGAACCAGAGTCTACACAATTAAATTCTATTTATCTACAAGGATTTTCCACTTCAATGCCAGAAAGAATTCAAGATTTAATGATTAGATCTTTACCTGGATTAGAAAATTGTGAAGTATTAAAATATGCATATGCTATAGAATATGATGCTTTAATTCCAACTCAATTTTATCCAACTTTAGAAATGAAAAAATGGAATGGACTTTTTTGTGCTGGTCAAATTATTGGCACTTCAGGATATGAAGAAGCTGCTGGTCTTGGATTAATGGCCGGTATTAATGCTGCTTTAAAAGTTCAAGAAAAGGAACCTTTAATTTTAAGAAGGGATGAAGCTTATATTGGTGTTATGATTGATGATTTAGTAACTAAA
>JAXFTN010000033.1:0-3136 GCA_034176765.1 Bacilli bacterium | reverse complement strand
ACGCAAATTTAATTAAGGAGATTTTTTATGGGAAGAGCACACGAAGTTAGAGCAGCTTCAATGGCTGCAACTGCTGCTAAGAAAACAGCTTTATATAACAGAGCTTCAAAAGAAATTTACATGGCAGCAAAATCAGGTGATCCAGATCCAAATTCAAACCTTGCTCTAAGAGCTGCAATTGAAAAATATAAAGGTCAAAACATCTCCAAAGATGTTATTAATAGAGCTATTGAAAAAGCAAAAGGTGGATCAGCTGAATCATATATTGAAGGAAGATATGAAGGCTTTGGTCAAGGAAACTGCTACATTATTATTGATACATTAACTGATAATGCTAATAGAGCTTACACTAATGTAAGAACAGCAGTTAATAAAAAAGGTGGCCATCTAGGAACACCTGGATCAGTCGCATTCAACTTTGAACAATTAGGTGTCATTACTTTTGAAACATCAAAATCAGCAGAAGAATTAGAAGAATTACTCATCATGGGTGATGTTGATTTAAGAAGTGTTGTAAAAGATGATGACTATGCTGAAGTATTAGTTGCTCCTGAAGCATTAGATGCAGCTAAAGAAGTTTTAAATGGTGAAGGAATTTCTGAATTCCAAAAATGTGAAAAGAGTATGATTCCAAATGAATATGTTACTCTAGAAGGTGAAGATTTAGAAAAATTCCAACAACTTCTTGATATTCTAGATGAAGTAGAAGATGTTCAAGCAGTATACCATAATGTAGAAAACGCATAATTACTTTAAAAAATAGATATTGTGAATTCCACAATATCTTTTTTTATCTAAATAGTTAAATCATCAGTAAAAATTTTTGTGTATATACACAATTTTGTTTACTTTAGCTTAATAATTCTGAGCTAATATAAGCATATGATAATAATTATTGCTAGAATAATACGATAAATTCCAAATATAATAAGTGAATGTTTTTTAATATATTTTAATAAGAATTTTATAACAACAAGTGAAAATACATAAGAAACAATACATCCTATTAAAAGAAGAATAATATTATTTTCAGTAAAAACATTTATATTTTTTATAATACGTAAAAATGATGCTCCAATCATAATAGGCACACTCATCAAAAAAGAAAATTGTAAAGTATCTTCCTTTTTATATCCTAAAATTAGTCCTCCAAGTAAAGTAATTCCACTTCTAGAAGTTCCAGGAAATATCATTGCAAGACATTGAAACAAACCAAAAAAGAAAGAATCTAAATAAGTTATGTTACCTTCTTTTTTTACTTTTACTACTCTTTCGATAAATAAAAAAACAATACCTATAATGAATAAACTAATTATAATAACAAGAAGATTTTCTTGAAATGAACTAATAAGTTTATCTAAAAGAAAACCTAGAATTAAACAAGGAATCATCGAAATAATTAATTTTAAATATAATGGCAATTTACCTTTAAGTTCACTTTTATTTTTAAAAAATAATTCTTTATTAAAAATCTGAATAACTGCTAGACAAGAAGCAAGTTGAATAACTACTAATAAAACAATAAAAAAATCTTTATCTAAAATATCCTTAAAAAGGTAATTAATAATTATAAGATGAGCAGTACTAGAAATTGGTAACCACTCCGTAAATGCTTGAACAATTCCTAATATAATTACTACTATCAATTCTATTAATCTAATCATATTAAAACATATGATTAATGATTAATTTATAGACAAAAAAACCAGCGATAAAATTATCGCTGGTAATGTTTTATTAATACATTTTCTTTAACATAACTTTCATATCTTCAACCATTGGTACACGTGGGTTAGCAGGTGAACATTGGTCTTCAAAAGCTAACGTAGCAATAGTATCAATTTTTTCATCCCATGCACTTTGTTCAATACCTAAGGAAGAGAAGTTAGTAGGTAAATTGATATCTTTTGCTAAATCTTCACATGCTTTTGCTAAAGATTCAACACCTTCTTCAGGAGTATCTGCCTTTAATCCTAAAAGTTTAGCAATATCTTGATATTTTTTATCAGCACAATAATGATTATATTTTGGCCATACAGATAATTTTGTAGGTACTTGTCCGTTATATCTAATTACATATGGTAAACAAATAGAACATGTTACACCATGTACTGTATGGAATTCTCCTCCAATTTTATGAGCTAAAGAGTGAGTCATTCCTAAGAAAGCATTAGCAAATGCCATACCAGCAATTGTTGCAGCATTATGCATTTTTTCTCGTGCTTCTAAATCATTTTTACCATTATGAACACAACGAGGTAAATATTCAAAAATTAGTTTAATTGCTTGTAAAGCAAGACCATCAGTAAAATCATTTGCTAATACTGAAACGTAAGCTTCAATTGCGTGAGTTAAAACATCCATACCTGTCATAGCTGTTGGTACACTTGGTAAATTTGTTGTAAATTCAGGGTCAACAATAGCAATAGTTGGAGTTAATGAATAATCAGTTAAAGGATATTTTTTATTGTTTTGCTTATCAGAAATAACAGCAAATGGAGTTACTTCAGAACCTGTACCAGATGTAGTAGGAATACAAATTAATTTTGATTTCTTACCAAGTTCAGGATAACGGAAAGCTCTTTTTCTAATATCCATAAATTTTTGTTTTAAATCATCAAAATTTACTTCTGGATGTTCATAGAAGAGCCACATTCCTTTTGCTGCATCCATAGGGGAACCTCCACCTAGAGCAATAATTGTATCTGGTTGGAAAGCTTGCATCAATTTTGTTCCACGTTTTACTGTTTCAATATCTGGATCTGGTTCAACATCACAGAATAATTGAACTTGAACAGGATTTCTTCTTAAATTTAATTGTTCTGTAATTCTACTAACAAATCCTAAATCAACCATCGATCTATCAGTTACAACGAAAACTTTATTTATATCACGAGCAGATTGTAAGTATTGAATTGAATTTCTTTCAAAATATATTTTACTTGGAACTTTAAACCATTGCATATTATTTCTTCTTTTACCTACTTTCTTAATATTTAATAAATTAATAGCACTAACGTTTCCACCGACTGAATTATGTCCATAAGAACCACAACCTAAAGTAAGAGAAGGTAAGAAAGAGTTATAAACATTACCAATTCCACCAAAAGTAGAAGGAGAATTCCAAATTACTCTA
>JAXFTN010000032.1:0-5675 GCA_034176765.1 Bacilli bacterium | reverse complement strand
ATTATAAAATAATATTCTTTATACTCAATTAAAAGATCATGTTCATAACTCCCAGGAATTTCACATACATTTTGGAAAATATTACAACCAGGTAATATTCTATTAAATAACTCTATTGTTTTTTTCTCTACCGAATCACCTCTTGCTTTAATAAATTTAGGATTATCCTTAAATTTATCAAAAAGAAGCCAATAGATAGAATCTAATAACAACGGAGCAAAAGTAATAAAAATTCGTGTATCATCAACATAAACAAGTGGTTTTTGAACAAATGGGTTATTATCGGTATAATATGTGAAGTTTTTCTTGTCTCTTTTAATGCAGAAATTTTCACATAATATTTTTGCTTTTTCTATCCCAAATTTTGTTTTTATCTCATTAACATTTACGCAACATACATTGCTTATTGAATCAGCCAATATATCTTTGTCAATATTTGATTTTTTTAAAAATTCATACACTTCTTGTTCACTTGAAGATTCATTCTTTTTCTCAAATAAGTCCATAACTTTGCCCATTTCACTTTGCATTTTTTCTAAGCTTTCTTTTTGCTTATCCAAAATGAAACTATAAAACGACAAAAAATCGTCTAAACCAATTCCATAAATTTCACATATTTTTTCATTGAAATTTCTAAACAATAGCTCAATCTTGTCAATCGTTTGTTCTGGATATGATAAAGAACCTGTATTAAAATACATGTCGAAATATTCAAATGCGCTTACAAAGTTCTCATTTATTGAAAACGAATTTATGCCTAATTTAGAAATAGAATCCTTTAGAAAATTAAAAGAATACTCGCTAGTAACTTCGTCAAGCATCTTTTCTATGATTTTCTTTTCTTTGTTGTTAAGTTGCTTAGGGTTGGAGTAATTGTATTGATTTGACACTAATAAGCCAGCTAAATATAGATATTGCTTCATTGGAGCCATTAATGAGGTCTTATTAAAAACATCGGCACAATCAGCGACTTCCTTTCCATTTGAACCAGAAGGCATTAATAACATACTAATAAAACCTAATATATCTTCCGTTTGAAAAGAAGAAATATAATTTTTTAATTTGTCTATTTTATTTTTAATATCCATTTTTCTTGCCTCTCATTAACAAAAAATTTTTGTTTAAAATCATATTTACATACCCATTAAATTACTATTCGCCAAGCAACTTATGGCATAAATCTTCATATAATTCTCTATCTATTGCCCCATTAAAAGTCCCAATCTCTTCATAAAACTTTAAAGCATCTGGATTAGAAACGAATTCTTTAGAATAATAAATCCAATCAATTTGACAGCTTCCATTGGTCTCGCCTATAAATGATATGAGCAAAATATTATCAGAACACTGTTGTTGTTGTTTCGCATCACATAAAACTTCATAGAACCTAGGATTTGAAAAGGGAGTTAATCCTACGGCAAAGAAAATAATACTAGTCTTTTTCCCATTGTAGATTAATTGAATTGCTTTGGAATAATCAAATCTATTATCACAAGCTTTAGACCAGGCATAGTTATATCTTTCCATAAAATCTGAAGCATTATCAGGTTTTATTAATTGGAGTATTAGTAAAATCTGACGATAGTCCGCTGTTTTTATTAATTTTGATTTGAAATTTTTAATTATAGTCAACAATCGTAAAGCATCTTTATACTTTTCACTATTACCATCATGAAAATTCATTTCATAAAAATTAGCAAAATCTTTTTCATTTCTAATTCTTGAAATTATCGTTGAGTTTTCGTTTTCGGATAGTGCAATGTCAGGAAAACTTGCATTGCTTTCAAACCATTTAGCTCTTTCTTGCAAATAACGAAATATATCATAAGGCAAAACAATAGCATTCATCATTTCTTTATAATCGCTTAAAGAAAGAACATTGACTTTATAATTATTAATTTTGACAACCTTTTTATATTGCTTAATTAAGTCGTTATCAAAAACAATTAATGGAACTATGACATTATTTTTGTGTAACTTTACTGGCTGATGATGCTTATTATTTACTTGAATTTCAAAAGAATTAATTGCATGAATTGTTGCACTAATTTGTTCTACCGCTTTTCCGAAAACAACTTCATTCAACCAATCTTGCTCGTTTTTCCCCGCAGAAGACCCTCTTTCTTTAATTTGAACAACAAGATAAATATCAGCATATTCAAAAAGCGCATCACATAATTCACACTTATTTTTAACATCATTTATATACTGCAAATTTTCATATACAAAATCATCACTAAAACATTTTTGTCCAATTTCGTTACACAATTGCTCCGATTTAGTCATTATGCTCCTCCCGTAATTCAAATATGTTTCCCACAGCGCATTTACAGTTATTAAACTATTGTTGACTGTTGCTTTTTATTAAATCTATATAAATTCTTCTATTTCCAATAATTTAAATATACGCGGATATATCATCAACATTACTTTTTAAGTGATAAAGCAACGACAGTCTCAACGTGGAACGTATGTGGGAACATATCAACAGGTGTAACAGATTTTACTTCATATTTATCACTTAAGAATTTAACATCTCGAGCTAATGTTGCTGGATCACATGAAACATACACAACTCTTTTAGGTAATAACTTTTTCACAGATGTTAAGAACCTTTCATCAGATCCTTTTCGAGGAGGATCAATAAAAATAACATCATATTGTTTTTTATTATTTGCTTCATTAACAATAAAGTCAGATGCATCACCAACAAAGAAATTTACATTAGTAATGTTATTTAATCTTGCATTCTTTTTAGCATCCCTAATAGCATCATCAACTATCTCAACACTTGTTACTTCTTTAGCATATTTGCTAGCAATTAGTCCAATTGTACCAATTCCACAATAGGCATCTAATATCCTCTCATTACCAGTTAGTTCAGCCTTTTTAATAGCTTCACTATATAGTTTTTCTGTTTGTACTGGATTAACTTGATAAAATGATTTAGAAGAAATTTGAAAACGTACTCCAAGTAAAGAATCTTCTATAAACCCTTTACCCATTAATATATTTTCTTTTTCACCTAAAATTACATTAGTATCTCGATGATTTACATTTTGAACAATCGTTGTAATTTCAGGACATTCTTTATGTAATTCTTTTACAAAATTATTTCGTCCTGGAAAACTATCCACGTTTGTTACAAGAGTAACCATAATTTGATGAGAATAATATCCAGATCTTATTAAAATATGACGAATGATTCCTTCTCGAGTGTCTTCATCATATGGTCTTATTCTCATCTTTTTCATTAAAGATTTAATAGTAGAAAGAATCTTTCCACCAACTTTATCTTCTATAAAACATTCTTCAATAGGAACTATTTCATGTGTTTTAGCTTTGTAGAAACCTGATATAATATTTCCTTTTTGAGATAATCCAATAGGCATTTGAATTTTATTACGATAATTATAAGGATTTTCCATTCCTATAGTATCATCTACTTGTACATTCATTTTTCCAATACGTTTAAAACATTCACTGACTTTTTTCTTTTTATATTGTAATTGAGCTTCATATTTTAAACTTTGAAAACAACAACCTCCACAAGAAGTTGCTACTTTACATCTAGGTGTAATACGATCTTTAGAAAGCTTATTAATTTTAAGAATACGACCAAACATCATATCTTTTCTTTTATAATTAATCATTACTTCAGCTTCTTCACCTAATAATAAATTATCAACAAAAACAGGGATATTATCATATTTGATAATACCCTTACCTTCTGAAGAATAATCAATACAAGTACCTGTAATTATTCCTAAGTTATCATTTTTTAATTTATTCTTTTTTGACATTACTTATTTCCACCCATTAATGAAGCAATATATGGGACTTCAACTTCAGCATCTAATCTTGGGAATAAAGGACTACCTTTTGAAACAGTTACATCTTGTAATTTACCAAAAGATCTAATTTGTTCAAAATTTAGTAGTGAAGAAGGAATTCCTAATTGTTCAAATACTTTAGAACATGAATCAACTAATACTGGTTGTAACAAATATGAAGTGATATATAAAACATTTGCTAAATGACTCATAACACTAGCTAGTTCTTTTTTCTTTGTTTCATCTTTTGCTAAAGCCCAAGGCATTGTTTCATCAATATATTTATTAGCACGTGAAACAAGGTTCATTACACTAATAAAAGCATCTGTAATCTTTAATTCATCAAAATATTTTTCGTATTGAGTTACAGTAAATTCAGCAAGAGAACGAAGTTCTTTATCTTGAGGATTAACATCGCCTTCATAATGAGGGATAACACCATCAAAATATTTAGTAATCATTCCAATTGTACGATTTAATAAATTACCAAAATCATTTGCTAAATCTACATTTACACGGTTTACAAAATCTTCAGGAGTAAATCTTCCATCACTTCCAAAAATTGTTTCTCTAACTAGATAATATCTAACTGTATCAAGACCATATCTTTCAATTAATGGATATGGTGAAACAACATTTCCTTTTGATTTTGACATCTTGCCATCTTTCATCATTAATAAACCATGTACAAATACTTTATCAGGTAAATGTAAATCAAGAGCAAATAATAAAATAGGCCAATAAATAGTATGGAATCTAGTAATATCATTTCCTATAACATGGATGATTTCAGTTTCTTCATTCCAATATTTTTTAAATAAAGAATCGTCATCACTTAAATAACCTAAAGCTGAAATATAATTTAATAAAGCATCAATCCAAACATATACTACATGTTTAGGATCACTTTTAACTGGAACACCCCAAGTAAAAGAAGTACGTGTAATACAAAGGTCTTCAAGTCCTGGTTTAATAAATGTATTAATCATTTCATTTTTACGTGATTCAGGAGTAATGAATTCAGGATGTTCATCGTAAAACTTCAATAAACGATCAACATATTTTCCAACACGTAAAAAATATGCTTTTTCCTTAGATTTATAAACTTCTCTTCCACAATCAGGACAAATGTGATTTTCACCAACTTGAGTATCAGTCCAGAATGATTCACAAGGAGTACAATACCAACCTTCGTATTCACCTAAGTAAATATCACCTTGTTCTAATAATCTTTCAAAAACTTTTTGAACAACATCGATGTGTCTTTGTTGAGATGTACGAATATAATCATCATTAGTAATTTTCATTGAGTCCCATAATTTATGGAAACCAGCTACAATTTCATCAACAAATTCTTGTTCAGTTTTATTTGCTTTTAATGCATTCTTTTGTATCTTTTCACCGTGTTCATCACTACCAGTTAAAAAATAGCAATCATCTCCATGCATTCTTCTATAACGAGCATATGTATCACACATTGTTGTACAATATGCGTGACCAATATGTAAATTAGCACTTGGGTAATAAATTGGGGTTGTAATATAATATCTTTTCTTCATTTGTTAATCCTCCATGGCAATTAATCTTTATGCTTATACAATATACCATATTTTGATTTATAAATCTATTTTATTAATGACATTACTATTATAAACTTTTATTATTACAAGTCCTAATAAGATATGTTGAATAATAATCTATATTTATTTACAACTCTATATTTTAACTATATATTAAAAGAATAAAGGAAGTTAGTATTATGTCATTTAAAGAAAAACTAAAAGATACAAATGCAAGAATAAAAAATAAGGCTATTGATGTTGCTGAAAATGTTGTAGGTTC
>JAXFTN010000031.1:0-11302 GCA_034176765.1 Bacilli bacterium | reverse complement strand
ATTAGTGGCTAATAAATTCCATTTTTTTGTTTTGGGATTATGAGTTGTGGATTTCCATAACTTATTAGCCGAATAATAACCATTATCTCCAATAGAGCATCTATATCCTAAGTATCCCATACCAGCATTGTCTTCTCTTATTACTCCATTATCTTTAATAAAGCAATAAATTAAATGACATCCATTGTGAGATGAGACCCAAATGTTAGACCAACTAACAGGAGGGTCTTTTCTTATATGAGATTTACAACAAAATTCAAATTAGAATGCGTTAAAAAATATCAAAATGGTGAACGCATTGATTTGCCTGCCGGATGGAAATATCAAACATTCCGAAATAGAGTAAGAATGTGGAGCCGCATTTATGAAAGTTTGGGCGAAATCGGTTTAGAACACAAAAAGCCAAAACGAACCTGGCAAGATAAAATGAACATGATTCAACGTGTTCTTAATGGTGAATCATTTAGCGAGGTTGCATATTCTAATGGCATCCAAGAAAGTATTCTTTCTAAATGGTACAAAATTTATCAAGAATCTGGCATATTTGGTTTAAAATTAGATAGACGAGGGAGGCCTACTAAAATGACGAAGAAACCTAAATCATCTAATGAATCAAAAACTAAAGAAGAGCTAGAAAAAGAACTTGAATATCTTCGCGCTGAGAATGAATACCTAAAAAAACTAAATGCCTTAGTTCAAAAAAGGAAGGGCCGACAACCGAAGAAAAAGTAAAGGTTATTGTTGAATTAAGGCAATCATATAAACTAAACGTCCTTCTTAAAGTTTCAGGAGTAAAAAAGGCAACATTCTTCTACACGATTAACAAAGTTAGTAAAGATGATAAAAACGAAGAAATTTTTAAACAAATTGAAGAAATATATCATCAAAATAAAGGAAGGTATGGTTATCGTAGAATACTTCTTGAACTAGCCAATCGAGGATATAAAGTTAATCATAAAAAGATTAAAAGAATCATGCGCCTCTTGAATATCCATGGCATCACACCTAGAGGAAAATATAACTCTTATAAAGGTGATCAAAATGGAACTTGTAAGAATTTACTTCTTAACAAGTTTGTTGATGAAGAAAAACATAACCACATATAAAAGAGATTTCTCAACAACAGCGTGTAACCAAAAATGGACGACCGATGTTTCTGAGTTCCATATAGCGGCAGGTAAATTATATTTATCTCCAATTCTAGATATGCATAATCGTGAAATTGTCGCATTCAATATATCTAGAAATCCTAATTTTAATCAAACAACTGATATGTTAAGAAAAGCTTTTACTAAATATAATCACTTAGAGGGTTTGATTTTCCATAGTAATCAAGGATGGCAATACCAAATGAAGTTTTATCACCAAGAATTAGAAAAACGTGGTATCAAACAATCGATGTCCAGGAAAGGAAACTGCTTAGATAACTCACCTATGGAAAATTTCTTTGGAGTTATGAAAAACGAAATGTTCTATGGACATGAATATGAATTTAAATCGTTAGAGGAATTAGAAAAAGCAATGATTAAATACATAAAATATTACAACAATGAAAGAATAATGGAGAAAACAAAAGGACTGTCTCCATTAACCTATAGACAACAGTCCTTTGTTCAATTAGGATATTAGAAGCAAGTCCAACTTTTGGGTCTCACTTCATAAATCTACATCCTATTTTTATACATCTTGATAGCAAGAATCACCGATGAATTCACGAAGCAATGAATTACAAGGAACCCATTTATCATCCATATCGCTGAAGTATTTTAAGAATTTAATTAATCTATTTGCTAATGGAAAATATTCAGAATCACGGTCAATTGCTTGAAGTAATGGAAGAGCATACTTTTTCATAACACATAATTCATAAGATAGTAATGAATTAAAGACGAAATCTGCTCCTTCTTGTGTATCATATATCCAAGTAAATTCACCTTTTCTAACTGATGGCCACATAGCAAATGTTAATTCAGCAGGGGCATTTATAAATTTTTTATCTCTAACAAGTCTTCTTAATAATCTTAAATCAGTTAATGAAATTGGATTGTGATTATCTAAGTTAATTTGAGCTTGTGGAGCAATGAAAATTTTGAATTTTTGGTGACGAGGAATTGAAGGTGTTAATGTATCATTTAATGCATGTATTCCTTCAATAATAATTGGTTCATTTGGTCCAACTTGAAGAGTACGACCTTCAACGCGTTTGCCTAATTGGAAATCAAATTTTGGGAGTTGTACAGTCTCACCATTAATTAAATCAGACATATTTTGGTTGAATAATTCTATATCTAAAGCATAAATACTTTCTAAATCTGGATTACCATCCTCATCTTTTGGAGCTTGTGCTCTAGGTAAGTAATAATCATCAATTGAAATACGAATTGGTTTAATACCTCTTCCTAGAAGTTCAGTTCTTAATCTATTTGCAAATGTAGTTTTACCAGAACTTGAAGGACCAGCAATACAAATTAACCTAACATCATCAATATTTGTTTCAATGATGTTGCCTAGTTCACATAGCATATCGCTATGCTTTGCTTCACATAAGTTAATAAAATCAACAATATCATTATTTCTAATATAATTATTAATTCCTGCAATAGAATCAGCACCAATTGCTTTTGCCCATTTATGTGATGCTTTTAATGTTTTACCAAATGTAGGTGCATCTTGGAAATCTGGGATTTCTCCATTACATTCACTACGAGGATATTGAACAATGATACCAGGTGAATATAAACGAATACGATAACTTTTTAAATAACCAGTAGAAGGAACCATATATCCATACATATAGTTTAAATATCCGTCACATTCATATAAGTGAACGGTTTTTTCTGGACGATATTGAAGAATAGCATTTTTATCTTCATAACCTTTTTCTTCAAATAATTTTTGAGCTTCCTCATTAGAAACAATTTTTCTTGTTAGAGGTAAATCTTGCTCAATTATTTTATCCATTTCTTCTTTAATTTTCTTTACAAGGGCAGAATCAACACGAATGCTCTTATCAAGAATTTCAATGAATATCGAACGTGAAATATTATAGCTGAAACGGAATTGAACGCCAGGAGCAACTCTTTCAATTGCCATAGCAATAACATAACGTAGAGATGTTTCATAGATACGAATTGCTTGTTGGTCCTTTGTTGTTAAAAATTTAATATCTGCATCGTAATAGACTTCATAATTCAACTCACGTACTCTATTATTTACAAGAGCACAGATAATATCCTCATGATTGTCTTCAATTAGAGATAATAAACTTACTTTTTTAGGACAAACAATCTCTTTTCCATCAAATTTTACTGTAAATTCCATGTTAAACAACCTCCTTACGCACATATTTGCGTGCCTTATTATAATAAAGAAAAAGAGCATAAATTGCAAGCGCTTTCAAATTTTTATAATTTTCTCAAAAAAATAAGGAAATAAAGGAAAAATTTCGCGAAAAAGTTTTATTAAATTGTGTTAAGGGCATAAAAATAGGACAAATTAGGTTCTAATGTATAATTATGTGTTTTTGTAATGTATTTCTTTTGAAAATGTAGTAAAATTGTAATACCGATGCTAGGAATAGGAAGGTTAGAAATGACGAAGATATTAAATAAGGAATATTTTAAAAAAGAACAAAATGTAATTAGAATTGTGTCCTTATTTGTTACAATTGGTTTGTTTATTTGTCTATCTCCTTTTTTCTTTTTTGAGCATATGGATTTACCATTAGGTATTTTGTTAGGTGGATTAATAGGATTATTATCTTATCAAATGTTGATTTATCAAATTAATTCTACATTAAGTTATAAGCATCCACGTATAAGAGGTGTTTTTAATTATTTTTTAAGATGGTTATTTTATTTAATAGGTCTATTAATTTGCTTAATACCTTATCATTTTGGTTATAATATTTTTAATGTATTCACTACTTGTGGAGGATATTTTATCGTTAAAATTGTTATGATAATTGTATCATTAAAAAATAAAAAGGAGGTTAATAACAATGAAGAAAATTTGTAAGATATTTTCATTACTTTTTTGTGCTTTGTCTTTAACTTCATGTAGTATTGAACTTCCTTCGTCAACAATAGAAGGTTTACCAGGTGAAATTTATTCGTCTATTATAGTTTGTCTTATTGGAATTATTTTGTTTTTTATAATTTTTTTAATGGCTAAAAAAGCAGATCCGTTAAAAAAACCTAAAGGGTTACTAAATCTTGTTGAATTATGTGTTACTAAGATAGATGGAATGGTAGAAAATAATATGGGAAAAAGATTTAATAAATTAGCTCCATATATTATGGTTCTATATTTCTATATTTTGGCTTGTTTCTTAATTGGACTTATTGGTGTGCCTTCACCAATGACATATTATATGGTTCCATTCTCATTAGCGTTAATTACATTTTTTATGATACATATTACAAATATGAAATATGCAAAATGGGGATATTTTAAAAGATATGTTTCTCCATTTCCAATCTTTTTACCAATTAATTTATTATCGATGTGGGCTCCACTTTTATCAATGTCATTCCGTTTATTAGGAAACGCTATAGCAGGTATGGTTTTAATGAATTTATTCTATAGTGTTTTAGAGATGTTATCAGAATCAATATTTGGTTGGATGGGAGTATTACCACCTCTTATTACGCCTCTGTTCCATGCGTATTTTGATCTATTTTCAGGGTTTATTCAAACTACAGTTTTCTGTATGCTAACTATGTTACTAGTTGCTCAAGAAGGTCCACAAGATGATGAACTTTCTTCAGAATTAACTGAAGTTGGAAATAAAAAATAAAATAAAGGAGAGTAAAAAAATGTTAGAAAATGTTTTAAGAGTATTAGCTGATGGTGTAGCTAATGAATTCACAGTTCAAGCTTGGGCTGCTATGGGTGCTGCTATTGCTGTTTTAGGTGGTGCAGGTTGTGCAATTGGAGAAGGATTAACAACTGCAAAAGCTATTGAAGCAATCGGTCGTAATCCAGAAGCTTCAGGTACAATTAGAAGTACAATGATTATTTCATGTGCTTTAGTTGAAACAACTGGTATTTATGCATTATTAATTTCGTTATTATTGTTATTCTTAGTAGCTTTATAGTATAAGTGAGGTAAATTATATGTCGAATTTATTAAATATTTCGGCAATGGTTGTACTATTTGATCTTGGACTAGATGCTCAAGATTTCATTAATAAGCTCTTTCCTAATGGATGGGAACCATTAGTCGTTCAATTATTAGCTTTTGGAGTTCTAGTTTTAGCTGGAGTTTTTTTAGCATACAAACCAGTTAAAAAATTATTGAATGAACGTGCTAGTTATGTTGAAAAAAACATTAAAGAAGCTGAAGAGAAAAATTCAGCTGCATTTAAACTTCAACAAGAAGCTGAAGACAATATTGTAAAAAGTCAAAAAGAAGCACGTAGTATTATTAATGAAGCAAAAAAAGATGCTATTCGTGAGCATGATGAAATGATTGCTCAAACAAAAGTTGAAATTCAAAATTCAAAACTTCAAGCAGATAAAGAAATTGCTAAAAGTAAAGAAAAAGCACTTGACGATATTCATAATGAAATTGTGAATGTCGCTCTTGATGCATCTAAAGCAATTCTAAATCGAGAGATAAATGAAGAAGATAATTCTAGATTAATTGAAGATTTTATAAAGGAAGTCGATAAGTAATGGATAGCCTAGCAAGTCGTTATAGTAGTGCATTGTTCTCTATTGCCGAAGAAGAAAACAAAATTAAAGAATATCAAGAAGCATGTAAGATTTTTTCTAAATTAATTAATGAAAATCCAAAATACATGCAGATTCTTTCATCATACTTTATAAAGAAGGAAGAGAAGAAAAAAATTGTAAATGAAGTCGTTAATAAATTTAAATTACCGATGCTCACTTCTTTCATTGATGTAATTTTTGATAATAATAGAGAAAAGAATTTGATTGAAATATTAAATGATTTTAATACAAAATGTAACGATAAGCAAAATATTTTAGAGGGTATTATCTATTCAGTTATTGAACTAAATGAAGATCAAATTTCAAGAATTGAACAAGTTATTTCTAAAAAGCTAGATAAAAAAGTCGAATTAAAAAATGAGATAAATTCAAGCCTAATTGGTGGAGTCAAAGTCGTCATTAACGATATGGTATTTGATGGTTCAATTACAAATCGAATTGAATCGCTTAAAAACTCATTAACTAAAGGAGGTCATTAATATGAAAATTAATACAAACGAAATTAGTGCTTTAATTAAAGAACAAATTAAGAATTATGAACATCGTGTTGAAAGTAATGATATAGGCACTGTTATTACTGTTGGAGATGGCATTGCTTTAGTCTATGGTTTAGATAAAGCAATGTTAAATGAATTATTAATTTTCCCTGGTGATGTTTATGGCATGGTGCTTAATCTTGAAGAAGATCATGTTGGTGCTGTTCTTTTAGGTAATGATCGTAATATTAAAGAAGGAGATACAGTTAAAAGAACTGGTAGAGTAGTAGAAGTTCCAGTTGGTGATGCTTTGCTTGGTCGTGTTGTAAATGCCTTAGGTCAACCAATTGATGGACTTGGTGAAATTAAGTCAACAAAGTTTAGACCTGTTGAAAGAATTGCACCTGGTGTTATGACAAGAAAATCAGTTAATGTTCCTTTACAAACTGGTATTACTTCAATTGACTCTATGATTCCTATTGGTCGCGGTCAACGTGAACTTATTATTGGTGATAGACAAACTGGTAAAACAGCAATTGCAATTGACACAATTATGAACCAAAAGGGTAAAGATTGTTTGTGTATCTATGTAGCTATTGGTCAAAAAAATTCTACAGTTGCTCAAATTGTTGAAACTTTAAGAACTCATGGTGCATTAGAATATACTGTAATTGTTTCAGCTACAGCAAGTGAACTTGCTCCATTACAATATATTGCCCCATATGCTGGTGTTACAATCGGTGAAGAATGGATGGAACAAGGAAAGGATGTTTTAATTGTTTATGATGATTTAAGTAAACATGCAGTTGCATATCGTACTTTATCATTATTATTAAAAAGATCTCCTGGTCGAGAAGCATATCCTGGTGATGTCTTCTATTTACATTCACGCTTATTAGAACGTGCTTGTAGATTAGCTCCAGAATATGGTGGTGGTTCTATTACTGCTTTACCAATTATTGAAACACAAGCAGGTGATATATCTGCATATATTCCTACTAATGTTATTTCTATTACAGATGGTCAAATTTTCTTAATGAGTGAATTATTTAATTCAGGACAAAGACCTGCTGTTGATTCTGGTTTATCTGTTTCTCGTGTTGGTAGTAGTGCTCAAATTAAAGCAATGAAACAAGTCGCAGGTTCTTTAAAAATTGAACTTGCAAACTTCCGTGAACTACAATCGTTCTCTCAATTTGGTAGTGACTTAGATCAAAATACAAAAGATATTTTAAATCATGGCGAAGTTTTGATGGAAGTATTAAGACAACCTCAATATGTAAATAAAGATGTCAACCAACAAATTATCGAATTATTTACTGCTAAAAATAGATATTTAGAACATATAGGTATCTCTAATATTAGACCTTGCTTAGATGATTTATATTCACATATACAAAATAAGCATCCTGACATTTTAGAAACATTAGCTAATGAAAAAGTTATTTCTTTAAAATTAGAAGAAAAAATGAAAAAAGTAATTAGCAAATTTATAACAACATTTGAAAATTCTCTTAAAAAATAAATAAATAAAGGAGGTGACAAGGGATGTCACTTGGACTTCAAGCTACAAAAAGAAGAATTCAGTCAGTAAGTTCAACAAAGAAAATAACAAAAGCGATGGAACTTGTCGCTACTGCTAAATTAAAAGCACTTAAAGATAAGATGCAAGAAAATATGTCTTATACTGCTTCAATGATTGATATTGCAAATGATGTATTTTCATCTATCGAAGATTGTGAGTCAGTTTTCGTTAAAGGTAACAAATCAAATAAGACATTATTTATAATTGTTACATCGAATCTTGGATTATGTGCTAGCTATAATTATGAAGTATTTAAAGTAGTTGATTCTTTAGTTAATAACGATGATAAAGTTATTATGATTGGTACAAAAGGTTATACTCATTATAATAATTTATTAAATGATATTGATGATCGATTTGTAGATATATTAGCTCATATTAATTATCAAGATATTGAATTACTTTGTAATGAGATAATAGCTATGTATTCAAAAGGTGAAATAGGTAAGATTAAACTAATTTACACTAAATATGTTAATTCATTAACATTCACTCCGGAAACATTACAATTGTTACCAGTGAATATGAATAAACAAAAAATAACTAAGAAATATACGATAATGGAACCTACTCCATTAGATATTATAGATGCACTTTTACCAATGTATGTTAAAAGTGTTGTGTATGGAAAACTTATTGAGTCAGTTGTTTCTGAACAAGCTTCAAGAAGAACAGCTATGGAAACAGCAACCGATAACTCTCAAGAAATAATTGATAAATTACAGATTTTATATAACAAAGAGCGTCAAGCAGCTATTACTCAGGAAATTACTGAAGTAGTAGGTGGTTCACTAAATAAGTAAGGAGGACGAGCAGCATGTTAAAAAATAATGAATTAGATTATGGTGAGGTAATCCAAATAATAGGTCCTGTCGTTGATGTCCGTTTTAAAGAGTTACACTTACCAAATTTATTAACAGCATTAGAAATTAAAAGAGAAGATGGTACTTCATTAACTGTTGAAGTTGCTCAACATATTGGTGATGATGTTGTTAGATGTATTGCTATGGGACCAACGGAAGGTCTTGTTAGAGGTATGCAAGCAAAAAATACATTTGGTCCAATTTCGGTTCCGGTTGGAAAAGAAACTTTAGGAAGAATGTTTAACGTATTAGGAGAACCAATTGATAACTTATCTTCAAAAGAATCGTTTGATAATGTTAAGCATATGCCAATTCATAGAAATCCTCCATCATATGAAGAACAAAAAACCTCTCGTGAAATTTTAGAGACAGGAATCAAAGTTATTGATTTATTATGTCCTTATGTTAAAGGTGGAAAAATCGGATTATTTGGTGGTGCCGGTGTTGGTAAGACAGTTTTGATTCAAGAATTAATTAATAATATCGCTACAGAAAAAGGTGGTATTTCTGTCTTTGCTGGTGTTGGAGAAAGAACTCGTGAAGGTAACGATTTATATCATGAAATGAAAGATTCAGGAGTTTTATCAAAAACGGCACTTGTCTTTGGACAAATGAATGAACCACCAGGTGCTCGTATGAGAGTTGGATTAACGGGCTTAACAATGGCTGAACATTTCCGTGATACCGAACATCAAGATGTATTATTATTCATTGATAATATTTTTAGATTTACTCAAGCTGGATCTGAAGTTTCAGCATTACTTGGAAGAATGCCATCAGCAGTTGGTTATCAACCTACTTTAGCTACTGAAATGGGACAATTACAAGAAAGAATTACTTCAACTAAAGAAGGATCTATTACATCAGTTCAAGCAATTTATGTTCCTGCAGATGACTTAACTGACCCTGCTCCAGCTACAACTTTCTCTCACCTTGATGCAAAAACTGTTTTAGATCGTGGTACTGCAGCGCTAGGTATTTATCCAGCAGTTGATCCTTTAGATTCTTCTTCACAAATATTAGATCCTAATATTGTTGGAAAAGAACATTATGAAGTTGCACGTGGTGTTCAAGAAATCTTACAAAGATATAAAGATTTACAAGATATTATCGCTATTTTAGGTATGGATGAATTATCTGAAGAAGATAAAATTATTGTTAATAGAGCACGACGCATACGTAACTTCTTATCTCAACCATTCCACGTTGCTGAGCAATTTAATGGTTTCAAAGGTATTTCTGTTCCTTTAAAAGAAACAATTCATAGTTTCAAATTAATTCTTGAAGGAAAATACGATCATCTTCCTGAACAAGCATTCCTTTATGTAGGTACTGTTGAAGAAGCTGAACAAAAGGCTAAGACTTTATAATGGGATTTAAGTTAAAAATTGTTACTCCTGAAAAGGTTTTCTTTGAGGGAGAAGTTGATATTTTAAATATTAAACTTACTAAAGGATATACAGGAATATTACCAAAACATATGCCTCTTGTTAGTATGGTAGAAATAGCTCCTATGAATTTTAAACAAGGTAAGATTACTAGGGAAATGGCCGTACATGGAGGTGTACTTAATGTTAAAGAAGATGAAACTTTACTTCTTGTAAATGCAATCGAATATAAAGAAGATATCGATATTGAACGTGCCAAAAAAGCAGAACAAAGAGCACGTCAAAGACTAGAAAATCGCGATCAAGATATTGATATTAAAAGAGCTCAAGCTGCTCTTAATAGAGCGTTAGTTCGAAATAAAGTATATACTAGAATTAAATAAAAAGGCTTCAAAAAGCCTTTTTCTTGTTTTAAAAACTAGTTTACTAAAAATTTTTAATATGATAAAATTTTTTTATCAAAGAAGGTAGTTTTATGATAGAAATTAAAGAAATTCAAATGTCTAATAAGAAAATGATGTACAAATTCATTCGTTTTCCTCACAAATTGTTTAAAGGTGTAGAACAATATGTACCAACTCTTGATATTGATGAATATGCAATGTTAACACCAAAGAAAAATGGTGCTTTTGAATGGTGCGAAGCAAGATATTGGCTTGCATTTGAAGGTAAAGAAATAGTAGGTCGAATTGGTGCCATTTTAAATCACAAATATAATGATAAAGTAAATAAAGAAATTATGCGTATAACACGTTTTGACTTTATTGATAATTTTGAAGTATCTTCTATGTTAGTAAATGAAGTTAAAAAATGGGCAAAAGAAAGAAATTGTGTTGAAATTATTGGACCAATTGGATTTTCTGATATGGATAAAGAAGGGATGTTAATTCGTGGTTTTGAAGAAACATCGATTTATATTACTCTTTGGAATTTCCCATATTACGTTGAACATATGGAAAAAATGGGTTTTGAAAAAGAGAATGATTGGGTCGAATATCGTATTAAAATTCCTGAAAAAATTGATGAACGTGTTGACCGAATTGCTAATATGTCATTAAAAAAATTTGGTTATCATATTAAATATTTTAAAACTAAAAAAGAGATTTATCCTTATATTCACAAAGGATTAAATATTATGAATGAAGTATATGCACATTTATTAGGTTATACTGAACTAAGCCCTCGTCAAATGGATGAATTCGTTGATAATTTTAAACTTGTATTAAATACTGATTATTTATTTGCTGTTGA
>JAXFTN010000030.1:0-7720 GCA_034176765.1 Bacilli bacterium | reverse complement strand
AGTAGCGTTATCACGTAAATTGATGTTTCCATTATCATCTTCAACATAAGCATTTTTTAAAGATTCTAAATTTGCTTGTAAACATACAATTTTCCCTTCATCATCAAGATTTGTACATTTCAATAAATCATTATAGTTATATACGTTATAACCATTTTCAACGACTTTAAAATTATAAGTAGATTCTCTAAAACTTTCTTGTAAAGGTACATCAAACGTTACAAAGCTATCGCCAAAATCATTAATAGTAACGATACCTGAAGTTTTATCAAAACTTATATTTGGAGATGTTGTGACCTCAACACTATCTTTTATATATTCAGGAAAATAAGTAGCTTCTAAAGCAAAGGTAGCATTTTTCTTATTGTCACCATCAAAGTCAAACTCCCCGTAATAATCAACTCCACTAATAGAATCAAATGATCTTGCTCGAACCGTATTTAAAATAATAGCTCCATCAAGATAAATACGAGCCTTAAAACTTTTTTGTATTGTTCCATTAGCATTTCGACAAGAAACTATAACATCACCCTCACTAACAGGAACTAAGTAAACATAAGTATTTTGAGTTTCAATATAAGCGTGCATCTCTTCTTCTTTATTAACGTTTTCAACCATCCATAATAAAGAGGCATCAATTTCACCTTGATTGTCAGGTAAAACAGCTTTTGCTTCAAGTCTTACTTTTCCGCTTTTTATTGAGAAAGCCTCAAAATTTTTATAATCCCATTGAATGTTTAATACATCGCCTTCAATCTTTGTAAATAATAACTTACTAGCAGCAAAGAATGATATTGCGAGTATAAATGGAAGAATTAATAAAATAAATAATGACTTCTTATTCATAATCAATTCCTCATTTCTAGTAGTAAGAATTTCTTACTAATTCGAGATAACAAGAAATAACCTACAATAATTGTTATTGCTGCTAGTAACAATAAAATTATTAAGAAGCCTAAGAATGTAGGTAAACCTGCATAACTAAAGCCAAACATTAAAGCAATAATAATGATTGGTAAGAATATCGAAACAAGTTCAATATAAGAACTATTATTTGCTTTTTTAGAAGACGATTCATTGTTGTTTAAATCAGTTGAAACTAAAATAATTTCTAAAAGTAGATCTAAAACAATTGCAAACGAAAAACTATAAACACTTTCTACAAATGTTATTTGTCCCATTATTAATAGACATAAACAAGTTATGATTAATGAGCAAATAGAACAGCTTAATGGTACTATTAATTTAATTAAAATCTGTTCTTTATAAGATACAGGAATTGTTTTACAAATTCTAATTCCATTAGGACCTTCCTTTGAAATAACTCCAGAACAGGATGTATTAATATAACCAGAAAATAAAAGTACAAAAACAATATGTATTAAACTATTTAAGTAAGGAAAATAGCTTATAACATAAGATAATGCTCCAGTTTTAAAAATAACATTCATTGCATTAATGATTAATACTGTTAAAAATGGTTGCATTACAAATAAACCAGTGTAAGAAAACATTTCACTAGAATTAAATAGTAATTGAAATTCTTTTTTTAGTAACATTTTACGAACAGAAAGAATTTTAGGTTTTCTTTTAAAAATAGATTTAGCAACAGTAACATCTGCTTCTTTTTTTACATAATATCTATATAAAAATTGAACAATAACAGTCCCAATAGTAACAGCAGCAATACCAACAATAAATGTCATAAGAATACCAATATATTGTCCTTGAATAGCATTCATATAAAATTTAATTGGTATTAAATAACTTGCAACTTTAGAAAAACTTTCAATAGTGGAAGTAGTGAAAATTGTTTGTATCGAATTGTTTTGAACTAATAATAAGAATAAATTTAAAACATATGAATAACCTAAGCATAAACCTAAAATAATTAAAATCGATACAATTGATTGTATAATATAATGCTTTTTCAAAAACTTATAAAGTGGTTGATATATTAAAACTAATAGACATGAAACTCCACATTCAAATAATGAAATAAAAACAGGATATAAAACCATTAATAAATAGAAACGTGGAGGAACTTTATTAGCAATACCAAAAACAATTAAAATTGGGGTAGCTAATAATAAATTGCGGAATATATTTCTAACATATGTAAATATAATTTTTGAAAAAACATTAACAATAGGATCAATAGGTTTTGTTATTAAAATTTTACTATCGTCTTCATTAAAAAGATTATTTCTAAAAACAATAGTATTGTAGATAATCATAACAACACTGATGATACCAAGAAATATGGTAAGGAAACTAATAGATGCGCCTTTATAAACCATAAGTTTATTATTAAGCATTGTATAGAGTGATATTTCGATTGCAATGAAAAAGACCGATACTATTAAATTTAGTATCAAGTTTAGTATTTTGTCTTTTGAAAATGCATCTTTAGAGAATAAAGTTTTAATCTCTTTAAATACCAAACTAAAAAACATCTATTTTATTCACCTCCATAAACTGCAAAAAATACTTTATTCAATTTTGTTCTAAAATAACTATCTCTATCTAGATCAACTAAACGAGCTACAACACCTTCGTTAATGATAGCTACTCTATTACATAACTTCCCAACCATATCAAGATTGTGAGATGTAATTAAAACAGTACGACCATTCTTAACAAAATCTTGAATAACACTTATCAAACTTTCATAAGCCATTGCATCAAGGCCAACCGTAGGTTCATCAAGAATCCAAATTTTTGGATTATGAATTAAAGAAGCAATTAAACATAATTTTTGTTTCATACCATGAGAATATGTCTTAGTTCTTGACATAAGTTCCTCTTCTGTTAAATCAAACTTTTTTAATAATAATTCTAAGTTCGTATTAAAAATTTCTGCAGGAACGTTATATATAGAAGCAACAAAAACCAAATAATCATAACCAGTCATTGTTTCATAAACTGTTGGTTCAGAAGATGTATAACCATATAGTTTTTTAACTTCTAAAGGCTCATCAACAATTGATTTGCCATCTATTAAAATTTCGCCACTTGTAAAAACTTTACTACCAATAATGCAATCAATGGTTGTTGATTTACCAACACCATTTTTACCAATAAGTCCAAAGATTTCACCTTTTTTGACTTCTAGATTTAATCCTTTTAATACTTCTTTTTTTCCATATGACTTAACTAGGGAATTAATTTGTAAAATATTATCGTTTTCTTGTTCCATTATTTTACATCCCCCAATCTATATATCCAAATAAGGTTATTTTCTTTTTCTTTTCTTATACTATACTTACCATGACATGTGACACATTCATATAAATTATCTTCGTATTTAACTTTCTTTTTACCACAAATTGGGCAAACATTGTCGTAAACATCAATTTTAGTCGTAAAGACTAACATAAACGAATTAATAAAATCATTTAAATCACTATCATTATCATTCATAAAGTTAACTTCTATAACTCGACGATAATTTCTAGATGTGTTATTTAAAGTTAAGATAAATGCATCTTCATAGCCTAAAGAAAGTTTCTCTTGAATTAGATCATTTATTTTAAAACTATTTTTGTTATTAATGTCAACATCGCAATTAATGTAATATTTTTTTTCTGCTTCAAAATCTTTACTAAAAACAATTAAATCAAAGCCATTATTCTCTTTAATCAATAATGTAATTTTAAATTTTTTATTTTCAAATGAAATAGGATTATCAAATAAAATATTGCTGCCTTTTTTTGATAAATTAACATCATTTGATACGCACTTTAATCCTTGAGTCGCATTTAATGCTTTAAAAATTCTTAATAAACAATAACATTTATATTGCTTATTTAACTCATCAACATTTAATGAATTAAATAAATATTTTTTATAAAATCTAAAAACAGCATTATATCGAATATCATTTGCAAAAATATTAGTCATCATTAAATCATTACGTGCAATCTTAGCTTTTGAAGTCAATCGATAAAAACTAGAATTCATAAGCTTATCACATCTTTTCAAAAGAACAATATAACTTTCGTAATCAGTATTCACATTATCATTATCTTCAACTAAAACATTGTCTAAATAATCTTGTGAAGACAATTTATTTATAAATGAATATGGTGCAAAACTTACTGCCGAATTACCAAAATAAGATTCTAAAGAATGAATTTTTCTTTCGTTAGTTTTCATCAAAAGTTCAAGTTCACTTTTAATTAAATCTAAACAACGACTTACAATCACATTTTCATAAAAAACAATTGTCTCATCATGCTCTGTAGCATAAACAAATTCTGGTAAAAAAGAATTACCTTTTCTTTTCCATAAAGAACTATCGTTAATTGTATCAATGACATTAGAATCACTTAAGTTAGTGGCAACTTCATTACGTACAATAATATCTTCTCTTTTAATAGAAAAGTGTGGTTTATGCATAATGGATTGAATAATATTTAATGTGTATTTAACATCATTTAAAAATTGGGATTCTTTAATTTTATTGTTTTTACAAACAAAATTTACTTTCTTTAATCCTTTTAAAAGAATACCAAAAGAAGAGGAATTAAATATTTCTTCTTGTACAAAATTATTCAAAAACTCTTCTTTATAAGTAATCATATTTATAACCTTCTTAACATTTTATTGATCATTTCATTAGATTTTAAGAATTTGCCTTCAAATTGGTCATTTAATAATTCTTGTAAATCTAAAAGACCTTGCTTAACATAATCTTCAAATCTACCTTCTAATTTATAAAGGATTTTACTGCTCAACATGAAATCTAAAGCATCTTCTTTACTACCACCACAAGCAACAAAGATTGGAACAAATTCTTCAATTTGATTATTAATACGGTTACCAAATGTAACATCTAATACATCATACATAAAGTCAGTAACTTTCTTAAATTTTTGTTTATCTTTAGCTGTTAATTGATTGCCTTTTGTTGATTTGGCTTTATCAAATAATTCTTCAAGTGAATCATAAGATAGTGAAAGAGCTTGTTGTTCACCAACTGGTGTGAATTCTTCATTACGATTATCAAAATTAATTGTAATAGCTCTATCATAAACTTTATCTGTAATAGTTTGAGTGGAGTCATCTTTATTAGCTGTACCAATAAAGAATGTATTTTCAGGTATTAGAATCTTACCTTCTTCTAATTGAACTGGACCTTCTGCACCAAATGGAAGTTGCATAACATTAATTTTCCATTCGCTACTTGGATATTCTAGAACTGATAAGAAATCTGCGAAGTAATATTCGATTCGAGATAAGTTAAATTCATCTAAAACCATAACATTGATTTGCTTAGATAAATATTTTGCTTCATATAAATGTTTTAAGAAATCAGTTTCTCCATATACTTGTGAGAATTCATTGAAGTGACCAAGTAAGGATGTACGATCTCTCCATGTAGATTGTACAGGTACAAATAATGAAGTGCTATGAATAAATTCTGCAAAATAACGAGGCAAGGAAGATTTACCTGTACCAGAAAGACCTTCTAAGATTACAAGTCTAGTTGTTCCTAAAGCTGATATAAATTGACGAATTGTATTTTCATCAAAATATAAATGCTCGTGTGCTAAGAAATTTCTAAAAGAATCACATAATTCTTTAAGACTAACTTTTGAACTTTCTACTTTTGGTGTTCCGAGTTCATATTTTTGATCTATCATACATAAACCTGGAAAGACTTTTTGTTTATCAAATGGTCTATCCATAGTTCTTGAAACATATTCTTCATTGTTTACTGTTGTATTACTAGGATTAACAACAGCATTAGATTTTAAATCAAATGTATTTTTTAAATCAAACTCTGCAATTTCTTGTTTTGCTTCAGCAATTTCTAATTCTTCTTTTGCTTCTTCAATCATTGCTGCTTTTTTACCAAAGAACCTAAATGGTTTATCAATATTTTTAAAGTTAACAATTAAAGCAAATACTGCGAAAACAAATGAACCAAGTACTAGATAAATTACTAATGCTAAAATTAATGAATGGAATAACATTCCCATTTGGAAAGTGAATTTATCTAATGTGTAAGGTAATTGTAGTAATATTGATAATCCAAAAGATAACAATAAATATGCTACTACTGTAATTACATAAGCAATAACATATTTCTTACTCCAGACTTTTTCATTTGAATACTTTGCTAATCTTACTTCAAATAGTAAAGCAAACGCTAATATAAATGTATAAACATCAACAAGTAAGAATGCAACATAATCAACTGTAATTAATTCAGCTGGATAAAATCCAAATAAACTAGCCATGCTAACAATTGGATTTTTAGGATTCATCATTCCATTTGTATCTAAGCAGAAAAAGACGAAAGCTTGTAAAAATAGAAAGAAAAATAATAAAGCTAAAAATATTAGATTCTTTCTAGTCAAATGTGTTTTTTTCATAGTTTTAATCCTCCCTAGTAATAGATTTTTTACTATTTCCTTTTTTCTTTTTTACAATAATTGTCCCTTGTTCATCATTAGATAAATAAACATCTTTATGACTCGAAGAGTAATTATCATTTTCAACTTTGTTTACGAATTGTCCATCAATGAAAGTATAAACTTTATCATTGATATGAATATATTGGACAAATTCTGATTTTGGTAAATTTTGTTCTTGAACATCATTTATAACTAAATATAATTGTTCTAATCTTGCCTTTGTTTCATCACTTATCTTTTTGGTAACGTAATCATATAAATAGACATAATAGACAACACCAATAAAAGTAGCAATTCCAACATATGATTTTAAAAACAATATAAACATGCCAACTAAAGGAATTCGTTTGTTATTATAAATTCCAACAATATCATTAAAAGTAGAAACAAATGTATCTGTCATATTGTTAGCATCACCACGAGTATAAAAATACTTAGTGCCATCTTTTTCAATAATATTAATTATTCTATGAATAATAATCGTGTTACTCTCATTACGATATGCTATAACATCATATTTCTGAAGGTCTTCTTGCGATTCGACTTTATCAACCCAAATAAGATCAAATGTTTGAATCTGATTATCATACTCTTCAAGATAAGTATTCACTTCATTTTTATATGACATAGAACCGGAAGCAACAGCTAATGATTTACTATTAAAAACCATTTGTCGTTCCGTAATTTTAGCAAATATTGCATAAGACAAAGAAAGGGCTACAAAAACAATAAAACTTATAGAACCAATTTGTTTAAAAACTTTTCTAGTCTTTGAATTTTTGGATTGTTCTTTCTTTCTTCTTTCAATTTCACTAATAATGATATCTTCGTCTTGTCTTCCTAATTTAATATCAGAAATACTTTTTTTACAAAAATTTATTAAGAAAATGGTAAAGACAGCGCATAGTGAAACTAAGGCAATAATTGACACGATTAGTGAAATAATTTCAACTTTCGACATAATATCACCAATCCTTAAATATGAAAAAATATGTGGATTCAAAAAATCCGCATATTTTTAAATTATTTTACTTAGATGTAACTGTTACTTTAAATGTGGCACCATTTAATGCAGTTTTAAGTTCATCATATACTGATTTTGCTGTTGTGACATTTTTTTCAACAGTACCAACAGTTTCATCATCAAAATATATTGAAGGATTTTTTCCACCAAATGCAGAGCCCCATCCAAATGAATATACTACACTAAATGTAGATCCTGAAGCACCGACTTGTTCTTTTGTTTTTTCTTGAGAAGCTGTTGGTAAAGTAATATAATTTTTAGTTACAAGTGC
>JAXFTN010000029.1:0-9003 GCA_034176765.1 Bacilli bacterium | reverse complement strand
GTCATGGCTTAATAAGCCATTTAGAGCAAGTACAAACTTATCTAAAAGCTGTATTTCATCAAGCAATAAATAATAATCTTTATTTTCTTTTGTTAAATCACTTATATAAAGAATAAACTTTTTAGAATTAACAACATAATTGTTTTTAGAATCATAAATAAGAGTCGACTCATTAGGCATGTATTTGTCTAATTTCATAACATTTTCTAAATTGTCAAAAGCAAAAGTAATAATTTGTGAATCCAAAATATTATGTTCTAGTAAGTATGATTTATATAGTTTGTTAAGCAAATATGATTTTCCAGATCTCCTTAAACCTGTAATAACTTTAATTAGCTTATTATTCTTCCTTTCAATAATCTCGGTTAAATACTTTTCTCTTTTTATTTCCATTATTTCACCTACTTTTTTTGCAAGTTTTTGCTTTTTCTGTAGTTAAATCATACCTCGTAATATTTATTAGGACAAGTATGTATCTACTTTTTTTGCAAGTTTTAATAAAAATTGTAGTTTGAACATTAGCGGTTCATTACTATTTATTTACAAAATTCCGTTTTATCGTAAGTGATTTGTCATATATTTATCGTGAGTAAATTGCTTCAATATATCTACTAGGATTAAAAAAGAAAAAAGTGATACAGCTAGTGTATCACTCTCTACATCTTATATTGGTGGAGCTGAAGAGGATCGAACTCTCTACCCCCTGCTTGCAAAGCAGGTGCTCTCCCAGATGAGCTACAGCCCCATATCGGTTACAAAAATAAAGATACACTACTTGTTCAAATCTTGCAAGTATTTTTTTAATAAAAAACCATTATTTCTTCAATAATGGTTATCTTTTATAATTCTTTTCGTAATCAACTAAAGTTAATAAATAAACTTCAGCACTTATTTTTACTTTATCAAATCTAGGATAGAAATATTCATATAATTTATTATATCTAAAGCCTGCTTTTTCAAACACTCTTTTAGCAGCTAAAGTACCTTCTAAGTGATACGATAAAACACTTCTAACCATATAATATTCAAAAGCATATTTTGCTACTTCTTTTACAGCTTCAGTAGCATATCCACGATTTTGGTAAGGTTGAGCGATAGCAAAATCCATTTCAATATCATTAGGTACTTCATTATGCCTAGGTGAATGTAAGCCAATTTGACCAATTACTTTTCTTTCACTTTTTAACTCAATAGCCCATGTTTCTTGACCTTTAATAAAATCAGCAACACTTTTTTTTGCCTCCGCTTCTGTTGTTATAGGTCTAAGAGCTAATTGTTGTGCCATTACAGGTGACTTTGCATAACTAAAATAATCTTGGGCATCCATTGTTTTCCAAGGTCTTATTAATAGTCTTTCAGTTTCTAGTGAATCCACAAAGTATCACCTCTTTTATTTATTTTAGCAAAAAAACAAATAATTTAGCAACTATATAATTGCATTATCTAAATTAATTTACAAAAATTTTCACTATTATTTCAAAAAAATTCGAATATTTAGATGTAAATTTTCACAATTTATGAAAATTTATCAAAAATTAAATGAAAATAAATCCATTTGATTACTATCATCAAGATCTTTTAAAGCACCTTGTTCTTCAATCTTAGCAATATTTTGAGAATTTAATTTTGTTCGTTTAATTAAATCTTCTTTTGATAAGAAAGGACCTTCTTTTCTAGCGTCGATAACAGATTGAGCAGCAGCTAATCCTAAACCATCGATTGCAATAAATGGTGGGATAATTAAACCTGTTTCTTTATCTACTATAAAGCGTCGAGAATCACTTTTATATAAATCAAGATGACCAAATCTATATCCTCTATCAACCATCTCTAAAGACATTGAAAGTGATTTTTCAATTTCTTCTTCTTTAGCAGATAAACCTTCTCTAGTTTTTTTCTTTTCATTTAATGATTCAAGAGCATGAATAATGCTATCTTCTCCACCAATCATAGCGTCTAAATCAAATTTATCAGTACGAATTGAAAAATAATTAGCATAGAAATCTAATGGCCTATGTACTTTATACCAAGCAACTCTAATAGCCATCATAACATAAGCAGTTGCGTGTGCTTTAGGAAACATATATTGAATTTTATTACAAGAATCAATATACCATTGTGGTACATTATTTTTCTTCATTATTTCTTCATATTCAGGTTTTACTTTTTTACCTTTACGTACGTCTTCCATGATCTTAAAAGCCGTGCTTGGTTCTACACCCATACGAGACAATGTAACCATAATATCATCACGACATCCAATGACATCAGAAAGAGTACAAGTCTTATTCTTTATAAGTTCATCAGCATTACCCATCCAAACACCTGTACCGTGTGAAAGGCCTGATAAAATTAATAAATCAGCAAATTTTTTAGGACGAGTATCCTTAAGCATGCCTCTAACAAATTGTGTACCGAATTCAGGTAATCCTAATGCTCCAGTTTCTTCATGCAAGTAATTGTGATTTAATTTTAGTGCATCAGGTGAACTAAATAAGGATAAAGTCTCTGGATCACTCATAGGAACATCTTTTGGATCAGTATCTGAAAAGTCTCTAAACATTCTCATTGCAGTTGGATCGACATGTCCTAATAAATCTAATTTTAAAACGTTATCATGAATAGCATGAAAATCAAAATGAGTTGTTTTCCAAGAAGATTCTTTTTCATCAGCAGGATATTGAATAGGTGTGAAATCATAAACTTCATAATCGCGTGGGATAACAACTATACCACCTGGATGTTGACCTGTTGTTCTTTTTACATCCATACATCCTAAAGCAATACGACGAATTTCAGCTTTAGAAATACTATCAGGATTCATTCCAATACGTTCGAAATATCCTAAAACATAACCATAAGCAGATTTTTCTGCAACAGTTTCAATTGTACCAGCCTTAAAAACATTGTCTTTTCCTAATAATTCTTTAGTTAATTCATGAGCAGTTGCTTGATATTCACCAGAAAAATTTAAATCAATATCAGGTACTTTATCAGCATTAAACCCTAAGAATGTAGCAAAAGGAATGTCTTGCCCATCTCTAATATATTCAGAGCCACAATGAGGGCATTTTTTTGGAGGTAAATCAAAACCAGAGGTAATTCCATCAATGTGTACAAATTCACTATGCCTACATTTTGGACATCTATAATGCGCTGGTAGAGGATTAACTTCAGTAATAGAAGCCATTGTTGCAACAAAAGAAGAACCAACTGATCCTCTAGAGCCAACCATAAAGCCATCTTCATTAGCTCTTTTAATTAATTTATGCGCAATATAATAAATAACTGAATAATTATGTGTAATAATACCATTTAATTCTTTTTCGAGTCTTTCTGCAACAATTGGAGGCAATTCATCGCCATACCATGCATGACACTTTTCATAACATAATTCTTTTAATTTATCTGCACAATTCTCAATCGTTGGAGTATATAGTTTATCTTTGATTGGTCTTAATTCTTCACACATGTCAGCGATTTTATTTGTGTTAGTAACAACATATTCAATAGCTTCTTCTTTAGGTAAAAAATTAAATTGTTCAAGCATTTCATCTGTAGAACGGAAATGTTGATTTGGATTTTCATATGGTGCACTTCTATCACGTCTAAAAGGATTTAATGGATGTCTAACACCACCAATTCCTTTTGCCATAATATAAACATCACGATATATTTTATCTTCTGGGTTTAGATAATGAGCATCACCTGTGGCACAAATTAATTTATTTAATTTACGTGCAGCCGAAATAATGTCAAGAACGTATTTCTTAACATCATCAAGTGAATCTACCTGTTCCTCATTAACAAGATAAACATAATTATCAAGTGGTTGTATTTCAATATAATCATAGAAAGAGATTTTTGATAATAAAATGTCTTCAGTACGAGTTAATGCAGTATCAAAAACTTCACCATTTGCACATGCTGAACCAATTAAAAAGTTTTCTCGATACTTCATAATTTCAGATCTAGGAATCTTTGGAATATCAGATAAATAATCAATATGTGCCATTGATACTAATCTAAATAAATCTTTTAGGCCTTGAGAATTTTTTGCATAAACTATAACGTGAGATGGTCTAATATGTTTAAGTAGTTCAACATCAGGAGCAATATCACCTAAATCTTTATGCTTCATATCAATATTATCTTTTGTAAGTAAAGAAAGCATTGCCATCCAAACTTCTAATAATACTTCAGCATCATAATCTGCTCTATGGGCTTTATCTTCATCATAATTAACTTCCATATTACGACATAATGTACCTAAACGATGATTACGCGATGTTGGAAATAAATATCTAGATAATGATAATGTATCAATAACAGGATTTGTAACTGGACCCAAACCGTTTGCTTTATAAGCAGCATCTAAAAAGCCTACATCAAATTCTGCATTATGTGAAACTAAAATAGCATCACCAATAAATTCTTTAATCTCGTGTATTGCAACATCAATAGTAGGTTTACCTTTTAACATATCATTAGTAATATTAGTTAAATTGGTAATCTTACTACTTAAGACAATGCCTTCTCCAGGATTAACTAAAATATCAACTTTTCCTATTGCTATTCCATCTTTATATTTAACAGCACCGAATTCAATAATCTTGTCATATCGTGCAGATAAACCGGTTGTTTCAAAGTCAAAAGCGACATAAGTTGCTTTATTTAATAAAATATCTTTAGGATTCATAATATATGAAAGATTTCCATCTACCATATAAAATTCACAGCCATATAATAATTTAATTCCATATTTGTCACTAGCCTTTTGTGCTTCAGGAAAAGCTTGTACAACACCATGGTCCGTTAAACCAATAGCTTTATGTCCCATATTTTTTGCTAGTTTACAATAATCAGTAATCGTAGCACATCCATCCATTGCCGACATTTTTGTATGTAAATGCAACTCTACTCTTTTTTCAGGAGCATTATCACTTCTTAATGGAGTATCTTCTAAAACATCTACATAGTGAGCAATAATAGCTAATTCGTTTGAAAATTTATCAATAGAAACATTACCTCTAACTTTAATATTTTTGCCTTTAGTAACACTATTAATTTTATCAGCATTTAAAATCTTATTTTCTAGCATCTTTACTACTATAGAATAAGTTTCATCGCATACATAAAAAGTTCCTATTAAAGTATCTTTTCTACTTTTCTTAATTTCTAAATCAAAAACATTACAGTCAAATTCGACATTTCCAGAATTTGTGTCTATATCTTTAATGAATAGTTTTTGATAATTTCCCCTTTTTGCAAAACCAGAGCCATCACCATATCTTTTTTCATATTCAGAAATCATTTCTTCTTGTTTTGCTAAAATAGGAGCAACTGTTTCAATATATTCTTGGTGGGCTTCTTCTATTGATTCTATAGTTATGTCTTCACCTTGAATAGTTTCTTTTATTAAGTTTGGATAACCTATGAAATCCAAAAATTCAATAAAATCTTTTATAAATCTTCCTTTGTTTTTTTTAACTTCTTCTGAAATGAATACGACATTAACATATCCATTTTCGATATTAATATTGTCTACATCTAAATCGACTCTGTAGATATTCTTATACCAATTTTTTAGTAAATCAAATTCTATTTGAGCAGAAATTTTAGCTTCATATGTAAAATGCATTTCATATGGATAATCTATATTAATAAGTTTTGTTTTAAACTCATTTAACTGATCAAAGGACCATGAAGTATTTTTGTGAATGTCCATTTTCCAAATTCCATTGTTTTGCTTTTTTAAGCATACAAAATCCATATCGAATGACTCGATATTATCAATACCAATGGATTTTAGAAAACGCAACATATATTCACTCATAATAAACCAATAATTCCTCCAAAGTTAATAATATCTTTGATAAAGACAACACCCATCAAAACAAATAATAAAATCATACCAATCATAGAAACAATACTTTTTACTTTATTAGGTATTTCTTTTTTCGTAATACCTTCAATTGCAACAACTAATAAATGCCATCCGTCTAATCCTGGGAAAGGTAATAAATTAAATATTCCTAGGTTGACTGATATAGCACCCCACAAATAAATAAATGTACCAATGCCATATTCAAGTGCTAAAGCAGATTGTTGGAATAATGCTATAGGTCCACCTAAATTTTCAAAGCCTTTTCCTATAAATAAATTACCCAAAGCTTTTCCAATTAAAAGGAAAGAATCTTTAAAATCAATGAATGCTTGCTTTAATCCTCTTCCAAATGGTAAATAATCTCTAAATGTGTAAATATCAATACCAATATCATTGTTTACATCTTGCCAAGTTAATGAAACCTTATCTTGTTGTTCATTCACTGTAGCAACAGCTTTAATAATAACCGTTGCTTCATGTTTAGTTACATTTTCAGCTGCATCAGTACGTTCAACATAAAATACAAATGTTAAAGTATCATCTTTTGTTGTTGGTGCAGTATATGCTAAATTATCAGCAATATCATAATAATCATCAACTGTAAATATTTGTGTTTCTAAATCTTCCCCATTAATATGAGGCTTTAATGCTAGTTGATAAACATCATCATATGATAATAATCCAGCGTCGCTAGCTACAGAATCTTCGCTAATTAATAATTGTGTTGTTCCAAAATTTTGTTTACAAAAACATCTATTAACAACAAATAAAGTAATTGCTAAAACAAAATTTAAGAAAATACCAGCAGCCATAATAATGGCACGTTTCCATTTCTTAATACCTACTAAACTTCTTTCTGGAGGTATATTTAATGATGGATCAGGAGCATTTTCAGCTTCTCCATACATTGCAACAAATCCACCTAGTGGAATTGCACGAATAGAAAAATATGTTTCACCATTTTTTCTTTTCTTAGAAAATAATTTTGGACCAAATCCAATTGAAAATTCTTCACAATAAACTCCAAATAATTTTGCAGTGCCAAAATGACCAAGTTCATGAATAGTAACTACTAATGACAATGCAATAATAAAATATAAAATATTTAATAATATACTACCTACACTTGATAGTGAACTCAATATAACCATTAAATTTCCTCCTCAATAATATGTTTAGCTTCATCACGAGAAATCTTATCAGCATAAATAAGATCTGCTAATGTTGGGTTAGACATAACACGATGACGCTTACATGTTAATTCTATAACTTTCTCAATATCTAAAAACGAAATCTTACCTTCTAAAAAAGCTTTTACAGCTTCTTCGTTACTAGCATTGAGACATGCTAGCATTGTACCACCAACTTTTAAAGCTTTCAATGCATATGAAACGCAAGGATATCTATCTTCCTTAAATTCATGGAAATGGAAATCTCCAAAAGAAGATAAAGGTAAGCTAATATTAGTATTAACCCTTTCATTTCTAAATAACGCATAAGAAATAGGAATTCTCATATCAGAAGGTCCAATATCAGCTAAATATGAACCATCTTTTAATAAAACGAGTGAATGAACTTTTGATTCATCATGAAGTAAAATTTCAATTTGAGAAGCATCAAAACCGAATAAGTAATGTGCCTCAATTATTTCAAAACCTTTGTTCATCATTGTTGCGCAATCAATCGTTATTTTTTCACCCATCGTCCACGAAGGATGCTTTAAGGCATCTTCTTTTGTAACATTTTTAAGTTGATCACGATTTAAAGATCTAAAAGCTCCACCAGAAGCTGTTAATATTAATTTAGCAACATCTTTGTAATTTCCTTTTAAACACTTATTTAAAGCCACATGTTCTGAATCAATAGGATATAACTTTGCTTTGCTATTTCTTAAAATATTATTAATTAGTTCTCCACCAACAACAATAGATTCTTTATTAGCAATTGCAACATCAATATTATTTTCAAGAGCATATATTGTAGGAGGTAAACCTACAAAACCAACTAATGCATTAACAACCATTTCTACATTAGAATCATTAATAAGTGAAATAAGACCCCCATCGCCAAAATAGAATTTAATCTTTTTATATTTTTTCTTTAAAAAATTATAATCCTTTTCATTTTTTACACAAACAAAACCAATTGAAGAAAATTTATTGATAACTTTTTCTAATTCTTCAATATTTTCTCCAACAGATACACCAACTATTTCAAAATGTTCTTTATTTGTTTCAATAATATCAATAGTTTGTTTCCCTATTGATCCAGAAACACCTAAAATCGTCAATCTCATATTATTTTAAGAAACTCCATGAATTTCCAATTAATACAAGGACGGAAGCAACATAAATACCTACAGCAAAAATAGAATCTAGCCTATCTAAAATTCCACCATGACCTTTGATGATATTACTAAAATCTTTAATGTCAAAATGTCTTTTGATAGCAGAAAAGATAAAGTCTCCAAGTGTTGCTACTAAAGGCATAGTAAGCCCAAATAAGATTATATATACCCAACTAAAAGAATCCTTTATATCTAAACAAGGTAATATTGGATAACCAACTAATGACATAACAACTGCAAAAGTAATACTACAAATAGCAGAAATAATTATTCCTCCAAAAAAACCTTCCCATGTCTTTTTTGGAGAAATACGTGGATTCATTTTGTGTTTTCCAAAAAGAATACCTGTAAAATAAGCTCCAGTATCTGTCATTATAGTAGCTAATATTATATAAGCAAATAAAGTACATGTAGATATCTTATTGAAATTGTAAACAGTGGATTGCGTTAAAAAACAAGCCTCAGGATAATATCTTAAAAATAATAATGATTGTGTTCCAATAGAAATCAAGATTACCATTGTAAATAAATATGTTACATCTTGAATATTAAAATTACTATGAATAATTGATAAAAAGAATAACACCAAAAGAAGAACACTAATACCAATTGTTGATAACATAATAGAAGTAGTAGCTTCTCCTAAACTGTCAAATACCACAAATGTTCCATTAAATGACCATTCATTAAAAATTGAAGCAGGATTATTAACATTGTTCATATTATTTTTTATTGCAGACCAGAAAGTTAGCATAAAAGTCAAAATATA
>JAXFTN010000028.1:0-2740 GCA_034176765.1 Bacilli bacterium | reverse complement strand
AGAACATTGGCTTCTTTTGAAATCATTTTTTTATTTTTATAAGGAATAACTTCCATAAATTGAGCTTTATCTTGATACATAACTTTATTATCAAATAAAGATAAATCTAAATGCTTAATAAAATCATTTTGATATTCATACCAATCATTTACAAACTTAAAAGGCCAAGAGCAGTTAACAGGTTCAAGTTCTTTAGTTGGTAAATATTTCATACCTTTACCACATTTTTTACAAGTTATAATATCTTTCTTACTTTCAAAAGTTGATAATCCACATTCTGGGCAAACATACATTACTCTTTCAAGATAGTTTGCTAAATTCTTACCAGTAAATTTTGTATCTACTGTTGCTTCATTTACATATAATTCACTTTTGATTAATTCAAATAATTCATCGTTTGATAATTTACTATATTCTTCGTATTCAACCACTCTTTTTACATATGCAGTCATTTTACCTTTACGAGTAGATCTAGACCATCTTGGTTCAATACCATATCCACCCTCAATATGCATTATAGCTAAAGGTAACTTTAACATCTTTGTCAAACTAACAATTGATGATTTGAAATATTCTGTTTTACCACTAAATGTACGATTGCCTTCTGGAAATAGAGCAATTGTTCCACCTTCTTTAGCAACTTTTATACAATTTAAAACAGCGCCTACATCATTTGTTTGTTTTTTAATTGGAATAGGTGCAACAGCAAATTTTAATAATTTAGATATAAACCCTTTAGAGAATAAATCTTCACTGGCAATATAATAAACAGGTCCTTTAAAAAGAATAGCAATAAAAAATTGATCAAAGGAAGTTTGATGATTAGAAATTACAAAAAATTGTCTTCCTTTTCTTTCTTTAAATTTTTTAAATTTAATATGATATTTTAACTTAATAATAGGATAAAGAACTACATGTGCAAGTGCAGTTATAAAAGCATGTCGTTTCTTTGTCCACTTAGTTTTCTTATTCTTCTTTTCCATAATGACACCTATAATACCTATTAATTAAATAATACTTATAATATGAAAATATTTCAAATATAAATATGACTTTTAATCATGCAATAAAGATAAAATTTTAGATAGTAAATTTGCTTATATTACTACATATTTATTTAATTTATGTAAATTCATCATTTATAAAACAACTACAAATGACAGTATTGTAATTGAAGATAAAATAAAACCTCACCCAGAAATTTAAACCTTACGGGTGAGGTTGTTTCTATTTAATTAAAAAATCATAGGTTTTTTTATTTTCCTAATTTGCTTTCGATTTCTTCGATTGATGGTAGTGACTCTTTTAATTCTTTTGGCAATAATCTATTTAGTTCAAAAGATGAAATCCCTAATGGAATGTTATAATTTTCTAAAGAATAATTAGCTACAATTTTATCTTTATCTTTACAAATAAGTATTCCAATTGTTGGATTATCATTTTTACCTTTTAGTAAATGATTTATAGATGAAACATAAGTGCTTAATTGGCCTAAATCACCAGGATTAAATTTTGTTATTTTTACTTCAATAACAACATAAGCGTGGAGTTTGATATTATAAAATAATAAATCTGTAAAGAACTCTGTTTCTCCAACTAATAATCTATATTCCCTTCCAACAAAAGCAAATCCTTCTCCTAGTTCTAATAGAAACTTCTGTATGTTATCAATCAAAGCGTCCTTTAGTTCTCTTTCATTATATTCATTAGTTATGGTCAAAAAATCAAAATTATAAGGATCTTTTATTATTTGCTTTGCCAAATCTTTATCTACGTCAGGTAAAGCTAACTCAAAATTATTAATTGCTTTTCCTTCTCGTTCATATAAATCAGTAGATATAAAATTTAATAAGACATCTCTAGACCAATTATTTTCGTGAATTTTTCTTACAAAAAATAACGCCTTATCAACATCTTTACATTTATCTATGATGCATCGATGATGCCCCCAAGGAATAGAAAACAATTGTCCCACAAGTTGTGGGAAATTTGGAATGTTATCAGCGTATAGGTTATAAAATTTCTCCATATACCTCAAATTTTTAGGGGATAGGCCTTTAATATTAGGTAAATTCGAAATTAATTCCTTACTTAATGAATCATAAAATTTTGAGCCATACGTAGCTTTAAATGAATTGTTTGCTATTTCTTTTCCAAGTTCAAATAGAATTTAAGCATTTCGCTATTAATACTAATTGCAGCTTTAATTTGCGCTTGTTTATATTTTTTACTAATCTGGCTAACCCATTTTTTAAAATCGTTATTAAGTATATTATTTTGCATGGCACGCCTCCGTAATCTACACTTTATAAGAGTACATTTTTCTTTTCTCCTATAAAATAATTATATTATTTTTTGTTTATAATAGCAACGTTAATTTATATAGTTTTATAGATATAAAACACAATATCTCAAGAAAATTTCATAGTATTCTCATTATTGCATCACTTTTATTTCATCAATCGTTTTTTGTAACAATTCTTTAGTTTTCTTCTTTCTTTTTCCTTGTAGCTTACAAGAAAATACAGTAATGATTTGAACTAAATCTTCAACTAATTCTTGATCTTGGTTCTTATCTATCTTATCAATTACTTCAATCTTAGCATTATTCAACTTTGCAAAATATTCTACTAGTTCAAATCCATACCTTAATAATCTATCTTTATATAGAACAACAATAATATCAACTTGCTTTTTATTAATCAATTCTATTAATCTTTTTAATCCTGGTTTTTCATAG
>JAXFTN010000027.1:0-5538 GCA_034176765.1 Bacilli bacterium | reverse complement strand
ACATTTTTAGGATCAATTAAAAAAGGAGTCTTATAATTTGTAATAACATTAAAATAACCCTCTCTCATCAAAGTTGTAATATCTTCCTTAGCATAAGAAAGATTTCTTACTGTTTTCAAGTATTCAAGTTGTTCATCCAATGTTAAAAACTTTCTTTTCATATTGTTATCCATTCAACCTATTCAAAGTAATTTTTAATGAAAAAATAGGAGTCATTTCTACTTTTCCAATTAAAAAATATGTATTTTCAATTTCTTTTACATATACATCCAATTTATCACCCATAAAACATTGATTAATGTAATCTACTTGAATTTCATTTATTAATTCATTTTCCTCTAGCGGATGAATATCATAAAATAAATTGCAATATCGAGTATTATTAAAATGTCCGTTATGATCTAAATCAGTAAAAGTAACTTCATGAGTCAAAACTTTTTTATACTCATCCATGTTATCTATATTCATCTTAACTAGTGGCTCATCATATGCTCTAGATGCAATAAATTCTTGACCAGACATAATATTTGAACAAACATTAATTCTTTTTTTTATAAAATCATAAATAACCCATTTTGATGTGCATTTAATGCATAAATCGTTATTCTCATCATAAATATAATAGTCTCTTTCGCAATGAAGAGAATTAGGTTTTAAAGGATATGTAACAACTTTTAATTTATTAGGCGCTTTAGTATGTTTTAAGTATGTCATTTTGCTCCCAATAATAAGCCATATTTTATTTTCTTTAATAAAGTTTTCATAACCAATACCTAAATCATCAGCATGATGTCCTGCAATTGATTGGCATAAATCTAAAGCACTAGCAATTGTAACATGATCGTATTTATCAAGCTGATTAGTTGTTATAGTATATTCTTCAGTTTTACTCAACATAAATAACTCCTATAGTTTATCAAATAAATCTTTAATAAATTTTCCTGTTTCCTTTAAACTATCTTTTACATCTTTAACTGTATCATCAACAAATTTTTTAATTGATTCTTTTGAAAACGGATCATCTTTTTCTTTTTTTTCTTCAACAATTTTTTCATCAACAACTTCAGCTTCAACTACATTTTCTGAAGATAGATTTTTATCATTATTAGAATCTTCATTTTCCTCTTTTTTATTTACATTTTCTTCAATAATTCTACTGTATTTACTAAAAAAGAGATCTAATGAATCATTTTCAAACTTATGTTCTTTAGTGTAAAAATCAACCATATTTTTACTTACAAATAATTTTTCTTCAAAATCATTTAAAATATCTTTATCTAAAAAAGAATACTTCTTATTATTTGCAATACAAAGAACAGAAACAAATTTCTCATCAAATTCTTCTAATAAAATATATCCAACATTTGCATTAAAATAATAATTTCCTTTACCCATAATAAACTCCTACCATTTGTTAAATACTTTTTCGGCAAATCCAATTTGGTTTACAATTTTCACTTGTGTTCCATCATCAAGTATCATTGTTCCATTAAATACACCAAATACTTGATGTTGTAAAGAACAAAGAATTTTTAAATCCGTATCTGCGTGGCGATCAATAATTGGTTTAAATGTCATCACAAAACGATTATCATTTGATGTAAATGTCCAAGGTTCTAAATAACTTTCTTTTCCTTTTTTATCAATTGGAATATTAAAAGTTACTTGATCTAATTTATGAGCCTTTCCATCAAAAAATATCATATTCTCACTTGCATTACTGGTATCACCAAAGCCATATCCAATATTAAAACCTATTTCATGATTATCTTGAATAAAAGCTCCAGCACCCCAATACCAAGTGTTTTTATATGTCCATACCCCACGTCCCCAATCTAAAATTCCACGGGTATTGGACGATGTAAATTCGTATTTTTGATTATCATATTCAATGTAACCATTTGCTTTAAAACCAACAATTTTTTGATTATAGTAAAAAGCTTTTTTATTCTTAAAGAAAGGAGTAGCAATAACCATTGAATCTTGAGGTTCCTCAGTTAATTCACAGTAAACATTACATGTAATTCCTTTCATAAAATTAGGAAAATTAACTTCAAGTATACGTTTATTTCCATCGTTTTTAAAACTAAAGTGAACCTTCTTATTTAATGAAACAACATCACCAATTTCAGATGTAGATGGAAAATTTGTTTTTCCATTTGTAAAGAATCTCATTGGTGAATTCGTATGTTCTTTAGCTTTCTTAAAATCAATTAAAGTTAGACTATCAAGAGCCATATATGAATTATCTGAAATTGTAAACGCAATAGCAAAATCATTATTATAAACCAAATAATAATCCCATTCTTTAATTCTCCACTTGGGTGCCTTGATTTTGTTACGATCATATTTTAATAACAATTTTTTAGCATATCCTTTATGTTTTAATGAACCATCATCATTAAGTAAGTCATCGACCTTTAAAATTTCATTTTGCATATTTATCTCTCCAACTTATATATTAATTATACAATTAAATAGTAAAATACTAAACAATTAAATTGAACAAATAACGCAAAAAAATAAAATAAACAATATCAAAAATAAAATTTTGTATATAACAATTCCTTTTAATATAAAAATATAAATGCAAAGAAATACGATTTTATCCTATTTCTTTGCATTTGTTAGAAAAAATATTAAAGATATAAATTATAAAACAATTTTTTATTGTTATTCAAATTATTAGTTCTTTTATTCGATACATATGTAAAACATTTAAGTTAGTGTAAAAATTAGTTTTGTTTTTAATTTTACAATTATCACAAAACACACGTTATATCTTAGTTATTTCCTTTTAAAATTTCTTCAAGTTTATTAGATTCATCTTTGCCTAACAAAACTTCTACGATAGCTAAAGCAAAAGGGATTGAATAATACATAGATTTAGCAGTGACAATATTTCCATCAATAACTACACCTTCATCACCATTATACTTTCCTAAAATACCATCTTCAAATCCTGAATAACAAGTGAATCTTTTGTTATTTAAATATCCATATTTACCCAATACTGCTGGTGCAGCACAAATTGCAAACATATCTTTATTTTCAAAATGTTTTAAGGCATCCTTTACAAAAGATGAAGAATAGAGTTTTCTTACTCCATTTCCACCTCCAGGTAAACATATAAAATCATATTCGTTAAAATTTAGATTATTGCAATTAATATCTGCAAACATTTCCACACCAAAAGAAGAGACAACTGAAGTTTCATCTTTAATAGAACATGTAACAATTTCTATTCCTGCTCTTAATAAAACATCCCTTGTTGTTAATGCTTCAGTGTCTTCAAAGCCATCAGCAAGTACAAATAATCCCTTTACCATATTTCTATGCCTCTAAAAATGCTTTATAAGCAACATAAGCTTCGTATACATCAGCTTTTGAGACAATTTCCATTGGTGCGTGCATATTTAAAACAGCAATACCACCGTCTAAAACATTCATATCATAATTTCCTAAAATATAAGCAATGGTACCACCACCACCTTGATCAACACGACCAAGTTCAGCTGTTTGGAAACAAACATTGCGTGAATCAAGAGCTTCTCTTACCCAAGCAATGAACTCAGGATTTGCGTCATTTGAACCACTTTTACCACGAGAACCAGTATATTTATTAAAAACAATACCTTCTCCTAAGTGGCATGCATTCTTCATTTCGTTAACACCAAGAAATAAAGGATCTACTCCAGCTGAAACATCAGAAGATAACATTTTAGAATTTGCTAAAGCAAGTCTTGCATCAAATAAAGCTTCATTACTACCAGCTAAACGGCATAACTTTGCAATTAAATTTTCAAAATATAAAGATTGTGCACCAGTAGCACCTACTGAACCAATTTCTTCTTTATCAACTAAAATACAGCATGTTGTGTATTCTTGAACAGTTGTATCGACAACTGCTCTTAAAGAAGTATATGCACATGATCTATCATCATGACCATAACCAGCAACCATTGATCTATCTAATCCATAGTCGCGAGCTTGACCTGCAGGAACTACTTCAATTTCAGCAGATAAGAAATCTTCTTCTTCAAAATCATATTTTTCTTTTAAGATTCTTAATATATTTTGTTTAACACTTACTTTATCAGCATTTAATTCTGGTATAGATCCAACTGTTACATCTAAATCTTCGCCTTCAATTAATTTAGCAGCTGTTTTTTGCATTTGATCAGCAGATAAATGAATCAATAAATCACCAATACCTAAAACTGGATCATTAGGTTCTTCACCAATAGACACTTCAATTGTTGATCCATCTTTTTTACAAACAACACCATGTAATGCTAAAGGGATAGTGACCCATTGATATTTTTTAATACCACCATAATAATGAGTATCTAATAAAGCAAATCCCTCTTTTTCGTATAGAGGATTTTGTTTTAGATCCATTCTTGGAGAATCGATATGAGCTCCTAAAATTCTTAAGCCTTCATTTAATGGTTTTTTACCAATAACAAATATTGCGACATTCTTATTTTTATTAACACTATAAACTTTATCACCAGGTTTTAAATCCTTTTTTGTTTCCACGTCAACAAAACCTTTTTCTTCTAAAATTTGTAATGTTTTTTTAACACATAATCTTTCTGTCTTGCCAAATGAAATAAAATCTTTATAATCTTCAGCAAAATCCATAATTTCTTTATAATTACCATTGTACTTTTTCCATACGCTTTGTTTATACATAAATTTCCCTCCGTTTTTCTAATTTCTATTATTATAAACTACTTTGTATCATATATCTATTTAAAAAATAAAAAAATATAGCCTTTTAAAGCTATATTTTATTCAGTCATTAACCTTTTTTACCTTGAGCTTGTCTTTCCATATCTTCTACTACGATATCAAAAATTTCACCTAGAGTAGAAGCATATTTCAATAAATCCCATGGTTCATTTGTATGAAAATGAATCTTAATCAATTCATCATCACCAACAGCTAATAAACAATCTCCTTTTAGATTAGTGGTAATCCACTCATTAATTGCGTCTTCGTTTAAGTTTGTACCCTCAATTAATAATTGAGTATCATATCTGAATTCTAACATAATAAATTCTCCTTGAAATTAATATATCACAAAGTATATTTTTGTCAAATTAAAAATATTATTAAGCTACATTTCCATAACAACGATATAAAAAAGCAATTATATTTTATATATGTATAATAATATTATTAATAGAAAAATAAATTATTCATGTGGTGTAATAAAACTATAAGTTAGTATTATAAGAACTTTCGTGTACATATAAAAGGCATGTCTCCAATAATTGGAAGACATGCCAATCATATTTTTTTAAGTTGTTAAATTAGTTTAAACTCTATTTTTTAATCGATTGTACTACCAGCACTATAATAACCCATTGTTATCATCATACCTTGGAAGTATAAAGCAATGTAATCACCTTGATAAATTGTATCGGAAGCGTGATCAGGAGTACTCAAGTTATTACCTGCAGCATCGCTTAAATTAGTTCCATTGAAGAAACCATAACCACCAGCAGATGATTTAAGAATTGGGAATGA
>JAXFTN010000026.1:0-9745 GCA_034176765.1 Bacilli bacterium | reverse complement strand
ATATTTATCCATTGAATTTTGAAGAAAAAGATGTAGTTCTTGATTATTTAGAAGTTTGGAATTCGGATGCTGATATAACTTTATCGAATGGTACTTTAGTACTTGCTGCAGATAGACAAGAAATAAGTTATACTGATCAAGTTGGCTTAATTATTTCTTTAATTAATACAATGATAGATATAGTTTCATATGCACTTATTGCGTTTACTGCTTTATCTTTAGTTGTTTCTACAGTAATGATTGGTATTATTACATATGTATCTGTTGTTGAACGTATTAAAGAGATTGGTGTTATCCGTTCACTTGGTGGACGTAAAAGAGATGTATCTAATTTGTTTATTGCTGAAACTGTAATGATTGGTTTATTTGCTGGAGTTATGGGTGTAGGTATAACATATTTAATTTCATTAATTGTTAATATTTGTTTAAAACCTCTAGTTGGTTTCAATATTGCAATATTCCCAATTTTGGAAGCATTAATTATGATTATTATAAGTGTTGTTTTAACTTTAATTTCTGGAATTATTCCTGCTAGAAGTGCTGCAAAAAAAGATCCAGTAGTCGCATTAAGAACCGAATAATAATAAAAAATGAATCGTTTAGGCGATTCATTTTTCTTTTTACATAAATGTTTTGATTATAACTTATATATGTTATAATTATGTAGGTGATTTTTATGATTAGAGCAGTTGTTTTTGATTTAGATGGAACCCTTTTAAATACTATTGATGATATACATGATTCATTGAATTATGCTTTAGAACAAAATGGGTTTAATACTATTTCTTTGGAAGATACTAAAAGATATATAGGTAATGGAGTTTCGATGCTAATACATCGCGCATTAGCAAGTACTCCACATAACGAAGCTCAAGAAGCTAATGTTTCAAAGTGTTATTCTTTAGAGTACACTGAAAGAAAAACTAATAAAACAAATGTCTATTATGGTATAAAAGAATTAATAGAGTATTTAAAAACAAATGGAATAAAGATGGCTGTTTTATCAAATAAAGATCATAGTGATACTGTTGAGATAATAGATAAGTATTTTGGTAATGAAATTTTCGATGTTGTTGTAGGTAAACAAAAAGGATATCCTACTAAACCCGACCCAAGTTTACTTTTTGAAGTACTAAGTCAATTACATGTTCACCATGAAGAGGTTATCTATGTTGGTGATGGTGAAACTGATATGGAAGTAGCTAATAATGCTAATCTTAAGAAAATTGGTTGTGCATATGGATATCGTAATATAGATATTTTAAATATTTACAATCCGGATTTTGTTGTTAATTCACCACTTGAGATTATTCAAATAATAAAAGAAATGAATACAGTGATTGAAGATGAAGTTATAGAAGATAATGATGATGCTTCTCAAGCATCTAATGAACAATTATAGGTGTAATATGAAAAGAATTCGATTATTTAATGCAAAAATATTAGATGTAGAGAAATTAGAAATTAGTGATGGAGAGATTGTTGTTGAAGATAATAAGATAGTTTATGTAGGTAGCAATCTTTGCCAATTAGAATGCGATGAACAAATTGATTGTGAAGGCAACTTATTGATGCCTGGTTTTAAAAATGCTCATAGCCATAGTGCGATGACTTTTTTAAGGAGTTATTGCGATGATGTCTCCTTGCATGATTGGTTATTTAATAATGTTTTTCCATTAGAAAATAAATTAACAGGTGAAGATGTTTATTATTTAACAAAACTAGCTGTACTTGAATATCTTTCAAGTGGAATTACATCAATAATGGATATGTATTTATTTCCATTTGATGCTGCAAAAGCATATGTCGATATGAATTATAGAAGTGTAATGACAGGATGTCTTGATTATTATTCTTCATCTATTGATGATATGAAAAAAATGTTTAATGAAATGAATCAAATTGATTCTTTAATTACATATAAATTAGGTTTTCACTCTGTTTATACAATAAGTGAAGATGTTTTAAAAAATATTTCGGTTGTTTCTTCTAATTTAAAAGAACCTATTTTTACTCATCTTTGTGAAACTGAAAAGGAAGTAAATGATTGTGTTTTAGCTCATGGATGTACTCCAGTAAAATATTTAGAGAATTTAGGACTATTAAATTATGGTGGAGGATTTTATCACTGTATATATTTAAATGATGAAGATATTAATATTTTTAAAAAGCATAATTTGAGTGCTATTTCTTGCCCTGCATCAAATTCTAAATTGGTAAGTGGAATTGCCGATTTAATTGCATTAAAAGATAATAAGATTACGATTGGTATAGGAACTGATGGAGCAGCTTCCAATAACTCATTAGATATGTTTAAAGAAATGTTTTTATTGAGTGTGCTTCAAAAATTAAAACACAATGACCCAATTGCTATAAAGGCAAGGGATATAATACAATACGCAACAATAAATAACGCTAAAATAATGGGATTAAATAATTGTTGTACTTTAAAACCAGGACAATTAGCAGATATTATCATGATTGATTTATCAAAACCAAGCATGAGACCAATAAACAATATTATTAGTAATCTTGTTTACGCCGGTTCAAAAGATATTATTAAAATGACAATGGTTAATGGTAAAATACTATATAAAGATAATCAATTTTTGTTTGATGATGTAAAGATGATATATGATAAATGTCAGCAAATTATTGAAAGAATGAAAAAATAATTTACCATTTTTTGTAATAAAAAGAGGTTTTATCCTCTTTTTTTATTTGATATACTTTCAACTCAAATTAGGAGGTATATCTTATGAAAAGAAAAATATTCTATTGTTTAATATTAACAAGTTCAATTATTCTATCAGGCTCATCATTAACAAAACAAATTATAGATGATAATAAAAAACCTGATGTAAATAGTGGAGTAACAAATAGTAACGAAAACATTAATAATGGAAATACATTTATTCCTGAAGATTCAGAATCTATAGAAGATAGTAATGAAAATGTTACTCCACCAGTAGATAATAAAAAAACAATTTTTATTTATTTAAATCCTAGTGTACAAACAAAAAACTTTTATTATGGAAATTTGGGAACTGAAGCTCAACATATGCAAGATATTGCTCACATAATGTATGAAGAACTTAAAAATATTCCTTATATAGATGTCGATTGCAATACTTATTTTAAAACACTTTCTTTAAAAGAAGGAGTTGCTGAAAGTAATTCAAAACATAGACATATTCATTTCGCCCTCCATTCTAATGCTGGAGGTGGAAGTGGAACAGAAGTTTATACTAAAGATTCTATAGAGTTTGCTACAAAAATGTATAACACATTTTTAACTTTGGGAAATTTTAATAAAAGAGGAGTTAAAGTTCGAAATACATTATATGAAACAAATAATTCTAAAGCTGAACATACTGCTTTAATGGAATTTTTATTTCATGACCGAAAAGATGAAGCTCTTTATTTAGTGAATAATAAAAAAACCATTGCAAATACAATGGTTAAGGGTCTAATTGAATTTATAAATGAAAATTATTGGTAGACTTCATCAATTAATTCAAGGAATTTGTTCTTATAGAACTCTAATGTTTTTGATCTATAATCATCAACATCTTTAAAAGTTTGACCGTTAAATTCGTTATAATATCCACCTGTGATTGTTATTGATGAATCTGTGTTTTTTTCAAATACGTCGTTATAAATCACACAAGTTTTTTTAAGTTCACCATTACTATAATATTGGAAAGTAGGCACTCTTCCATTTAAATAGCCTTGCTCATTATTGCTTTCGTAGGAAAGTTGAAAATCTTTAACAAAATTTTCCCAAATTGAAGAGTCATCTTCATCTTTATATAAACTAGTTTCAATGGCATATATTGTTTTACTGTTATTCTTTTTATTTACTAAAAAACTATTAAAATACATATCCTCAAATTGACGGCAATCAGAACAAGTATTGCGTTTAAAATACACTATGATATCTTTATTAGTTTTAATTAGTTGCTCAACTTCTTCTTTAGTGCAAGTTATCATTGGAGATTCTATATAGAAATATTTAGAAATGTATTTAATTACCTTATCTATATTTTTAGCATCATTGTCCCATTTAGAATAAGCATCAACATGAGCTACTATTTCTCCATTTTTAAAAGTAATCATTTCAGGTGTGCTTGGTGTAAAACTCAATCCAGCCATTTTAGCAAATTCTTTTTCGGATATTTTATAAATAACTATATTATATTCTGCAACAATAGGATTCAAAATATTATTATAAAAATCAATAGAACAAAAACAAGTTGTACTGTATGTAGTTAATAAAAAAGATTGCTTTTGAGAGATCATTAAATTAAGATCTGCATATGTTTCAAGTTTAACTGGTTCTTGAATTCCAAGTTGACGTTCTAAAGGAATTGTATTTGATGAACTACACGAAGGTAATAATGCTATTCCTGTTGCTATAATTAGTGGAAATACAGACTTTTTCATAAAACTCTCCTTTCATTTTCATTATTATAAACTAATTTTACTCATTTTTGAGAAAAATTAAAAAAACATTATAAATTATATGAAAAAAATTGAAAAAAATAGGTAAAAAAAATAGTAAAAAATAGGGTTAAAAATTAAGCAAAAAAACGTAAAAAAATAATACACTGTCAAAAAATGTAAAAAGTGCGATTAAATCGTGCTTTTTTAAATAATTTTGTTCAAAAAAAAGCCTTAAAAAATTAGATTGAAATTTTTTGAAAAAAATTATTATTGATTTTTGAAAATTTTTACCTTATTATTTTTTCGTGCAAAAAAAGCCTAAATTTATGTGGTTTTAACAAAAAATTAGGTATTCTTCGTAAAGGAAACAATATTGAAGATCATTGCCAAATTCCTATGGAAGTAAGAGAGGGTTATTTAATGGAAAAGGATGAAATTATTATTCAACTCACTGATGTAGCAAAGGAATTTAACGGTGATTACGCTGTTGAGAACTTCAACCTTTATGTAAAAAAAGGAGAATTCGTAACATTCCTAGGCCCATCAGGATGTGGCAAAACAACAACTTTAAGAATGATCGCTGGGTTTGAGTTACCATCAAAAGGAACTATTACCCTAAATGGTGAAGACATTACAAAAATTCCACCATATAAACGTCCGATCAATACTGTTTTCCAACGATATGCTTTATTTCAACATTTGAATGTTTATGATAATGTTGCATTTGGCATTCGTTTATACAAAGGTTTATTACCAAAGATTGATAAATCGACTAATGAGCAAATTATTGGTATAGACACAGCAAAAATTAAAGAACTTAAAAAAGAAATTAGAAAAATTTCAAAATCTAAGTTAAGTGAAGAAGAAAAAAATGAACAAATCACATCATTAGAAAAAGAAATTAAAAAAGTTGAATCTAAAGAAGTTCCTCTTTATGAAATTAGACATTATAATGATGATGAAATAGATGAAAAAGTTATTAAGGCATTAAAAATTGTTGATCTTGAAGAGTTAGAAGATCGTGATATTTCTACTCTTTCTGGTGGACAACAACAACGTGTTGCAATTGCTAGAGCAATTGTTAATGAACCTGAAATATTATTATTAGATGAACCTTTAGGTGCTCTTGATTTAAAAATGAGAAAAGAAATGCAAATTGAATTAAAAGAGATGCACAAAAAGCTTGGTATCACTTTTATTTATGTCACTCATGATCAAGAAGAAGCATTAACTTTGTCAGATACAATTGTTGTAATGTCTGATGGTGAAATTCAACAAATTGGTACTCCTACTGATATATACAACGAACCAAAGAATGCATTTGTAGCCGATTTTATTGGTGAATCAAATATTTACTCTGGTACAATTATGTCTTCTAATCAAGTAAAATTTATTGGACACGTTTTTAATTGTGTTGATAAATTTGAAAAAAATGAAAAAGTTGATGTTGTTTTAAGACCAGAAGATATCAAAATTCACGCTAAAAACAAAGGTATGGTCAATGGTAAAATTGTATCAAAGGTATTCAAAGGAATTCATTATCAATATACAGTTATGGTTGGTAAGAATGAAGTCATTATTCAAGATACAAAAAATCGCGATATTAATAAAGAAGTTTCGCTTAGTGTAGAACCTGATTTAATACATATTATGCACAAGAACTATTCAACAAATATTTACCAAGGCTATATTACTAAAGATAATAAAGTTGCATTTGCTGATGGCATTTTTGATTGTGATTTAACTCAATTAATTCCTAATTCTACATTAGATGAAGAAGGATATCTTGTTGATGAAAAAGGAGTCAAATATGACCTCTATGATGCAGATGTTATAGTACAAGTTCCTGTTGAAGCTATCGAACTTTCTGATGATACAGAAGTCGGACAAGCAGAAGGCGAAATTATTCAAATTATTTATAAAGGCGATCATTATCAAGTCTTAGTTAGAAATGATGAAGATGACTTTATTGTTGATACAGAGTATACATGGAATGAAAATGACAAAGTAGGAGTCACAATTCCTGCAAATAAAATTTCTCTTAAATTAAAAGGTGAGGCATCTAAATATGTCTACGATAAATAAAGAAGAGAAAAAAGCAAAATTTGAATTTAGATTTAAGAGAAAATATCTTTCCATTCCATATATTTTATTTTTAGTATTATTTGTTTTATTACCAATTTTTATTATCGTATATTATGCTTTTACTGATAGTACTGGTAGTTTCACTTTTAAAAACTTAATAGCTTTTTTTAATGATAGTACAAAAATTAATGTTTTAGTTATAAGCTTCATATATGGCTTTGCTAATACTGTTATTTGTTTACTAATCGGATATCCAATTGCTTATATTTTAGCAAGTAAAAAAATATTCAAGAAAACTGGTTTAGTAATGCTATTTATAATGCCTATGTGGATTAACTTTGTTATTCGTACATGGGCTACACGTGATTTACTAGTTTGGATTGGTCTTCCTGGAGGAGAGTATCCTAAATTAGTAACTATGATTGGTTTAGTTATGAATTATCTTCCATTTGTAATTTTACCATTGCATTCTACAATGCTTAAAATGGATAAAAGCCAAATTGAAGCTGCTGCCGATTTAGGTTGTAATCCTATTCAAAGATTTATTAAGGTTATTATTCCTATGTCAATGCCAGGTATTATTTCTGCTTCAATGATGGTATTTATGCCTACAATGTCTTCATATGTAATATCTGATATTTTATCAGAAGGTAAAGTTACTTTATTTGGTAAGTATATTGATATTTTATTTGGACAATCCGATTGGAATAATGGTAGTTTACTAGCACTTGTTATGTTGGTATTAATTGGTTTAAGTGTAATTATTTCAAGAAGTGTTGGTCAAAAAGGAGAGGAGAAGGCAAACTTATGGTAAAAAAGATTTTAGCAAAAACTTATGTTTACTTTATACTCTTTTTAATGTATCTACCTATCTTTACTTTAATTGTTTTTAGTTTTACAACTAGTAAAAATGTTGGTGTATGGTCAGGTTTTTCACTCCAACTATACATAGATTTATTTAAGAACAAAACAATTATGACTGCTTTAGGTAATACACTTTTAGTCGGTTTTAGTTCTGCAGTTGTTTCTACCATTTTAGGTACTTTAGGAGCTATTGGTGTTTTCTACTCATCAAAAAGAAATAAACAATTTACAGAAACAATAACACAAATTCCTGTTGTAAACGCAGAAATTGTTATCGCTTTATCATTAGCAGTTATGTTTGTTGCTATTGGATGGAAAAATAATTTCTTAACACTTTTAATAGGACATGTTGTTCTAACTATTGCATTTGTTTATTTAAGTGTTAAACCTAAATTACAACAAATGGATCCTAATATGTATGAAGCTGCACTTGATTTAGGATGTACTCCAAATAAAGCACTTCATAAAGTTGTTTTACCTGAAATTTTACCAGGAATTATTTCTGGATTTATGTTAGCATTTACATTATCTCTTGATGACTATATTATTACAGCTTTCACAAGGAATAATAGTTTTAATACTTTGTCAACTTATGTACAAGGCGTTATTGTTAAATCATCAATTCCAGCTGAATTAAGAGCGTTAACAACAATAGTATTTTTATTAGCTATTTTAATCCTTGTAATTAATAATAGAAATACAAAACGAGAATCAAAAATGCGTGTAAGAAGTAAGAAAGGAAATTTATAAAATGAAAAAATTTGTTTTAGGAATGTTTTTAACATCTTTATTAATTCCTTGTTCATCAGAATGTTCAGTTTCTCTTTCTAAGAAAGCTACTATTAAAGAAGCATCAAGTGACCCTTATCTTTTAAAAATATATAATTGTGAAGATTATATTTATGAAGATGAAGAGACCGGTGTAACAATGGTTGATGAGTTTGAGGAATGGTACGAAAATACTTATAATGTTGATATAACAGTAGAATATGATACATACGCTACTAATGAAACTATGTATAATCAAGTTGTTAATTTACAAAATCATTATGATATTGTTGTTGCTTCTGACTATATGATTGAAAAAATGCGTAATGAAGGTCATCTAGAAAAATTCGATTATTCTAAATTACCTAATTATACAAATTATGTATCACCTTATCTAAAGAATATATTTGATGAAAATGGTTATACTGAGTACAGTACTGCATATATGTGGGGTACAATGGGAATGATTTATAATCCAGAGGTTGTTGATGAGCAAGAAGTCAAATCTTGGGATATAATGTGGAATAAAAAATATCAAAACAAAATCTCTATTAAAGATTCAATGAGAGATACATATATTTTAGGTATTTTTAAAGCATATAAGCATGTCTTTGATCTTTTGAGAGAACAATTAGAAGATGGCTTAATCACACCAAGTTATTATAATCAAAAAGTAAATGAATATTTTAATTTATGTGATAATGAGACTATTTCTGAAGTTGAATATGCTTTAAAAACTTTAAAGGAAAATGTTTATGGTTTTGAAGTCGATAGTGGCAAAAATGATATTGTAACAGGTAAAATTGATATTAATTTTGCTTGGAGTGGTGATGCTGTTTATGCAATTTACTTAGCTGCTGAAGAAAATGACCAAAGATTATGTTATAGTCTCCCAGAAGAGGGATCTAATGTTTGGTTCGATGGATTTGCAATGCCAAAGGGAGCAAATACAGAACTAGCTCATGCTTTTATTAATTATTTATCAGACCCTGATAATGCTGTTAAAAACATGGATTATATTGGATATACAACAGCTATAGCAGGTGATACAGTAATAGATTATTTACACGATTGTTATGATGCTGATGAATCAGAAACCGATACTTTCTCACTAGATTTAGGCTATTTCTTTAATGGAACTATTTCATCAGATAAAAGCGCAGTAATCGTTGCACCTTCATCAGAAAAAAATGGTATGTTAGAAACACAATACCCTTCAGAAGAATTATTACAAAGATGTGGTGTTATGCATGATTTTGGAGCTCAAAACGAAGAAGTAGTTTCTATGTGGACACGTGTAAGAGCTTCTGATCTATCAATTGGAACATATATTTTCTTAGGTGTTATATTACTAGGTGGAGTTGGATTTGGTATCTACTCAGTAGTTAAAAAACATAAAGCTAAAAAGCGTCGTGAAGCTCGTCGTGGCTCAAAAAATGCTTAATATTTGTTCGTGATTTATTATAAAGAATAATTTAACAATTAATAGCATAAAATTTTATAAAATATCTTGAAATTATAACTTAGCAATGGTATATTATATATCGTCGCTAAGATATGGATCCTTAGCCAAGTGGTAAGG
>JAXFTN010000025.1:0-5884 GCA_034176765.1 Bacilli bacterium | reverse complement strand
CTGTGTTTGAAATTTCTAACTCCACCTGTTGCACGATTAGGATCTAATGTTTTTGCTATTTTATTGGCTTCAACGTACAATTCATGGTCATCCGGACCTTCATTAATTCTTACACCCCATATAACAATAGAAGGGTGATTGAATAGAGATTTAATCATATCTTCAACATTTTGTAAATGAAGTTTTCTCCATTTTTCATTTTTACTCACATGTTGCCATCCAGGAATTTCTTCAAGTAATATTAACCCTAGTTCATCACATCTATTTAAAAAATGTTTTGACATAGGATAATGACTACATCTAACATAATTAACCCCTAATTTATTTTTAAGTAAATCAGCATCTTCTTCTTGAAGTGATTTAGGTGCAGCATAACCAATATATGGATAAGATTGATGTCTATTTAAACCAATAAGTTTCATATATTTACCATTAAGGTAAAAACCTTTTTTAGTAAAATAAGCAGTTCTAAAACCGAATCTTTCACGTACAGTGTCTACACCAAATTTTGAAGTGATTTTAGCCTCTATTTCATAAAGGTTAGGATTATCAACATCCCAAAGAAGAGCCTCATCATAATAAAATTCAGTTTCTTTAAATTTACATATTTCAATATTATCTTTCAACAATGTGAATTCAATATCATGTTTTGAAGTAGCATTATTTAATTCATAATGAATAGAAATTTGTCCATTCAGATCCCCTTCAACCATTACATTTTTAAAATTAAGTTTAGGTTTGATATCAACATAAACTTCTCTATAAATTCCACCATAAGTTAAATAATCAACAACTCCACCAAATGGAGGAATATCTTTTTGTTCATTTGAATCGACAACTACAGTTAGTAAATTGTCCTCGCCACTCTTAAAAAATTTTGTTATATCATATGTAAAAGGAAGATAACCACCAAAGTGTTCACCAATTAATTTACCATTTAAATATAACTTAGAACTTAACATAACTCCTTCAAAAGTTATATAAATTCGTTCGTTTTTTCCAACATTAAAGTTCAATTTTTTTTGATATGTAGATATCATTTGATATTCATCAATTGAAAAATAATTTAATGGAAGTTTCTTTACTGTGTGAGGTAAATCAACTACATCACCTTTAAAACTCTCATTTATATATTCTTTTTTAAATTCAGATTTAAAAGTCCAATTAAAATTAATAGGTTTACGCATAATTTATCCTCCAAAAATATTTTACCATACATATATTTTTTTTAAATTAAAAGAATAAAAATTTTCAAATATCAAATATTAATAATATGAAAAGTTTTTTTAAATACTTATTAATAATTGCAACAACCATTGCTTCAACTCTTGGTATATTACATTTAGCAATCGAACTATATCCACGATTAGAAATATACCATCCACAAGAAGTTGTATATAAAGATATAAATGAATCGATTTTTCTCTCCACTCAATTTAATAACAATGGGGATTACACGCCTCTTGATAAAATACCTGAATATTTTATAAACGCAATACTTTTAATGGAAGATCAAAGATTTTACTCACACCATGGAATCGATTATAAAGGGATTATACGAAGTATATTCACGAATATAAAAGAAGGAGAAATCAAGCAAGGTGGTTCTACATTAACTCAACAACTAGCAAGAAGTTTATACTTAACAAACGAAAAAACATTATCAAGAAAAATCAAAGAAGCTTTAATTGCTAAAAAGCTAGAGTCACAGTTTAGTAAAGAACAAATACTAGAATTATACTTAAACACTATATATTTTGGTCATAATATTTATGGTATAAATCAAGCAAGTTACTACTACTTTAATAAATTACCTCCTGAATTAACACTAGCAGAGTCCTCATTACTTGCTGGTATAATAGCTTCTCCAAATAATTATGCTCCAGATATAGATTATGAAAAAAGTTTAAATAGGCAAAAACTAGTACTGAAGATTCTAAATTCTCATGGATATATAACAAATATAGAAAAAAATGAAGCCGAACATGAAAAGTTAGTCTTTAATTTTACTAATAAAATACTAAATAAAAACTCCCATATGTACTACTTAAATTACATTACTAAACTACTACAAAATAAACAAATACTTACTAAAGAATCTTCAAATATTGGCTACTCTATTGATACGTATTTAGACACTAATATTCTTGATATCGTAACAAATGCAATAAGTACTAGTATTTATGATTCTTTTGAAGAAGAAGTAGCTGTTGTCATAATGAAACCATATAGCGGGAAGGTTTTATGTTTAGTAGGTGGCAAAAATTATTTACAAAGTGAATTAGATCGAGCAACATCTTCATATTTTCAAATTGGCTCTACAATTAAACCAATTTTATATTATTTAGGAATGTGTTCTGGAATGACACCTTTATCAACATTTAAAAGCGAAAAAACCGACTTTTATATTAAAGATATTGGATTATATTCTCCAAAAAATTCTAATGATAAATATGCAAATCGAAATATTACAATGTTAGAAGCACTTTCTTTAAGCGATAATATTTATGCAATTAAAACAACACTTTTATTAGGTTCTCATACTATAGCTTCGTTTTTAAATAGATTCGGGATTGATGTAGAAAATGAAAATCCAACAATTGGATTAGGTTCAGTATCTTTATCACCTTTACAACTATGTTCCATTTATAATGCATTTGCTAGTGAGGGTGCTTATTATCCACCAGTTTTTTACTCAAAAATAACTTTATCTAATAATGACTTACTAATTAATAACAAAGAAACTCCTAGTTTTTATCTTAATAAACAAATTGTAAATGTTCTATCTTATTTGCTACTCTCTCCTTTTGATGAAGGTCTAGTCTCGTATACATCGCCATCATTATTAAATTACCAAACTAATGTTCGCTTTGGAGCAAAAACTGGTTCAACAAGTTATTGCTCATGGGTGGTAGGATATAATCCTAACTATACTATTTGTGTTTGGACAGGTAATGATAAAAATAATGAAAATAAAAATAGCAATCTTTCAAAAGTTATCTTTCAAAAGATTGCTAATAATTTAACCTATAATAGTGGAGATATCTATTTTAAAATACCTACAAAATCAAAACCTTTCTCTTTAAATAATAAAGAAACCGGTAGAACATCAAATGTTTATTACACTATTTAGTTAATCTATTAATTGTTTCTTCTTTACCTAAAACAGAAATAATATTTACCATTTCAGGTCCATGCATTTTACCAGTCAATTTCAAACGTACTGGCATATATAAACTTTTCCCTTTAACACCAAGTTTACTTTGGACTTCCTTAAATACGGCTTTAACACTATCTGCATTAATCTCTTCTAATGTTGATAAAATTTCAGCAAAGGATTTTAATACATCTTTTGTTGTAGGTAATGCCATAACTTCTTTTGCTTCTTCTTCTTCACATGGAACTGGAGAAATAATAGGAGTTAATAAATCAACTATTTCTTGTCCGTAATGAATTTGTTCTTTAAATAAATTTGCCATTTTTAATATTTCATCATCACTTTTATTAGAAATATCTAAAACTTTTGCAACAAATGGTCTAATAAAATCAAGATATTCCTTATCAGATAATTGCTTAATATAATGTGAATTTACCCACATTAATTTAGCTGGATCAAACATTGAAGGTGAAGATGATAATCTATCAGGATCAAAAGCTTTAACAGCTTCTTCTAAAGTATAAAATTCATTTTCTTCTTTTGGTGTCCAACCTAGTAATAAAATGAAATTAACAATGGCATCTTTTAAATATCCTAATTCACGATATTGAGACATAAATTGAAGAATATTATTATCTCTTTTTGATAATTTCTTACCATTTTCATTAATAATAATTGTCATATGACCAAATGTAGGAGGAGTCCATCCAAAATAGTTATATATTACAATTTGTTTAGGAGTGTTAGAAAGATGTTCTTCACCTCTAAAGACATGAGTCATTTCCATTAAATGGTCGTCAACAACAACAGCAAAGTTGTATGTAGGAATACCATTTGATTTCATAATAACCCAGTCACCAATATCATTAGTGTTGAATGAAACTTTTCCTCTAACTAAATCATCAAATACAATTTGTTGATTCTTAGGCATTCTAATTCTAATACAAGGTTTACGTCCCTCTTTTTTATATTGTTCAATTTGTTCATCAGTTAAATGTAAACAATGTCCATCGTATTGAGGAGCTGCAATGCCACGCTCTAATTGAGCATTTCTTGATTCTTCAAGTTCCTCTTCATTACAATAGCAATAATATGCATAACCTTTATCTAATAATACTTGTGCATATTTTTGATATATATCTAGACGTTCCATTTGTCGATATGGAGCATATTTAGAATTTGGCTTTAAAGGAGATTCATCAGGTATAATTCCAAGCCATGCCAAATCATTAAGTTGAGATTCTTCTCCCCCAACAACATTTCTTTCAATATCCGTATCTTCTACTCGAATTATAAATTGACCATCAAAATGTTTCGAATATAAATAATTAAATAAAGCTGACCTTGCGCCACCTATATGTAAAAAACCAGTTGGAGATGGTGCATACCTTACTCTAATATTACTACTCATTACTTAACCTTCTTTCTTAATAAACAAATACAATGTGCTGAAATTGCCTCGTTTCTTCCTATTTCACCTAATCCTTCATTAGTACATGCTTTAATAGATACTGCTTCTACATCAACTTTAAGAATTGTTGAAATAACAGCTCGCATTTCATTAATATAAGGTGCTAATTTAGGTTGTTCAGCAATTATCGTAACATCAATATTGTTAATTTCGTATAATTTATTTTCCATCATATCTACTACTTCTTTTAATAGTAAACATGAATCATAATCTTTATATTTTTCATCTGTATCTGGAAAAAATTTTCCAAGATCTCCAAGTGCTAATGCGCCAAGAATAGATTCAGCAATAGCATGAATACCTACATCTGCATCACTATGTCCTAATAAACCTTTATCATAAGGAATATTTACGCCACATAAAAAGAGTTTACGACCTACAACAAGTGGATGAATATCAGTAGCATAACCTATTCTATACATTGCTTTTCCTCCTTATACATTAAATCGGAATAACATAATGTCGCCATCTTTAGCTTCATATGATTTTCCTTCGATACGTAATTTACCTGCTTCTTTAACAGCAAGTTCAGAGCCATATTGAATTAAGTCATCGTAAGAATATACTTCAGCCTTAATAAAACCTCTTTCAAAATCACTATGAATTATTCCAGCACATTGAGGAGCTAACATTCCTTTATGGAAAGTCCAAGCTCTACATTCATCACTTCCAACAGTAAAGAATGTACTAAGTCCTAAAATATCATAAGCAGCTCTAATTACTTTATCTAAGCCAGATTCAGTTGCACCCAAATCCGATAAGAACAAAATTTTTTCTTCATCTGATAACGATGCTAATTGAGCTTCAATTTCACAACTTACAGGGATAACAACAGAATTATCTTGCTTTGCATATTTTACTACTTCTTCATAATAATGATTAGCTAAAGGATTAGCATAATCACTTTCATTAATATTAGCTACATAAATCATAGGTAACATAGTTAGTAAGAAGAAATTTTTAGCAACATATCGTTCATCATCTTCACTAAACGAAACAGAACGAGCAGGTTTTCCTTGCTCTAAAGCCTCTTTTAACTGAGTTAATAAATTTGTTTCATAAACTGCTTCTTTATCCTTTGTAGTTCTAGCTTTGTTTTCGACTTTTCCTAAACGTTTATTTACTGATTCAAGGTCTGCAAGAGCTAATTCAAGATTAATAATTTCAATATCCCTTACTGGATCAACAGTGTTCTCAACATGTATAATTTCACTATTATCAAAACATCTTACAACTTGAACAATAGCGTCGCACTC
>JAXFTN010000024.1:0-5054 GCA_034176765.1 Bacilli bacterium | reverse complement strand
TTATGATAATGAAAATAGATTTTTTTTACACGTCTTTCCGCTACTAATATAAGAAAAATATTACATATTGGTTTTTTTACAAATCCGATAAATCTATTTTATTAATCTTCGGCAATTGAAATGATTGTTCTTCTAAAAACATAATAAAATAAATTGGGTAATATATTATATTTCCATTGACTTCTACATTAAAATTAGAAAAAACTAAGGCGTTTTTAATTCCATAATCTTTATTATTTAACACATTATTCAAGGCAGTATGTTTAGTATAATCTTTTCCGCTTTTCACTTCAATTGGACACACAAAATCTTTATATTCTATAACAAAATCTAATTCTCCTTGTTTATGGCTGTTAAAATAATAAGTTTTAAATCCATGCGAATTTAATTCTTGGGCAACCACATTTTCATATATAGCCCCACAATTTAGTGATATATCATCATTCATAATAGCCATTTGAGTAGTCTTGCCATATAAACTCGTTAACATACCTATGTCAGATAAAAATAATTTGAATAAATTACTCTTGCTGTTAATTAACAATGGCAACCTTGGTTCTGTAACATTATAAACAGGAAGTGCAACACCGGCATCAATTAACCAATTAAAGCTATTTTCATATCTATCATATTTTATATTTGGATCAATATTTTTAAAGATATATCTCTTATTCTTATCAGCAAGTTCAGCAGGAATAAGGTCATATATTTTCTTTAGCTTTAATCTTTTTTCTTTTTCATATTTAGTAAAGTCCAATTTATATTGTTCTATAATGCTTAAATGTATGTTATAAACCTTATTATAATCAGCTTCATTAATATAAGAGACAACCGCTTCTGGCATACCGCCAACTAAAAGATAACTCTTAAATGCTTCTATCATTCTACCATGTACAAATTCATCTACTTTTGTCTTTTCAACAAAAGATTTTTTTAATTTATTAATTGTTTCTCTTTTAACGTTTAAGGCAACAATATATTCTTCAAAATCTAAAGGAAACATTTCTATTGTATTTAAATAACCAACTGGAGCTGATTTTAACCCTGTTAATTCTACCCCAAGTAAAGAACCACTAAAGACATACTTAAAACTGCCTTCTTCAACTAAAAATTTAATTTTAGTAACTATTTCTTTATACTCTTGAATTTCATCGAAAAATATAATAGTTTTCCCCTTCTTTAAATCATGTGTAGTAGCAATAGTTAAACGTTCTAAAAATGTTTTACAATCATCATTAGAAACAGATTCTAAAAGCTTAACAATTTCAGGCTGTTTAATTAGATTGAATTCAACGAAATCACAATTTTCTTGTTCTAATGTTTTCTTAATCAAATATGTTTTACCAATTTGTCTAGCTCCAGTTACTAATAATGCTTTTTTCTCATTATAAATCCAATTTATAATATCTTTTAGACGTTTTCTCCATAGCATAAATATCATCTCCATATGTATTATATTATGCAATGCCCTTTTTTTCAATATAAAATGATTTAATTATGTCCTTTTTTTCAAGCACAATTTATCTTTTATGCCTTAAAATGCAAAAAAGACTGCTCTTATATGCAATTTTATATATTCTTTTATACGAATGCTATCTGTAATTTTTTCAAATTCTAATTTTCTTATTTTTCGAAAATGAACTTGTAATATTATATATTATATATAAATAAGGATAATAAATTTTAAATGACATGTGTCTTTCCCATTTGATTGCAGCTTTAAAATTGAAAAAAGACCACAAATTAATGTGATCTAGTTCTCTTTATACGTTTGCTTACAGTAATTTTTCCAAATTCAATTTGTTATATTTTTTCAAATTGAACTTGTAATATTACAACAAAAAATATTAGTCAATAACGTATGGTAATAATGCCATATAACGAGCATTTTTAATTGCTTTTTCTAATTTACGTTGATATTTTGCACTTGTACCTGTTACACGACGAGGTGTAATTTTACCATTAGGTGAGATAAAGCGTTTTAATAATTCAACATCTTTGTAATCAATATGGTCAATTTTATTTTTTGTAAAGTAACAAACCTTTTTACGAGGTCTAATCTTTTTAAAACCCATTAATTTTACCGCCTTTCTTATTAGTAATTTTTAGAATGGTAAATCATCTTCTGATAATTCAACATTTGAAGAACTGTCATTGATATCTTCAACATTTTCTTCGACTACTGGTTCAAAACCTCTTTCATCGTTTTGTCCTTTTGATTCTAAAAATTTTACTGAGTCACAAATGACTTCAATAACTTGGACTTTACGACCATCTTTAGCATCATAAGAACGTTGGTTGATTCTACCAGTAATTCCAACTAATGAACCTTTATGAGTATACTTAACAGTGTTTTCACCGACAACGCCATAAACGACACATGGGATGAAACTTGTTGTTCTTTCATTATTAGGTCCTCTTGTACGGTTATCAACAGCGATAGTGAAGGATGCGACTGCTAAACCCGAAGTAGTTCTACGAAGTTCTGGATCACGAACTAAACGTCCGACAATAACAACTGAATTAATCATTTTTCTTCCTCCTTAATTATGCAACAAGGATTAAATGACGAAGAACATTGTTATTTAATTTAGTTAAACGATCAAATTCATTGACTGTTTCAACTTCTGCTTCTACTGTTAAAACAACGTAGTAACCTTTAATTTCGTCTTTAATAGGATATGCTAAATCACGTAATCCCATTTCTTTAACGTCTAAAACTTTACCACCGTTTTTTGTGACAGCAGAATTGACCTTTTCGATTGTAGCAACGCGTGCTTCTTCTTCAAGACCAGCTTTAACAATATACATAATTTCGTACTTTTTCATGAGTACACCTCCCTTTGGACATTCTGGCTATTAACCTTATTAATAGCAGAGAGCTCTATGCCTTCACACATAGACACTTTATTTTACTCAAAATTAGTACAAAAGTAAAGAGAATTTTTCGTCATTTCCTCATGCTACTTTATATATAATTTAGAAGAAATTTTAATTTTTCCTAATTCTTTATTTTATTATTTTCATAATCTATATTATTTTTAATTAAATTTAGTAAATACCAGTATCCTTTTTGATGTAGTAATTCTTCGTCAATTACTAAGTCTTCAGCTATTTCAATATTATTATGTAAATTACAAAAACTTATAGCTTGTTCCAAATTTAAATAACCAAGATCAATTTTCTTATCTATAAAATCTAAGAAGCGAGTATACATTTTACTAAAATAAATTGATTCATTCTTAATATTTTCTATTAATTTAAAATTTTCATGAGAACTATAATCATTTTTTGTTTGTATAAAAATTAATGAAAGATTAGAACAGTTTAATTTATTATTTTGGAAAACAATATATTCATCTTCTAATAAAGAACAAATAATACTTAAAACATCTTCTGATACGCATTGTAAATTATCAAAAATTATTGATGTGTTTGGGTTTAACTTAATTAATGAAGGTAAATTATAACCAACATCATTTTTTGATACTTCAGTAAATAAGGACATAAAACTATTAATCTCTTTATACATTCTTAAATCTATTTTAATAAATGAATTTTTATTTAAGAAATTAGCAATACAATTACCTAGATATGATTTACCTACACCTTGTCCTCCAGAAATTAATATACTATTAATGTGATTAGGTTTAACGTTTCTTAAAAAAGAAATGATTTCATCTTTTATATGTAAATTAATATTAGTATCTTTTATTTCATCAAATAGACAAATATGTTCTTCACTAATATCAATATTATAAATATCTTTTAATGTCTGATTGATGTCTTTTTTACTTAATTCTTTATTAGAAATCACGCACGAATTATCTAATAAATCTATTGCTTTATCAGGAAAATATTTAAAACTTAAATATTTATCACAAATATCAATAATATATTTTAAATTTTCTTCAGTGATTTTTATTTTATAAAATTTTTCATATATAGGTTTACTTCTTATCAATATATCTAGTGTTTCTTCTTTTGAAGAAGGTTCTAATTTAATAACATTAAATCTTCTTGATAAAGCTTTATCTTTATCAATTGAAGAATAATATTCATTAATTGTCGTTGCTCCAATAATACATATTTCATTTCGTGATAAATATGGTTTTATAATATTTGATGCATCAATTGCACCTTCTGCTCCCCCAGCCTTAACAATGTTATGTATTTCATCTATAAAGATAATTGCTTTTTTATCTTCTTTTACTTTTTTAAATATCTTTTTAAGTTTTTCTTCAAATTCGCCTCGATATTTAGTACCACCTACTACTCCTGGCATATCAAGTTCATATACTTTATAATTTTCAAGTCCTTCAATTTTATTTTTTGATATTAATAAAGCTAATTCTTCTACAATAGAAGTCTTACCAATTCCTGGTTCACCTATTAAAATGGCATTAGGTTTATTTCTCCTTTTTAAAGTTCTAATTAACATGTTTAACTCTCTTTGCCTTCCAATTAAAGGATCATGTTTTACTTTACATAAATCAGTTAAATCTAATATGTTATCAAGTTCACTTTTCCTAGATAAAGTTCTAATAATAATATTTTTAAGTTCTAAAACATCAATATTATATTCTTTACAAAAAGTATCTAATAACTTCGATTTACTTTCTAATAGACAATAACAAATAACATTTAAAGAAACTTTATCTTCATTTAATTCATTAGATAGACTAATAGATTTTTCTAATATTTTTTTTAGACTTGAAGAATAATCTAGAAACAGAATATTATCAGTTGATGTGTTTTTGTTTTTAGGTAAAGAAGAACAAATTTTAAAATATGAAATTTTTCTATCTTCAAAATATTGATTTGTAATAAAATCACTTTGATAAATAATACTTAACATTAAATGAGTTTCATCGACATTATTACTATTAAATTCAAAAGCTAAACTTTCAGCTTTTGTTAATGTTGTTTGTGCTAATAAAGAGTATTTTGGGTGCATTTTTATTCCTCATATTTTATTTTATGATTTTATATAATTCTTAATCATTAAATAAAATATAAATAAAAGAAAAGACTAGAATCTCATATTAACATTT
>JAXFTN010000023.1:0-2354 GCA_034176765.1 Bacilli bacterium | reverse complement strand
AAAGGGTCTATTTTTTCGCTTGCAATTGTACATTCGTTTTTAAAAATTTATATTAGTTTTAAAGCCTTTTAATCTATAAATATTTACATAAATAGTGGAGTTCTGCAGGGTTTTTGAGATATTTATGGAATTTTAGCCAGTAAAAAATCTAAATCTTTGTTATCATTTTGCAATTAACTAATTTTCTTTTTTGATAATGAAAGTTATGCTTCATCTTCAGTTGTTAATACAAAATAATTTTTTATTTAACAACTCTTATTTTTTATAAACTAGGGTATTATCTATTTGAATACATTAGGACAACATTACTTAGTAAACATAATTTTGCACTATTATTTCATGCATAGATTGTAAAAGGCATACCTCAGTTTTATAATCTTTTTTAAATATATGAGGAGTTAATTATGAAAATATTAAAAATTATTTGCGCTCTATGTGCTTGCGCTTTAGTATCATGCGGTAGATCTCGCGATATTATTAATAATGATATAAATAATGACAACAATACAAACGTTGATAAAGAACCAGATAATGGTGAAGATACAAAGGATCCTTCTAAAGAAGACCAAAGTTCAAATAATCTTACATTTGAAGTTATCAGCGAAGCTGAAAAAACATGCTGTGTAATAAGTTGTAAGGAATATTATGGCGATTCACGTGATAGTATAATTGTAATACCTGGAACATATAATGGATATAAGGTCACACGTGTTGGTGATGGAGCATTTGATAGCTGCTATTTTATTAAGGAAATAATAATTTCTGATGGGGTTAAAGAGATAGGCGATAAAGCTTTTATAAACTGTACATCTTTAAACTCTATATCAATTCCTGATAGTGTATTAGCAATATACAGTGCCGCATTTTTGGATTGTTCTTCTTTAACATCAATCACTATTCCAAAGAACGTTAATTTATTGAATGGGGGCATATTTAGCGGCTGTTCATCTTTAGTAGAAATTAAAGTTGATGAAAATAATCAATATTATGACTCTAGAGAAAACTGTAATGCGATTATTGAAACAGCTTCAAATACACTAATTGTTGGCTGTGTAGCTACAGTTATACCTACTAGTGTAACCACAATTGGAACGTATGCCTTTGAAGGTTGCGATTCTTTAACTTCAATTACTATTCCAAACAATATTACAACAATTCAATATTCAGCTTTTAGTCATTGCACTTCTTTAAGAACAATCACAATTTCAAGTGGAGTAAAGCAGATAGATGTATGCGCTTTCTTTAATTGCCCTTATTTAGAATACATTAGAGTAGAAGAAGGCAATGAAGTTTATGATTCTAGGGATAACTGTAATGCCATCATTGAAACTTCAACAAATTCATTATTACTTGGTTGCCAATCTACAACAATTCCTAATGGTGTAACTTCAATTGTCGAGCATGCTTTTCAAAATTCTATATTTTTATCATCCATATCAATTCCTGATAGTGTAACTTCGATCGGTGAGTTTGCTTTTCAAAATTGTGATAGTTTAACCTCCATTACAATCCCAGATAGTGTTAATTTAATTGGTGAATTTGCGTTTAACACTTGTCGTGGTTTAACAAAAATCGTTATTCCAAAAAGTGTAAATAAGATTTACAGTTCTACTTTCAGAAATTGTGATTCTTTAATAGAAATAAGTGTTGAAAATGGTAATGAAGTTTATGATTCTAGAGATAATTGTAATGCAATTATAGAAACTTCTACAAATTTATTATTATTTGGCTGCCAATCTACGACAATTCCTAATAGCGTAACTTCAATCGGTTCACATGCTTTTGATTTCTGTCTTAATTTAACATCCATCTCAATTCCTAATAGTGTAACTTCGATAGGTGCACATGCTTTTGAATACTGTGTTAGTTTAACATCCATTTCAATTCCTAATAACGTAACTATGATTGGCGAGTATGCATTCATGTGTTGTTATGCTTTAAACGATATTAGATTCGACGGAACTATTGATCAATGGAATTCAGTTGAAAAATATGAATATATATTTCTCTATGTCCCAGCTACTGTAATTCATTGCGTTGATGGTGATGTTGCAATAGAAAACTAAACATTATAAAACGTAAAATATTGATACCTCGATTTAAAATATTTGATATTTTCTAATTAGAAGATTGTAAAAATTGAGAATATATTTACTATTTCAAAAGAAAATAAATCTGAACCTGTAATTATTTTATTAATCACTTATGAGTTACTAAAAATTTTAAGCATTAATTGCTAATCAATCTCATATTAAAGATGTATTAAGACTTAAAGAATTAGCAGTTTTAATAATGCAGGGAGTTAACACGTATTTCCTTTCTAATTTAAAAAGGAAAGGAAATATAAATCCATT
>JAXFTN010000022.1:0-2828 GCA_034176765.1 Bacilli bacterium | reverse complement strand
GAAGTTGCCAAATAACCAACTTCAACTTATTAATGATTTACTTAAATTGAATAAAAAAATTGTTATCGTCTTATTTGGTGGTTCATCAATTGAACTTCCTTTTGCAAAAAATGTAAATGCAATATTAAATATGATGTTACCTGGTCAAGGTGGAGGAGAAGCTACAACTCGTTTATTATTTGGCGAAGCTTGTCCTAATGGTCGTTTGAGTGAAACATGGGTAAAATCTTATGAATGTGTTCCTTTTTATAATGAATACACATCATCTCCAAATGAAAAATATAAAGAATCAATTTATGTTGGTTATCGTTATTATTTATCAGCTAATAAGATTGATGATGTCTTATATCCATTTGGATATGGATTATCATATACTACATTTGAAATTTCTAAAGCTAAAATAAAAGAAGAAGAAAATAAATTTATTATTAGAATAGATGTTACTAACACAGGTGAATATGCTGGTTCAGAAGTTGTTCAAATCTATGTTAGCCACAACAGTATGAATTTATTTACTCCATTAAGAGAATTAAAATCTTTTGGTAAAGTATTTTTGAATCCAGGAGAGACTAAAGAATTAGTTTTAGAAGTTGATTATGATGATTTAAAATCTTTTGATGTATCGTCGAATCGTTATATCATGGAACGTGGAGAATATCAATTTGAAATTGGACTAAATAGTAACAATATATTGCTTGTGAAATCGTTTATGATTGCAGGAGAAGTTGTTTCTAATATATATAATGATTATGTAAAAGATTATTATTTTAATCCAATAAATATAACCAGTGTAACTGATGATGTATTTGAACAACTAATTGGTCATAAAATACCTGACTATGAGTTTGATAAAAAGCCTTATACTTTAGAAACTCCAATTGGAGAATATTCTACTAGAATGGGACGACTTTTTAAAAAAATTGCTATTGGATTAGGAATGAAGCAATATAAAAAAGGTTGTCAAATGGAAGATGGTCCAGAAAAAGAAAGAAATAAGAAGACAGGTTTATTTGTTGCAAGGGCAATGGAAAGTAATTCACTTAGATCCTTAATGAATTCTTCAAGTGGAATATTGAAATATAATTATGCTACAGCAATACTTGAATTAGTTAACGGACATTTCTTTAAAGCAATTTATAAACTATGTAAGAAAGATAAAATTAAAATAAAAAAGAAAAAGAAATAAGTTTTTAAACATCCAAATTATCGATTTTGGATGTTTTTTTTAAAAAAAATGAAAATTTTAGCACTTTTGTATTGCAAGTGCTAAAAAAATGGTTATACTATAGTTAGCACTCGAAATAAAATAGTGCTAAGGAGGTAAATTAATGGAATTAAGTAGAAGAGATACAATTTTAAAATTGATTGTTGAATATTTCATTAAAAATGCCCAACCTGTTGGTAGTCAAACATTGATTCAAGAATATGGGTTAGAATATTCAAGTGCAACTATCCGTAATGAGATGCAATCTCTTGAAGAATTAGGTTATCTTGAAAAAACTCATACTTCTTCAGGACGTGTTCCATCGAGTGAAGGATATAAGTACTATATAGAACATCTTCGTCATAAAGATTTAGATGAAGAAATTAAATATAGTTTACAAACTATTCTTCAAGAAAAAAACAAGTCTATTGAAGACGTATTAAAGGAATCTTGTGAAATTCTAGCACATATGACACAATTAGCTTCAGTTGTTTTAGGACCTGAATCTGATAGTGAATCACTTGTCTCTATTCAAATTATTCCATTATCTGAGAATTCAGCGACAGCTGTCTTTGTTACAGATAAAGGTTATGTTGAAAATAGGACTTTTGTTCTTGGTGATAGTGTTAATATGCAGGATGTACAAAAATGTATCGAGTTGTTAAATAACCGTTTAAAAGGAACAGCCATTTCTAAACTACCTGAAAAAATGGAAAGTATTAAACCTTTATTATCTGATTATGTAAAGCAACATGATATTATTTATCAAGCGATTTTACAAACATTCTTAAAATTAGCTTCTGATAGAATTAATACTTATGGTCGTTCTTCACTATTTGAACAGCCTGAATATTCTAAAGATGCTGATAAGCTAAAAAAGATGTTGGCTTTATTAGATAATCCTGAATGTTTAAGATCAATCATTGCTGATGGCTCATCAGGAGATGTTGAAATTAAAATTGGTAATATTACCGATGAATTAACTGATGCTTCTGTTATTAGAGCTAAACTTAGTGTGCCTGGACATGATTTAGGAACTATAGCATTAGTTGGTCCTAAAAGAATGGATTATGATAAAGTTGTTAGTGCTTTAGAATATATTGCTGAACAATTAGATAAATATTTTAAAGAAGAGAAAGGAGACGACAGCGAAGATGTCCGAAAAGAATAAAGAGAATAAAGAAGAAAAAGAATCTAAAGAAGTAGATCTTAATGCTGAGATTGATAAATTAAAAGCTGAAGTTGAAGATTGGAAAAATAAATATTATATGGCATATGCTGATACACAAAATCTTCAAAAGAGTCTTGAAAAAGAACATCAAGTTTTTATTAAATATCGTTCGATGGGGTTTGTAGAAAAATTACTTCCAGCACTTGATTGTTTCAATACAGCGCTGAAAAATGAACCTGAAGATCAAGTATTAAGAAACTATTTAATTGGTTTTAAATATGTATATAAGATGTTAGTTGATGCTCTTACAAGTGAGGGTGTCAGTGAAATCGAACCAAAAATTGGTGATAAGTTTGATTTCAATACAATGGAAGCTGTTGAAGCTATCGAAGCAGAAACTCCTGATTTGATTCACGAGGTTAGAAGAAAAGGATATATGTTGCACGATAGAAT
>JAXFTN010000021.1:0-2349 GCA_034176765.1 Bacilli bacterium | reverse complement strand
AATGAAACAATATTCTTTACAACAAAAAGAAATAGAAAAAATGAAACGTTTTATTGAATATTTCAAACCAAAACCACGATTTGTTAGTAGAGCAAAGGATCGTGAAAAGAAACTAGAACATATGAAAAAAATAGATAAACCATTAACAAGTGAAAAAGCTATTAAGTTTTCTTTTGATGGGGAGATTCGAAATGATAAAAAAATTATTTATTTTGAAGATTGTTCAATTGGGTATAATGATAAGATTTTAATTAAACCATTCTCTTTTTATCTTTTTGGAGGAGATCGTTTAGCTATTATTGGTGATAATGGAACGGGGAAGACAACACTTTTAAAAACTATTTTGAGAGAAGTACCATTAGTTGGTGGTAATATAAATCGTCTTTGTCCTCTTAAGATTGGATATATACAACAAAATGATTTTGTTCTTAATGAAGACAATTGTGTTCTAGAATATTTGTTAAATTCTTTTCCATTACTTGGTGAAAAAGAATTGCGTAATCATCTTGGAAAATTTGGTTTTCACGACGATGATGTTTTTAAAAAGGTGTCTTTTTTATCCGGTGGAGAAGTAATGAGATTGATTCTTTCAAAAATTGTATTAAACAACTATGATGTTTTGATTTTAGATGAACCAACTAACCATCTTGATTTAATCACAAAAGAAAGCTTAATTGATGCATTAAAAGGATTTAATGCTTGTATTATTTTTGTTTCGCACGATCGTTATTTTATTAATAGTATTGCGAATAAAATATTGTATGTATATGACAAAATCCCATATTATCATGAAGGTAATTACGATTCATTCAAGACTATTGAAGATGAAATAATTAAAACTTATGAAAATAAATCCTATTCAGTAAATAGTAATAAACAAAAAGTTGAAAAGAAACCAAATGTTTCAAAAAGTAAAATTGAAAAGGATATTATAAATTTAGAAAAAAAATTAAAAGAGATTAAGGATAAAATGTTTGAGGAAGAGAATTATCTAAACAATGATAAAATGATTTTGTTAGAAAATATGTATAAAGAGATAAACGAAAAACTAGATGATTTAATGAATCAATTACTTTTATTTGATTAAAATTTTTAATTTTGTATTGACTAAAAATAAAAAAGTATAGTAATATATTTTTGCCAAAATATTCGAAAGGGTATGACGGAAAGCTATAGGGTCTTAAATGACAGCCAGTTGCAATTACGAATTTTGCAGCTGGCTTTTATTTTATTAAAAGAAAATGCTCTCAAATTATTTAATGGGTGTCCCTAATCATCTTAATTTTTGAAAGTATTTGTGAATTTATTCGGGGCCGTTACCGAAATTTATTCTAATAAAATAAAAGCACAGCAAAATTCATTTTTTTATGGTAAAATATTTTAAATTATATACGGAGGAGATATTTTTATGTTAATTGATGAATTAAATAAAGCAAATATCGAAGCTTTAAAAGCAAAAGATAAGGATGCTCGTGCATCACTTTCTGTTGTGATTAATAAATATAAGTTAATGAAAATTGAATTAGGTGCAAAAGGAGTAGATATCACTGATGCAGATTTAATCTCTATTATTAATAAAACTCTAAAAGAATTAGTTGATGAACAAAACGAGTTTAAAAGTGTAGGTAATAATGAAAGAGTTGAAGGATTAGAACGTCAAAAAGAAACTATTGCAAAATATCTTCCAAAAATGTTATCAGTTGATGAGATCAAAGAAGTTATTAATAGTCTAGAAGATAAGTCCGTACCTTCAGTAATGAAGCATTTTAAAAGTGAATTTGCAGGAAAAGTTGATATGGGTCTTGTCAACAAGGTACTTCGTGAGTATAATAATTAATGCAGTCGCCTAGCGACACATAACTTAAATAGGAAATAGTATTTCTATTTCTTATAGGGGATTAGTTTAATGGTAGAACAACAGTCTCCAAAACTGCTGGTACGAGTTCGATTCTTGTATCCCCTGCCATCTTAAAAAAATAAGCGTCTTTATCTAAGTAAAAATAAACATGCGAACGCATGTTTTTTTTATTGATGAACTATACAATATCTAAATGGTATCATTTATCGATAAACAATAACCTTTATAAATATTCTTAATAGTAAAAATAATTTTATATAAAAAAATAAAGGAAATATCATTTTCATTACTAAATTATAAGTATGGGGTGATGCCATGAATAATGTTTTGAGTGGATAATTAGAATTTTATTATAAGTAAAAAAAATAATAAAAAAATTTATTTTTTGCATTTTGTAAAATGTGGTGGAATACGTAAATTAGTTTACAGAAAGGACAAATTATATATTTTCTATGCAATATGGAATGTTAAATGAATATAAAATTATTGAA
>JAXFTN010000020.1:0-2238 GCA_034176765.1 Bacilli bacterium | reverse complement strand
CATATCTAACAGGAAGGCCCGAATCAGGTCCTTTTATATCACTTCCAAAGCAATTACATACTTCAAAACGTGAAAGATCTTTTGCTGCAGAATATAGCTTCTTTGAATTATTATATGAGTCAATATCAAAAACCCCAATTTTATAATTAATGAAAGGCACAATATAATGAGAAAGCTTTAAAAAACTATTTCTATCATATTTAACTGGAGGAATAACAGGAGGGAAGGATCTTTCCATTGTTTCTTCAAGATAGCTTAATGTTATTGGATTATTATTTTCATCGGAAGCATCCTTCATATTTTTCCAGTCAAGAAGAACATCTAATTCATTAACATTTACATTTCTATAATATTCTGAGTCGCTAACTGTAATATGAACTTTTGCATTACCTTGTCCTGCTGTAATAGAAGGGTAAAGAACAAGTGGTATTTGAATTGATTTATTTACGTATTTTGATAAATCAAATTTCTGTTGAAGTATTTTTAATTTGCTTTCTTTCCTATTTTCACCTAAATTTAAATAGAAATCCACTGCACCTTTTGCTACTTGTAGTGAAATACCATATACAGGGTCATATTCTTTCTTAATTCCACCTGGTAACCTGTCATTTTTCTCAATCAAGTTTTCAAACTTTATCTCTTCATTTTTATTTGTAATAACAAGGCTTAAATTCTTGCATTGATCATAAAATGACACAATTTTATATTTTGAGCGTACTGCATATCTTGCAGCACCTCTAGCAATAAAAATATTATCTGTATCATGTATTATAGGTATTCCAGTATAATTATTATATTGTTGTGAATCACCAATTGTTATTACTAACTTTGCATCAGAATAATCTACATCAAGTAAACTTCTATTTAATCTTCTCGTCCATTTTATAGGTTTAATAAAACCATTCTTTTCATCAATTAAATTTAATTTCTCTGTACCAGTTGTTGTTTTATCAGATAGCCAATAATTTCTCTTTTTACTATTTAACTCTTCAGAAATAAAAATAGAATGACAAGGGATAAGTCTTTTTTTATCTGGACTATAATCAAATTTTATTTTCGATACTAACACATATTTTTCAGCTCTATCTTCAACCAAAATTACATCATCTTTTTTTATATTATATTTCTTAATTTCTTCTTCAGCACCAAGCACGGCTGCTACAGATCTCCACAATAATGAAGTATTACAATATTTCTTAGATTCATCCAGGATAATATCTTGAACACCAATACTCATAAAATCTGGAACAGGAATAACTAGAGATAAATTATCAGATGCTATTTTCCTATTATTCAATAAATTATGGTCATAACCATTATGTGCACTAAACCAATTACTAATATTTAATTCTGATGAAGCATTCAGCCTATCAGATACTTTTTTTATCTCATCAATGATATGAAAAACATTAGTCTCTATATCATTAGTAATTTTATATTTTAAATAGTCATCAATAATTACTTTATCACAACCTATTAAATAAGGTTTCGAATTGGCAAATTTAGAAGTAGGAATTATTAAATATTCTAGCAAATTATATTTTAGGAGCTCTTTCAATGGATTTACTTCATATGAAGTTGATTCTTCAAAAAAAAATGATTGCTTTGTTCCCCATAAATCATATATTTTAAATAAACTTGCTGACATTATTAGTTACTTCCTCAAATACTTTTGAAATGAAATCATTATTCAATGCGCTGGTAGTGATGAAGGAATCTATTTTCTCATCTGCTCCTTCATAGTAAATTATCCCACCTTTTTTAACACTATCATCTATAGGAGATATATCTTCATCAATATAATAAAAATTAAAAATTTTAATTCTAAATTGGTTATCATACCAACGATATTTTTTTATTACTTGTGAGATTGCATCAAAGCAATAAGATAAATCTGATAATTTATCATAGTCTTTATAGTTCCAATTAGTGTTACCTAAGCTCAATCCTGTATTTTTATCAGGAGAAGGTGAAATCCATATTTGATGTTTAAAGCTAGGTTCTTTAATACAACTATGGTGAATTGAAGTTACTACAATAAGATTAAATAGTTCAGCAAACACTCTTCTTTTGTTTTGCCACATAACCTCTACAATTTGAGTTTTTTTCACAAACTCTTTATAAAATTCCCATATTGTATGGTAGCTATGGTTTTGTAATAAAACATAATTGGGAATAGGCATTGAAGTTAAATTTGAAATTGATTGAGTAGAAGGTTTATTCAACTCTTCTATTGCA
>JAXFTN010000019.1:0-3012 GCA_034176765.1 Bacilli bacterium | reverse complement strand
TATGTAAAAGTTTATGTTTATTTTTCCACCAACCTTTACAATACGAATTATATCTTTTAGTTGAAATAATTTCTTTAAATAACTCATTATTCATACAATAATTCATTAGTAAAGCCATATCATATGAAGTTGAAATATTCCCATTATCGTAAATATCTAATCCATTTGGATTAGAAAACGTAGTGTTTTCCATACCCAATTCTTTAGCTTTTTTATTCATTAATTCAACAAAGTTTTCTACAGTTTTACCAACTGTTTTTGCAATTATTATTGAAGCATCATTTCCACTTCTCATTAATAATCCATACACCATTTCTATTATCGTTACATAAGTATTTTTTTCTAAATATAAAGAAGAACCAACAGCATTGTCTATTTCATTTCCGACAAGTGTAGTAGTGAATAAGTCATTACTTTCTAGTGCAATAATTGCAGTCATTATCTTTGATATTGAAGCTACACTTTGCTTTTGATTTATATTTCTACCTTCTAATACTTCTCCATTATTTTGATTATAAACAATATAAGAATATGCATTATTAACTACATTACTTTTTCTTAAAGAAAGATTATTAGTTAATAAAAAAGATAAAAATATTAATTGAAGAAATTTCATTAATTCACCTATTATATTAATGAATTTAATCTATACTTTATGATATTATCTTTTACTGTTTACCTTATAAAAATAAAAAATCCATAAATTAAAGATTTAACAATAATTTATGGATTTATTTTTTTATTACCTCGTGATCAAGAATTTCTTTTGCTAAATTAAGATAAGCAATGGAAGCACTTGATTTAGGTTTATATATTGTAATTGGAATACCTTTTAATGCAGCCTCCGGTAAATAGATGTTACGAGGAATTGCTGTTGTAAAAGTTTTTTCCTTAAAAAGTTTTCTAATTTCAGTTGTGACTTCGACAGCCATTCTAGTTCTAGAATCATACATTGTAAATACAATACCTTCAATTTCTAAATTATGATTGTATTTATTTTGGACTTTTCTCATTGTTGCTAACATCTGTGAGACTGCTTCCATTGCAAAATATTCACATTGAACAGGAATTAATACCGAGTGAGCAGCTGTTAAGCCATTAGTATTCAAGACACCAATTGCTGGAGGGCAATCTATTATAATGTAATCATATTTAACATCTAATTTTTTAATAGCATCGCGGAGAATATATTGAGTTTTTAGCATTGATTTTCCTAATTTGGATTCAGTAGAAGCTAATCTTAAATTTGCAGGAATTAAAGACAAATTTGGCATACATGTCTTTTTGATAACTTTATTAATATCATATTTATTAGTTAAAACATCAAAAATTGTTCGTGACATAATTGAAGAATCGACACCAATTCCTCGTGATGTATTACCTTGAGGATCAAGATCAATTAACAAAACTGAACGATTCAATTTAGCAAGAGAAGATGAAAGATTGATAGCTGTCGTAGTTTTTGCGACTCCACCTTTTTGATTAGCAATTGCAATTATACGTGTCATCTTTTTCACTTCCTTCCTAAAACGAAACTATTTAAGATTATAAAGGACTCTTCTTTATTTGTCCATAAGCACGTGGATACTTCATACTTATTTCATCGTTCTTTTTAATAAAAATATTCATTCTTTCATCATTATCAGTGACTAATTTAGTTTTTTGAATTTTAAATATTTCACCATTTAATATTTTTAAAGCATTTATAGATTCTTGAATTTCTTCTTCACCTTTACTACCTTTCATGGCAAGAAATAAACCATCAACTTTTACTAACGGCATACATAATTCAAGAAGCATATTTAACCTAGAAACGGCACGAGCAGTAACTAAATCGTAATAAGATCGTGCATCCTTTACATAATCTTCAGCGCGTTTATTAATTGTAACGATTTTTTTTAAACCAAGTTCTTTAATAACTATATCAAGAAAATTTACGCGTTTTAATGTAGGTTCAAGTAACGTTACAAACAAATCTTCAAAAACAATTTTTAAAGGTATACCAGGAAAACCTGCTCCTGTACCAACATCTAATAAAGATTGATCATCAAATTTAATTTCTTCAGCCATAAGTAAAGAATCATAGAAATGTTTTTCTATTATTTCTTCTTCTGTTTTTAAAGCCGTTAAGTTAATCTTTTGATTCCACTCCATAAGCAAATCAAGATACTTTTGAAATTTTATAATCATTTCATCAGTTACTTTAATTCCTTTTTCAAGAAGTAAAGATTGCATTTCTTTAAAATTCATTTACTTATTTCCTTTCTTTAAATTCATAATCAAAATTGAAATATCACTTGGGTTTACACCTGATATTCTACTAGCTTGACCTATTGTAAGAGGTCTAATTTTTGTAAATTTTTGTCTTGCTTCAATTGCAAGTCCATCCATATTCATAAAGTCAAGATCATCTGGTATTTTCATAGATTCTAACTTTATCATATTTTTTGCATCCCTTTTTTGTTTTTCAATATAACCTTCATATTTAACAATGGTTTCTAATTGGAAAACACCTTCTTCATCAAGACTTAAAGGATTAACTTCAGGTATATATTTTTTAATTTCATTGTAACTAATATTTGGTCTTCTTAATAAATCTAGTGCCGAAATTCCTGCACTTAATGATTCATAACCAATAGAAACTAGATATTCATTTAATAAATCATCAGTAGCTCCGAAAAATGTATTTTCTAGTATTGAAATGATTTTATCAATATTATTTTTCTTCTCTAAGAATTTATCATATCTTTCTTGTGAAATTAATCCGATTCTATACCCATGTTCTGTCAAACGTAAATCAGCATTATCGTGTCTCATTAAAAGACGATATTCAGCACGCGATGATAATAATCTATATGGTTCTTGTGTACCTTTAGTTACTAAATCATCAATCATAACACCAATATAAGCTTCATCCCTTCTTAAAATTAAAGGTTCCTTTTCTTGAACTTTTAAAGCAGCATTAATACCGGCCATTAATCCAAGACCAGCAGCTTCTTCATATCCTGAAGT
>JAXFTN010000018.1:0-4215 GCA_034176765.1 Bacilli bacterium | reverse complement strand
GTTATACACCTTATGCTAAAAGTTTAGGGTTGCCACAAGAAATGGGTTTTTGGCTTATAACTTGCGATTTAGATAGCAAAGGTAATATTGTTTCTATAATTCCAGAATTATATCAATTTGAAGAAACACCTAAAAAGTTGTTAAAAAGAAAAAATTAATTAGGAGAAGATAACCATGCCAACTTTAAAAGAATATTTGGGGTTAATTTGCGTTGAAAGGAATTTTGTGGTAAAATTATCTAGTGAAAATTTGAAGAAATATAAAACCAATTTTTATTCCCAGCCTTTCAAAATTTGGCAGTTAGATTTACTTTGGGAGTATATTTGGGGCGATATTTCTTTGAAAGAAATTAAAAAAATATTTAGAATAGGAGAATAGCAAATGAAAAATTACAAAGTAAAAACAAAAGTTAAAAATAATTTCAATGATACAAAAACAAATATAACTTATGAAAAAGATGAAGATATAATTTTAGACCGTGCAAGATACGAAGAATTATTATCAAAAGGTTTTGTAGAAGAAGGCGAAATTTTAGAAGATAAGCCTTTATTTAAAAAGGAAGATTAAAATGGAAATAGTTTATAAGAAAGTAAATGAATTAATACCATATATTAATAATTCAAGAACTCATAGTGAAGAGCAAGTAAATCAAATAGTCGCAAGTATAAATGAATTTGGCTTCACTAACCCAATATTAATAGATGAAAAAGATAATATTATAGCAGGGCACGGAAGATTATTAGCAAGTAAGAAATTAAAAATGGAAGAAGTGCCATGTATTGTTTTAAAAGGACTTACCGAAGCACAAAAGAAAGCCTATATCATAGCAGATAATAAAATGGCTCTTAATGCTGGATGGGATGAAGAACTTTTAAAAATAGAATTAGAAAACTTAAAAGAGTTAGATTTTGATTTAGAATTAACAGGATTTAATGTTGATGAGTTGGATGATATATTAGGCACAGAAGAAGAAAAAGAAGTTGTGGAAGATGACTTTGAAATAGAAGTTCCTGAAGAACCTAAAGCAAAATTAGGTGATATTTATCAATTAGGTTCACACCGATTAATGTGTGGAGATAGCACAAAAGAAGAAGATGTTGCAAAATTAATGAATGGTGTAAAGGCTGATATGGTATTTACTGACCCGCCTTATGGAGCAAATATGGGAATAATAGGGGATATAGGCGAAGAATATAAAAAAATATTTGAAGGTTTTTATAATTGCATTCCTTGCAAAGATAATATATATATATGTTGTGATTGGAGATGTATTGATAGTTTTTGTCAAACAATAAAACTAAAACATAAAATATATAATTTGATAGTATGGGTAAAAAATTTATTTGGGCAAGGGAAATTATATCATACTAAACACGAAGAAATAATATTTTGTGGGGAAGGAAATTATAATAAGAAAAATTTAAATAATGATGTAAATGTTTGGGAAGCAGATAGTGTTAGAAATTTTGCTGGAAGTAAAAATGCTAAAGAAGCAGTAGGACATCCGACACAAAAACCAATAGAAATATGTGCAAGAGCAATAAAAAACAGTTCTAATGAAAATGAAAATATTTATGATGGTTTTGGTGGAAGTGGTTCAACACTTATTGCTTGTGAACAATTAAATAGAAAATGTTATATGATGGAATTAGATCCACATTATGTTGATGTAATAATTCAAAGATGGGAAAACTTTACAGGAAAAAAGGCAGTGAAGTTAAATTGAAAAACTTGAAAAAGTAAAGCCGTTATAGTATAATAATTATATGGAGGATATGATTATGAATTGGAAAATAATAGAAGGCTTTACGGATTATAAAGTTAATGAAAATGGAGAAGTTTATAGTATTAAAAGAAATAAAATACTTAAACAATATGAAAGAAAAAACTATTTAGGGGTTTATCTTTATCAAAATAATAAAAGAAAATTTAAAGCAGTTCATAGATTAGTTGCTGAAGCTTTTATAGATAATCCATATAACTTGCCACAAGTAAATCATAAAGATGAAAATTCTATGAATAACAATGTTTCTAATTTAGAGTGGTGCACTCAAAAATATAATATGAATTATGGGACATTAAAGGAAAGGCAAAGAAAGAGGATGTTGGAAAATAATCCTTTTAAAGGCAAATATCACACAAAAGAAGCTATAGAGAAAATGAGATTAAAAAAATTAGGACAACCAAGTAAAAGAAAAAGAAAAATAACAATTGAAGGTATTGAATATGAAAGTATAAAAGATGCCATGATTAAATTAAATATAAGTACAAGAAAATTATATAAATTATTAAATATAGAAATAGAGAAAGGAAGTGATGTGCGATGATAGAAAAGTGTAACCCATCGCATCCCTGACAAAATAGCAGATAGAATAGCAGGAGCAATAGTTGACCTAGCATATTCTAAAAATGAAAATCCAAAAGTAGCAGTAGAAGTGCTAATAGGACATGGAGTATGTCATGTAATAGCAGAAACAAGTGAAACATTTACTAATGAAGAAGTAGATTCAATTGTAAAAAGAATAGCAGGAGATATTGAACTTGATTTAGTAGTAGTTCCACAAGATGTTCACTTATCAAAAAACCAAAGTGAAAAAGTAAGATGTGGTGACAATGGAATATTTAAAGGTGTTCCATTGACAGATAATGAGAAGAAAATAAGCGAATTAGCAAGAAGAATATACAATAAATATCCAACCGATGGTAAATACATACTTACTGATGATAAGTTTATATGTTGTCAAAGCAATGCTAAAAACGAAGAATTAGAAAGATATTTAAAAGAGATATTTATAGATAGAAAAGTAATAGTAAATCCATTAGGAGAATGGACTGGTGGTACTGATGTAGATAGTGGAGCGACTAATAGAAAGTTAGGTTCTGATATGGCGCAAAGTGTTACTGGTGGAGGACTTCACGGCAAAGACCTATCTAAAGCCGATGTATCAGTAAATATTTATGCTTTCTTAAAAGCACAAGAAACAGGTAAAGTAGTAGAATTATGCTGTGCTATTGGCGATGATACTATTGATGGTAAACCTTATGCAGAAATAGTAGAAATAGCAAGAGAATACATAAATAAAATTGGCGGATTTGAAAAGTTCGCAGAGTGGGGATTATATTAATCCCCTTTAATCAAAGGAGATGATAAAATGTTAAAAGGAGATACACCAGCACAAGATAGAATTGATAAAAAGCAATTTGAAAATTTGTGTGGACTTCAATGTACAATAAATGAAGTATGTGATTTTTTTGATGTAAATGATAAGACATTAAATTCATGGTGTAAGAAAACCTATGGTACTACATTTTACGAGATTTTTAAGGTAAAAAGAGGTAAAGGACAAATATCACTTAGAAGAATGCAATGGAAACTTGCCGAAAAAAATCCTACAATGGCTATATTTTTAGGTAAGCAATATTTAGGACAAAAAGATAAAATTGAATATACTGATGATGGTATGAAATCAATAAATGAAAATATAAATAACATTGCCAATTTACTAAACAACCCTAAGCCAAACAGGAACGAGAAAGATGTTTAATCAATTAGCACCCTTATGCGAAAAGCAAGCTAATTATATTAGAAAGTGCCAAACAAGTTGGTTTAATGTTGCTCATGGTGGTAAAAGGGGTGGCAAGAATGTTACAAACGGACTAGCCTTTTGTATAGCATTAGAAAACCACCCTAACAAGTTACATTTAGTTGCAGGAGTAGATAGTACATCAGCAAGACTTAATATAATAGATTGTGATGGTTATGGAATACTTAACTACTTTGCTGGAAGAAGTAGAGAAGGTAAGTATAAGAATAGGGACGCTATTTATGTTAATACTTCCGATGGCAAAGAGAAAATTCTTTTAGTTGTTGGTGGTGGCAAGGCTAATTCTTATAAGACTATCAAAGGTAATACTTACGGAATGGCTTATGTTACTGAGGCAAATGAATGCGATCCTACATTCTTAAAAGAAGTCGAAGATAGAACTTTATCAAGTGATGATAGAAAGATATTTCACGATTTAAACCCTAAAAGCCCTAAACATTGGTATTATACTGAATACTTGGCTTTTCATGAAGAACAGCAGAGAGAAAACCCTGATTATGGCTTTAATTATGAAGAGTTTAATATATTTGATAATTTGTCTATTAGTGATGAAAAGTTAAAACAAAGGCTAAGCACTTATGACAAGACTTCTATTTGGTACAAGCGAGAT
>JAXFTN010000017.1:0-18344 GCA_034176765.1 Bacilli bacterium | reverse complement strand
CCATTACTTCAAGCAATTGACCGTGATTCTGAATATTTTCCATTAGCAAATAGATTAATTAAATTCTTAAAATACTTCAGCGATATGGATGATAAATGGGTTCCTTGTAATTCATTACTTCGTGAATTCATCGGTGATTCTTGCTATCAAGATGTATAAAAAATAGGATGTAGATTTATTCTACATCCTTTTCATTTTCTTCATTATTTTCTTCGTCTTCTTGTTCATCTTCAAACTTTTTGCTTTCAATATCATAGATACGTTTAATTTCAGGTAAACGTAATTCCCTAGTAGATAGATAATTATGTAGTTCTTTTTTATCTTTAATTAAAGGTAAATATAATGTATGAAAAATTTGCTCAATATTTAAGAAAGATTTAAATAAAGCTACTAGAGTTAGATCAAAGAATAATATGTTATTTGAATAAATTAATAATGGGGAAGAGTGAGCAATTTCACTACTCATTTCATACCACATATTCTCTTTTTCTAGACCAGCAACATATTCTATACCATTTCTAAAATTCAATTTAACGTTAGGATCATTTTCAATATCGTTTATCGCATAAATCCATCCAACTTCAATAAATCTCTTCATATCTTTACTTTTTAATCCATGGTCGCGCATTTTTTGTTTTAACTCTAAGAAGATTTTATCTTGTTCTTCTTTATTTTCAATTGTATTTCTAAAAGCAAGATTATAAGTAATATGTCTTAAATAGGATTGAACAGTTTCAGGATGATTATGTAATATAATAATATTACATTCGGTTTCATGTATTGTTCTCCATGTAGATAAAGCTTCAGTCTCATAACCATTAGATAACAAATCTACAACACAATGAACCATTGAAAAGAATTTATAAAACATGTCATTCATCAATGTTTCTGGTAATGATTGACGCTTCAATCCTTTTAGTTTATGTAGAATATAATTTGTATACAAGTCAATACTGCTTAAAGGAGGATAATACTTATTATTTACTCTTTCCATTCTAAAATAAAAATGTTCTAATGTTAGGTATTTATCTACTACTGTATTACATAAGGCAATGAATAAAGGTTGATTATTTAAAATATTATTTTTTTCTTCATCTGACATTTTTGAGATCATATAATCATATTCAGAAGTAACATATTTAAAAATAGCAAGTGGATTCAAGAACATTTCTTCATTTTGTTTTCGATTATCTAAAATAATCAAAATATTATGAATGGAGTTTCTATACACCTTAAAAATGAATTCAAGATTACTATCTTTTTTAATTGGGCTTAATCTTAATAAAGTATTAAAAAAATCTAATGATATAAATTTATTTTCATCAATCATAGTCTCTCTCCTCATATTCCATTTCTTTTTCTTCGGCTATTGTTTTTAATTCAAGTTTTAATTCTTCATCAATATTTTTCTTAGCAATAATTTTTTTTGCTATTGGAGCAAAGAAAACGCCATTAATTAAATTAGATTTTTCCATTACAATTATATGTTCTCCTTCTTTACCAACTAAAGCTAGCTTCAAATATTCAATTAAACTTTCAGATGATAAATTGTTGATTGTTTCCATATCAATATCCCATGAATTAATGTTATGTTTTCTAAAAAAATTAGGAAATAACATATTGAACATATTATTGTCAATCAAATTAAAATCATATTCTACAAAAAAAGGCGCACTACCATCAACGTATTCATAAAGATTTAGATATGCAAAACGTTCATTTAATATTTTTTCAATTTGTTCATCATTATTAAGAGCCTTCACTTCTTCATTAATTACTTTAAAATCTTCAAATAGCAAAGTATCATCTAACATTGATTCAATAAAAGGATAATGTATTAAGTCTTTGTCATCCTTTTTGATATTAATATGTCCCTTTACATATAAAGATTTTATAAACATCCAGTCCTTTTTTGCACTCAATGCTTGAAAAACTAATTCATCGTCATCTCCATATAAATTGTTAAATATCTCTAAATCAGTTTGCATAACATCGCCTCTTTCTTTAATATTTTAACATTATCCAATATTTTACGCTATATACATTAAATTTAAGCACATTTTATAATTCTAAAAATAAAATAATAATGCGGAGATATTGATGAGAAATCTTTTAGAAGTTAGAAATATTAGTAAAACTTTTAAAGCCAACAAAATAGAAATTGAAGTATTAAAAGATATTAGTTTTCAATTAAAAGAAAATGAAATAATTGCTATTGTTGGGCCATCAGGATGTGGTAAATCAACTATTCTAAATTTAATTTCGTCACTAGAAACTCATGAAAAAGGTACTATTGAAGTTATAGGAAAGATTGGGTATATGTTTCAAAACGATTCTCTTTTTGAATGGCGTAATATTTTAGGTAATTGTCTTTTGCCATTAGAAATAGAACATAATAGAACTCCAGAAAATATATTAAGAGTTAAACAATTATTAAAAAAATATGATCTTGATGGATATGAAAAAAGTTATCCTAGTGAATTGAGTGGAGGAATGCGTCAACGCGTTGCGCTTATTAGAACACTAGTAAACAAACCTGATATTTTACTTTTAGATGAACCATTCGCTTCACTTGATTATCAAACAAGATTATACGTAATAGATGATGTATATAGAATTATTAAAGAAGAAAAAAAGGCTGCTATTATTGTTACTCATGATATCAGTGAAGCAATATCAATCGCAGATAGAATTATTGTTCTTAGTGGTAAACCAACAAGAATAAAATCAATACATAAAATAAATATTAAAGATGATACAACAAATACTCCACTACTATGCCGTAGTTCACCTTTATTTCCGTCATTTTTTTCTGCTGTTTTAGAGGATTTAACTAATAATGAAACTTAATAATAAGAATTTTATACTTTTAATGCAAAGTCTAGTTATTATACTTTTTATTGGACTTTGGGAATTATTTTCACGTCTTAAAATAATAAACAGTTTCTTAATAAGTAGTCCCTCTGAAATTATAATGCTTACTTTTGAATACCTTAAAAACGGGAACTTGTTAGAGCATATTCAAATATCGCTTATTGAAACAACTTTAGGTCTTATTATTGGTACTGCATTAGGAATAATCTGCGCTATATTGCTATGGTTTTCTCCACTATTAGTAAAAATATTTGATCCATTTTTAGTAATGCTCAATGCTTTACCTAAAACAGCTATAGCACCGATTTTAATAATATGGGCTGGAACAGGTATGAAAGGAATAATAGTTGTATCAATTTCTCTATCTTTAGCCATAACAATCATTTCTGGTATTAACTATTTTATTAATATTGATGCTAACAAATATAAAATGATGAAAATTTTGAATGCCAATAAAATTCAAATACTTTTTAAACTAGTATTACCTTCTAATGTTGGTAACATTTTTAATATTATAAAAATTAATATTGGCTTATCATGGATTGGAGTAATTGTTGGTGAATTCTTAGTTTCTAGATCTGGTATTGGATATTTAGTAATTTATGGAAGTCAAGTATTTAGAATGGATATTGTAATGATGGGAGTTTTAATCTTATGCTTATTATCTTTAATAATGTATTTAGTTCTAAACATTATAGAAAAAATATTTTATAAAATAACACATTTCAAACCTAGATAAAAGCACACTTTGATATACTCTGCATATTTTAATTTGATAAGGTGAATTGATGAAAAATAAACTAAATAAAATATTTATTTTAAGTGGAATACTATTAAACACTATTCCTATAACATCTTGTACAAATTCAGATTTAACTAAAATAACAGTCGCTGAAGTAACTCATTCCATATTCTATGCTCCTCAATACATTGCTGATTCACTTGGATATTTTGAAGAAGAAGGCCTTGATGTAAATATAATTACAACTAGTGGAGCTGATAAAACTATGGCTGCATTGCTTTCAAAAGAGGCTCAAATTGGTTTAATGGGACCTGAAGCAAGTGTTTATGTTTACCAAAATGGACAAAGTGATTATGCTATTAATTTTGCTCAATTAACACAAAAAGATGGAAGTTTTCTTTTGGCACGAGACCCAATTGAAAACTTTACATTTGACATGTTAAAAGGAAAAACTATTATAGGAGGTCGCAAAGGTGGAATGCCAGAAATGACACTTGAATATGTTTTGAAAAAACATGGGTTAGATATTGGACAAAACGATCCTAGTAAAGAAGTTAATATAAGAACTGATGTTGCTTTTGATGTTATGGCAGGTGTTTTTACAGCTGGACAAAGCGATTTTGTAACTTTATTCGAACCAAGTGCATCTCAAGTAGTACGTAATGGAATTGGTCATATTGTTGCCTCAATTGGTGAGGCATCAGGTGAAATTCCATATACTTGCTATTCAACATTAAAATCATATAGAGAAAAAAATAAAGATATTATTATAAAATTCTCGAATGCTATTAAAAAAGCTTTAACTTTTGTTCATTCACATGAAGTTGAAGAAATAATACCATTGTTAAAAGAATATTTTGCATCTAGTGATGAAATAGAAATTAAAAATGTTATGACTAACTATTTAAAAATTGAAGCTTGGCCAATAGATACATCCTTCAATCAAACTAGTTTTAATAAATTAATAGATATTATAAAAGAAGCAGGAGAACTTCCAAAAAATACAGAAGTACCATATGAAAAAATAGTTCAGAATATTTAAATAAAGGCCACTTGGTCTTTTTTTATTTGCACGATATAAGATATAAACTTTCCATATCTTCAATAGAAAATTGATTAAATATTTGATAATCAATAATATAAAGATAATTTTCATTAATTATCATATTAAGGTTTTTGTAAAATAAAGTTTTTAAAAAAGGTTTTCCTTTTTTATCTATAATATATTTTGATTTATATTCATATAAATAATCGCAATACTTATTCATAACATTAAATTCTTTAGTAGAATCATTTAATAGTAGAATAAAAAAAATATTCTTATATTTAAGATATTTATAAATTGATTTAATTTGTAATAAAAGCAATTTTGTTAACCATATATTAAAATCAGTATTATAAGAAAAATTTGTATTTAGAAGCTTTGTTATTTTTCTATCCTTTGAAAATATTTCGCATTCTTGATAAACATAATAACTATATAAATCATCGATTTTATTACTTTTAATTCCTAATGCTTTTTCCAAAAAACTTGGTGTTAAATTTTTCAAATTCATAACTGAATCAAAGGAAATCAAAAAATAGTTAACTCCACACATTTTCATTCTTTTTACTATGCTTTTATAATCTTTAAAAGATACAACTTCTAATCCGATATTCATTATTATTCCTTGTATTATAAAATTACTCAAGAAATCGAATAAGTTTATAATTTTTCCTTTCTTTGAGAACTTAGTAATTAATTATACTATCTGGCCAGATGGTATAATTAAATTGTGGCTGTGGATTTGTACCTATTAATTTCTAGCTTAGACTAGTTAAATGAGGCTCCTAACACAGCTTTTATTTTCTATTGTTAATTAGTTAAATATCGCTTTGACGATTTATGTAGAACAAGGCTACAAGAAGTAAAAGCTATGGAATTATAACAGTCACTAACAACATAATGGAGGTGTTTTTATGCTTTATGTTGGTATCGATGTTGCAAAATATAAACATGATTTTGTTATCATCGATGATAATGGTTTAGTTATCGTACCTCCAAAAACGATACAAAACTCCTTGGAAGGTTTTGACCAATTACTTGCTTCTATATCGAATCTTGATCGTTCTCAAGGAATCAAGATAGGATTTGAAGCAACAGGTCACTATCACAGTAACCTCAAGACCTTCTTATCTAAACATGGCTATGATTTTGTAATCATTAACCCTCTTCAAGTGAGTAGATTTCGTTCACAATTCTCACTTAGAAGAACTAAAACCGACAAGGTTGATTGTTTAGTTATTGCTCAATTCATCTCTACCAAAAATGAAATGCTCAAATCCTATCAACAACCATTATACCATCTAGAAGCTTTAAAAAGTTTAACTAGATTAAGAGAAACTTATGTTTCTCAACGTTCACTCATCTTAGTCAAGATGACAAACGTTTTAGATACTGTATTTCCTGAATTTAAAGCTTTTTTCTCTAATAAGCTTAAATCAGATACAGCTTTATTTATTCTTAAGAAGTATAAAACTCCTGAAAGAATCGCTAAATGGAACAAGAATGATTTGCTTATAGTTCATAATCATTCTCGTAAGATTTCTATTTCTAAACTTCAACAAATTAAAGAAGCTGCTTATTCAACTATTGGTAATTCTTCAAAATACTTAATAGATGAATTACTCTCTTTAATTTCTACATTTGAAAATTTAAATACAGAAATCTCTTACATTGAATCTAAAATCATTTCTATAATGAATGATATCGATTCTCCTACCGCTTCTATCCCTGGAATAGGATTAATAAGCGCCGCAACCATTATCTCAGAATTTGGTGACTTCGCTAGATTTGATAATGTTAATCAATGCATCGCTTTTGCTGGTCTTGATGCCGGAATTAATCAATCTGGAACTAAATCTTTTAAGGGTAAAATGGTTAAACATGGATCTTCTCACCTTAGATACGTTCTTATGAATGTCATTAAGACAGTATGTATTCATAATGAAACTTTTAAAACATATTGGATTAAGAAGAAAGTGACCGATCACAAATACTTGAGAATTGCTGATAGTCATGCTGCTAAGAAATTAATCCGCATAATTTATTACTTAGAAACGAATCAAATTAATTTTGATTCTTCTCTTTGTAAATGATATAACAGTAAAATTCATAGATTTTTAAACTTGTCCTGTATTCAAGTTCTTTTTGTGATGCTCTTTTTCAATACTTTAACTTTTTTGAAATTAACTATTGCTTTTTAATAGTTAGTCTCATTTATCTTTCTTTTTTGCTTCAGATGCCCTCATAAATACATTTGAATTCGTAATTCGATTAAATTCATTTATAAGTAATTTTGTGCGATTTTCATCTTCATATTTACCATAGTCATTAAATGTCATTTGAACTACTATTTCTTTTTCATCAACTAGATTTTGCAATGTGACACCTACCAATCTAACTAATGTACCATTCAAATTTTTTTCAAGTAATTTTAATGCATAATTATATATAGTCTCGTAATCATTAAAATAATAATCTAAAGTTATAGATCTATTTATTGTTTTAAATTCAAAATCTTTAATAACAACTTGAACAGTAGTTCCTTTTTTCTTTTTAAATTTAGCTTCTTTTGCAACGGCACTACATAAGTTAGATAGTAAAGCTTTTAGTTCATCAAAATCATTAGTATCATCATACAATGTCTGAGAATGACCTAATGATTTTGGTTCCGGTGGTTCAACAACAATGTTATCATCACCAATGCCATGTGCCCAATCTTGTAAAACATAATAAAATTTACCTAATGTTTTTATTACTTCTTCATCACTATTATTTGCTAGATCACCTATTGTTTTAATACCTAATTTCTTTAATCTTGGTGCTGTTTTTTTACCTACACCAAACATATCATCAATTGGTAAAGGATATAACATTTTTTCTATATCCTTTTTTCTTATTATGGTAATTCCCATAGGTTTTTTCATATCTGAGCCCATCTTAGCCAAAAATTTATTTATAGAAATTCCCATAGAACATTTTAATTGTGTTTTTTTAAAAAGATCCATTTGCATATTTTTAAAAAATGCTAAAGGGTCTTTAACATCTTTAATTACTTCAGTAAAATCAGCAAAGCACTCATCAATAGAAGCTATTTCAATAATAGGTGTATATTTTTTTACAAAAGAGAAAAATTCTTTTGATTTAGCAACATATAAATCAAAATGATGATCTTTTATTATTAAATTAGGACACAATCTTTTGGCCATATAAGTAGGCATTGCAGAATGTACTCCATACTTGCGTGCTTCATAATTTGCTGTAGATACAATTCCTCTTTTAGAATTTCCTGCTACAGCCATAGGTTTTCCTACACAAGTAGGATCAATAATTTCTTCACAAGTAGCAAAAAAACAGTTTAAATCAATATGAACAATTACTTTTGCCACTTGAATCACCTCTAAAAAATATTATATCTTACAATAATTAAAAGAGCCATACTTAATAAAAGTACAGCTCATATTTTAAATTATTTTTGATTTTGAAGATATGAAGGAATTACATTATTTTCTTCTTTTTCTTCGTGTTCTTCTTCTTTTTCAGCAACAGGTCTAGGTCTTAATGTTGAAAGATTTGGAACTGCTGAGAAATCATATTCTTCAGAAAAATCAGTTGCTATAACACTAATAATAATTTCATCACCTAATTGTGTATTGAAATTAACACCATATTTCATATCTAAATTATTACCAGCTGCTGCGCAAATTTCATTAGCAGCATCTTGTGCTTCATATAATGTAACATTTGAACCACATGTAACTGAAATAATTGCTGAGTTAGCTCCTCTAATGGAAGCTTCTAATAATGGTGAAGCAATTGCAGAAGCAGCTGCATCACGTACTTTATTTTGTCCTTTACCAGAACCAAATCCGATAAGTGCAACACCTGAATCTTTTAATGTTGATCTAATATCAGCAAAATCTAAGTTGATAATTCCAGGTAAAGTAATTAAATCACTAACGGTTTTAACTGATTGTGCAAGTACTTTATCTGAAGATGCGAACGCATCCATAATTGAACATCCACCATTCATCATTAATAATTTATCATTAGAAACGACAATAATTGAGTCAACATGTTCTTTAAGTTTATTTAATCCATCAACAGCTTGAGCAATTCTTCTTTTTCCTTCAAAGTTGAAAGGTCTTGTAACAATAGCAACAGTTAAAGCACCTTCTTCTTTAGCAATTCTAGCTACAACTGGAGCAGCACCAGTACCAGTACCTCCACCTTCACCAGCAGCAATAAAGACCATATCAGCACCTTTGACAGCTGCTCTAATTTCGTTTGAACTAATTTCAGCAGCTTCAGCACCGATTCGAGGATCACCACCAGCACCTAAACCTCTATATTTGTTTTTACCTAAAACAATACGATTGCGTGCTTTTGATGTGCTTAAAGCTTGTTTATCAGTATTCATAACATAGAATTCTACGTTAGAAATTTGTTCATCAATCATTCTATTAACAGCATTATTACCAGCACCACCAACACCAATTACTTTAATATTAGCAACTGGATCAAAGCCATCAAAATCATTAAAGTCATCATAATTAGAAGAATCGTCTTCAGTTACTTCTTCATAACTAGAGGTAGGTTCGCTTTGAACATCTTCTTTAACCTCTTCATGAACGTCTTCTTGATGTTGTTCATGAACTTCTTCTTGGTGTTGTTCTGGAACAAAAGCATTACTATCTTCATTCAAGGGTTCACTACTCTCATATTGATTAGATGAATCTTGTTCGAGGTTTTCTTCAAAAATATTTTGTTGAACTACCTCTTCAGCTTCTACATTTTGTTCTTCTCTGTTTTCATCGTTATTTTGTTCGTTTTGTGGCTCAAAATTGAAACCCCAATCTCCCCATTTATGTTCCATGTACATTTCCTCCTTTAATCTTCTTGATCAATGTCACCACGTTGTAATTTAATACGTCTATTAATAGTAGATTCGTATTCAGTATAATCATCTTCTATTATACCACCTACTCGACTTTTAATTGACTCACCATAAATGCATAAAGCACCAACACAATTAGTGAATCTAGCATCTCGAGCACCTAATGCAGTAGGTGTAATAAATAATGAATTGTTGAATTTATTTAAGGATTTGGCTAATTGTTCAAATCCATAAAGTTTTGATCCTCCACCAACAAATACAACAGGGAAACCAACACAGGCTGGATTCTTTTGGAATATTTCATCTACAATCCTAGAAATATTTTGAATGTAATTTGTTGATATTTCAATCATTTTTTCATTAAATTCAATATTTGATACTTCTTTTTTATTAGAAGAAGTAACTTTTAATAAAAGTGTTTTATATGATGTTTTTCTTGTATCAATACCAATTTTCTCTTTTAAATATTGTGCACTTAAGAAATCAATATTTAATTCATCAGATAATGTTCTAGTAATTTGGTCGCTACCAAACATACTATACATAGGTGAAAATGGTTCGTTTCCACCAATCAAAGCCGCAGAATTAATTTCAGATCCTAGATCAACTAAAACATAATTCTTTGGTAAATTTCCTAGATTTTTAATCATTCCACATGCCGCAAAAATACTAACAACGATACGACAAATACGTAAACCACATTGAGAAATGATTTTTTTAAAACTATTTAAAATAATAGTTGGAATAGCATGTAATTTTGCATCAATTGTTAATGAATCAGACATTTGACCATATGGAGGTTCAACACTTTCTCCGTCATGGAATATATACCTTTCTGGAAGTATATCAACGATAATTGATCCTTCATTAACTTTAGCTTTACTAACTTGTGATTTGACATTATCAATATCAATTTTATTTATTTGTCCTATTGGAGAAACAACATTAGTTGTTTGAGAATTACGATAAACCTCAAAACCAATAGAAGGTACTATTAACACAACTTCTTGAATTGGAAATTTAAGTTTTTCAGATGCTCTTGTAATAATTTGGGATACTGCTTTTGTAACAACGCCATAATCATTAATCATACCACCCTTCATGCATCCATCTTCAAGTGGTGTTATTTCAGAATTTAATATAATAGGTTTATCATTAAGTAGATATCCACTAACACATTTAATAGAAGAAGATGATATTTCTAATGTAGTTATAATTTTATTGACCATATCATTACCTCCTATTTATCAACAATACATGGATTTTCAGCAGTGACGCCATTTTTATCTGTATATTTACCATAATAACAAGTAATAGATCTATATTTAATCGAACTATCAACTATATCTTCACGTATGGCTGCGTCGCTGCATTTATTTAACATATTAATAATTTGACTTAATCTATTTGCAGAATCAATAGAATCATCTAAAAAGAAGCCAATGTGCTCTTCTTTACAAGCAATGCGATTATAAATACCATCATTACCTAAAAAATAAAATAACACATAACCATCAGTTATAACATATGAACTGCCATCGCCTCTATAATCAATATAACTTATAGAATTTAAAACATCTCTTTGTATAACTTTTAAATTATTTAAAAATAAAGATTTTCGCTCATTAGTAAAAGCTCCAAACAAAGAAGATAAAAATGTAGGAACATTTTCTTCTGCAAAATCATGAGTAAAATCAGGATATTCTGACCTAAGTTCAGAAATAGTTTTTGCATTACTTAAATAAGTTTCTCCATTATAATTAATCATTGCTGCAACTTCATTAATTTTCAATTTCATCTTAAGAGGTGCCCAATTGATTTCAGCAGACTCAATTATAGGAGATTTTTCTAAATTTTGAACTAACTTTTGTTCATTAGAAAAAATTACAGGTGTATTTACATTTGTATCCATCATATCCAAAACGTCATCTTTAGATAACAAATAATTACCTTGTAATTCTAATCCTCTTATTTGAGAAGCTGGATATAAAGGATATGTACCTACTCCTAATAAAATAACACAAAATAATATAATCTTTATAATTAGAAAAACTTTATTACGATAGGATTGACGATACAATGCACGCTCAAAATCTTCGTCTTTTAACAAATTTTGTTCATAAGCAGCATCGTTTGTCATTAATTTCACCCCACAATCAATAATTCAAGTTCTAACTCAAGATTAGTTTTATTATATACTTTATCAATAATGATATCAATTATACGCAATGCATTTTTTGTACTTTTTTTCTTGCTAAACTCTAAAAAGTTTCCATGAATTGTTGATACTTTTACTCCTTCTTCAGTTAATCCTTTTAATTCGCAATCATCAATTAAACGTCCCGCAGATAAAAAAGGTGGATTTTTAAAAGTACAACCTAAAGTTTTACTATTTAATGGTTGAGATGTGAGCCTTTTATTTCTATATTGTTCTATCTTTCTTTTTATTAAAATGGGGTCTCCTTTTTTTAATTTAAAGCAAGCTTCAATAATAACACCTAATTGCTTATCTTTAAATATAGAATGACGGTATCTAAATTGGCATTGTTTTCTAGATAAAGTAATGATTTTTCCATCATAATTCATATATTTAACATATCTTATATTGTCTTGTATTTCATTTCCAAAAGCACCAGAGTTGTTACAAATTGCTCCTCCAATTAAACCAGGTATTCCTATTAAACCCTCAAATCCTTTATAACCCATTGATGTAATTAGCGAAATCATGTTACTTAATGTATTACCACTACCACATTTAATTTCATCTTTTTCAATCTTCATTTCTTTATTTTCATATTTAATAAAACAATCATAAGTTATAGTGTCTTTAAAAAGAATTTTAGTACAACCACCAACAATGTAACTCTTCCATTTATTGTCTTTAATTTTTTTAAAAATTTCCTTAAGGCCTTTTCTTGTATATACAACAAAAAAATTTTTTACTATACCACCACAATTTATAGGTGATATTGTTGAGATATCAAAATTATTAAAAGTTATATAATCAGAATTCATTAATTATTTCCTCTTCAATAATTCTAAAAGAATTATAATATTTTAATTTTTGATAATTTTTTACAAATGAATAATATACATCATTGTTTTCTATTAAACTTAATATTGCTTTTAATAATTCGTTTTTTAAAAGTTCATTCTCTTTTAGGCATATTGCTACTCCTAATTTCTCAAAATATTTGGCATTTTTTTCTTGATGTTTATGTTTTACATATGGAGATGGAATAATGATCATTGGAATTTGTGCTTTACTTACTTCACTTAAAGTAGTTGCTCCACCTCGAGATATTATTATTTTTGCTTTATTTAAAACATCATTAATACAAAAATCTTTATTTATAATTTCAACATTTTTATTAGTTATTTTTTTCTTATTAAAATCACCAATTAGAATAATTTTTTGATTTATATTTAAATTATTAATTGTTTCTAAATATATTTCATTTAAAGTTTTTGAACCAAGTGAACCACTCATAAAGACTATTGTATTTCTTATATCGTTGTTTTTTTCTATTAGTTGTTCTCTAGGATTACCTGATAATAAGATTTTTTTCTTAAAAAAATATTGATTATTAATTGGTAAACTCAAGAAAATTTTATTGGCAAAAAACGATGCAAAAATATTTGAATCACCTAATACAACATTTTGTTCATGTATATATAATTTTTGTTTATGACTTTTTATTAATGTCCCTACAAAACTCATTATGCCACCAAAGCATAATATTACTTCATAATCTTTTAATTTATTTTTAGCTATTTTTATTTCTTTAAAAAAGGATGTTATTGATTTTATATCTTTAAAATTTAATTTTGTGTTTTTCTTAATTTTTAAAGTATATGATGGTTCATATTCACTTATTTGATTTTCGAAAGATCCTTCAATTTTTAAATATAAGATATTGTGTCCTTTAATTTTTAAATAATTTCCTAGTGTTAAACATGGAAAGACATGTCCACCACTTCCACTAGCAGCTAATATAATTTTCATTAGTTTTCCTTCCTAAAATTAAACCAATACAAAATAAAGAAATAGATAATGATGTTCCGCCGTAACTAATTAAAGGTAAAGTAATTCCAGTAATTGGAAAAACAGCCGTAACAACACCAAGATTAATAATTACTTGAATACACAATAGACCTAATAATCCTGTAATTAAAAAACAATTGAATTTATTTTGTTGTAAGGTTGCAAGTTTAAAGCCGAAAATGAATAATAAAGCGAATAAAAATATTACCAATAATCCACCAAGAAGACCAAGTTCTTCAACTAATATAGCAAAAATAAAATCCGTTTGTGGCTCTGGTAAATAAAAATGTTTTTGATAACTATTAAATAATCCGCTTCCTAATAAACCTCCTGGCCCTATAGCATACATACTTTGAATAATCTGAAATCCTGCACCTAAAGGGTCTTTCCAAGGATCTATATAAGCAGTAATTCGTTCAAAACGATAAGGAGCAATAATTATTAATAAGACAACTAAAGAAATACCTAATCCTCCCATAATGATAAAATATTTCATAGATAAACGAGAAATAAATAGAAGTAATATGATTGAAAGAATCATTATCATTGCAGTCCCAAAATCAGGTTGTAGCATTATTAAAATAAAACCGATTATTGAAAACATAAAAACTGGTATAAACACTTTGATTTTTCTTGTTTTATCATATTCTTTAGATAAAATTGAACTTAAATAAGTGATTAATACTATTTTAAATAATTCTGAAGGTTGAAAAGCAAAAGATCCAATACCAAACCAAGACCGCGAGCCATTTCTTATGATACCTATGCCAGGAATAATGACTAATATCAATAAAATAAGAGAAATAAAAACAAGATAAATGCAATATTTTTGTAAAAAGTTACTTGGAATTTTATAACCAATAAACATTAAAATTAATCCAACTGAGAAAAATAATATTTGTCTTCGTAAATAATAATATGAATCACCATATTTATATTCAGCCCAAATATTAGAGGAACTATATACCATTAAAATTCCAATGGTACATAAAACAATAGTCAAAAAAAAGATAATAATTTTTAATTTCTTACTTAGCATATCTTTCCTTAAAATCCTTTACTAATTTATTAAAATGTTCTCCTCTATCTATATAATTTTTAAATTGATCAAATGATGAACAAGCTGGAGAAAAGATAATGCACGAATATTCACTTAAATGTTCATTATAAAAAATATCATCAAGTGTCTTATATGATGTTGCCATTGGTATTTTACTTAATAAAAGATTTTTTGATTTACCAAAAACAATAACTCTATCATTTTTCTTAAAGACGATATTTTCAATTCCTAGACTTTTATAAATTCCGCCTATAATGATTAAACGATTATTATAACCTTCATAATTCTTTAAGCATAATTTTAGACTTTCTACATTTGTAGATTTTGAATCATTTACAAATAAAATATTTAAAACTACTTGTTCATCTTGTCTATATGAATCATTATGAAAATCTTTAAAAAAATGTTTATCAAAGTCTATAAGTAAACCTTTTTCTTTAAAAGCACTAACAATAAAATTTGCATGTTTATTTATTATTTTATTTTCTGAATATTGTAAATTTGATGTTTTTATATATCGCTTATTAAGCAAAGTACATAAATTTTCATCCTCAATATAAATATTTTCTAAATATTTACAATGATTTAAAATTTTTAATTTTGAACACTTATAAAAAGAATAATTTATTACCATATCTAGATGATTAGGATAGATATTAGTAATAAAAAGATGATCTGCTTTAAAATATTTTAAATTTTCTATTTGAAAAGATGATAATTCAATAATGACAATTGAGTTATTCTCTACCTCATTAGCAATGGAAATAAATGGTACTCCGATATTTCCTACTACATATATTTTTTGGTTTTGAATTTTAGTTAACAAATAAGATAATAGATTGACTAACGTAGTCTTTCCATTCGTTCCTGTTACTGCAAAATATGTTATATTTTTATTTACTAACAGTCTATAACAATACTCAATATCATTAATAACTTCTTTAGATAACAAACTACAAACTTGATATAGTTCACTTTTAAAAGGAACTCCTGGACTTCTAAAACATAAATCAAACTCTAAATTACAGGTATATAATTCATCTATAGATAAAAATTTTGCGTTATCAACTTTAACAATATTTTTATCTGTAATATATATATCATGTTCTTTTAAAGCTAGAAAATATTTATAAATTGCTTTACCTGTTTGACCAAAACCTAGTATTAATATTTTCATTAATTAAACTCCATTAAGATAGTTATAATCGACATTAATAGTCCTAGAATATAAAACATACTTACAATTTTAACTTCACTTATTCCCATTTTTTCAAAATGATGATGTAATGGGGCCATCTTAAATATTCTTTTTTTAAATAGTTTATAAGAAAATACTTGCAATATAACACTTAATGTCTCTATGACAAATAGCATTCCTGAAAATAAAAGAAGCAATGGCCTACTTAAAATAATTGCTATCCCTCCTAAAAAGAAGCCAATCGATAATGAACCACAATCCCCCATAAATATTTTTGCAGGATGAAAATTATAAATTAAAAATCCAAGAATACTTCCAGTCATCATTAAGATTATATAAAGTAATTCGTAGTTTTTTTGTCTAATACAAATAAAACTAAAAGGAATTAAAGAAATTATTAGTAAGCCACTAGATAGCCCATCTAATCCATCAGTTAAATTTACAGCATTACTAGTACCTACTAATACAAAGATTATAAAAATTACAAACGTCCATCCAACATATTTAGATACATTATTAAAAGGAATATTAATAATCCAGTTTTCTTTTTTATGCAATTGAAATAAATACATAAATAGTAAGACTATAATAATTTCTAAGGCTAAACGTAGTTTTGCTTTCAAGCCTTTTCCATCTTTTTTTACTATTTTAAAATAATCATCTGCAAAACCAAGTAAGAAAAAACAGATCATGCATAAAAGCAAATAATATATTTTTTTATCATAATGTATAAAAATGAGAGATAATATAAAAGCTATAATAAAAGATACTAAAATTGCTGTGCCACCAAAAGTGGGTGTATTATTTTTACTATCATGCAGCCCTGATAAATCATCTCTTATTATTTGATATACTTGTTTTTGCTTTTGCCACTTTATTATTAATTTATTAAAAATTATTGATAATACAAAACTAAAAAAAGAAGCATATATTATTTTTAAAATGATAGCTATATCCACTTTTTCACCTCTTCTATATCACTATAGTTTTCTTCATATTGTCTTATAATTGTTTTTTCATGACCTTTACCAAGAACTAATATAACATCATTTTTCTTTGCTATTTTAAAAGCATATTTTATAGCAAAAGGTCTTGATTTTATAGTAATAAAATCTTTTGAGTTATCTTGAGTTATATCCTTCATTATATTTTCTAAGTTTTCGTTTCGTGAATTATCTTCTGTTACTATTGAAACATCTGCATATCTTAAAGCTAACTCACCTATAATTTTTCTTTTACTTATATCTCTATTACCACCACAGCCAAATATCACTATAAGACGACCTTTTCTTTTTATAAATTGTTTTAGGCAATTCTCAAAAGCACTACTAGTATGAGGGTAGTCAATTATAACTAAAGGATGTCTTTTTAATATCATCATACGGCCTTTAATAGGTTTTATTCTTCGAATTTTTTTAACTTTATAAAACCTTTTATTTATAATTCTGAATAAATAATTAATTGCACTATAGTTTTCTAAAAATATTTGTTCGTGCATTGGTAATTTAATATTCCTATTATCATCACACATTAATAAACAATAATCATTTTTTGTAATAACTTTTAGATTATCAAAATAGCCATAATGTGTAGTGATTTCACATAATTCCTTTAAATTTTTATTAATTATTGCAAAACTACCATATTTATTAATGTATCTAATTTTAGAGCTATAATAATTTTCAAGAGTTTTATGATAATCTAAATGATCACTATAAAGATTTAGCAAAATAATGAAATCAAAATCTATTCCACATAATCTTTCCTCTTCCATTGCAATAGAAGAAAGTTCTACAATGATTACCTTTTTATTATTTTTTTTGGCTTTTACTAAGCCTTTTATAAATTCTAGTGGATAAGGAGTGGTATTTTTTATTAAAGTACTATTTTTAACTCCATCAACATTAGTGAACAGCCATGAATTCTTTATTAATTTGTGGAGTATATAAGATGTTGATGATTTTCCATTTGTGCCTGTAACACCTATGAAATGAAAATTTGACAACTTTAAATTATAAAACCAAGCATAAAATTTCAGTTCCTTGTATTTATAATCTACAATACTATTTGTACTTATAACATATTTAATTCTTTTATCATTATCTTTGTAATATTTTTCATTTTGTTTATCTAAAATAAAACAAGAATGTTTTTTTAACTTTCTTGTATCGTTGTGAAGATTAAAAATTTGTGTATTTTTATTAGAATACATATGAAAATAATAAGCTATCTCTTTAATAGATTTCATCAACACGTTTCCTAATAAAAATGTATTGATTAAGTTTTAATAAAAGAACATCAATATATATTTGTTTTATTTATTCTAAAAAAAGCATCACTTACTTGTTCTTTATGAACAAAAAAATATAATCTTTTATTATTGAGTATAATTTAAAATGTACCCCTAATCCTGGACAAAACCAGGAAAGGGGTACATTTCAAAACTTAATAGGCAATTTTTATTTCTTTATAATTTTATATCCAAG
>JAXFTN010000016.1:0-3321 GCA_034176765.1 Bacilli bacterium | reverse complement strand
AAAAACGCAAATGAAATAAGTCAGTTACTTATTAAAATGTTTTCTTCTCTTATATTAGCCGAGTTAAATACTACTATAATTCTAGATCAGATAAATACTATTTTAAGAGCTAGTTATGGTAATGATAATTATTCAACAATTGATTATTTGCAAATCAACAAAGAAACTTTAAAAGGTCGTTTTATAAAAATGGGTAGTGTGAATTCACTTGTCTTTAGAAATAATGAAAAAATAGTTGTTAATCAAGGTGGATTACCAATTGGTTTAATCGATGAGTGTGAATTAGAAATAATAGATTTTGACTTTGAACATAATGATATCGTGTTTTTATATAGTGATGGTTTATTTGAATTCATTAATAGTTTTGATTATAAAAAATATATTGAAATGGAAGATACAAATTTAATGGGAAGAATCATTTTTAAAGATGCAACAAAGAATATTGAACATCCTGATGATATGACACTTATAGTTATAAAAGTTTTGTGATAATATATTAAAGATAGAAGGTATTAGATGATGAGCTTTAATTACGATAAGGACAAGACATATATCTTAGCATGTTCATTTGGGCCTGATTCTATGGCTCTTTTTCATATGCTTTTAAAAGATGGCTATAAATTTGTTGTTTGCCATATAAATTACAATACAAGAGATGAGTCCAAATTTGAAGAGAATTCACTTTTTGAGTATTGTAAAAAACATGATGTTCCAATGTATTTGAAGTCAGTTCATTATGAAAATACTTTTGGGAATTTTGAGGCTTGGGCACGTGAAGTTAGATATAATTTTTTTAAAGAAATTTATATGAAATTTAAGTGCAGTGGTTTATTTGTTGCTCATCATCAAGATGATCTTATAGAAACATATATTATGCAAAAAGATCGTCAAATGATTATCCCTTATTATGGTATTTTAGAAGAAACAATAATCAAGGATATGAAAGTATTACGACCTCTATTAGGGTATACTAAAAAAGAATTAGAGTTATATTGTAAAAATAACGATGTTCCTTATTCTATAGATAAAACTAATTTAGAAAATATTCATACAAGAAATAAAATTAGACATAATATTATCGAGAAGTTAACGTTGGATGAAAGAACTAAATTATTAAGTGATATTAAGAGTTTAAATGAACAAAGAGAAAAAGAAACACAAAATATTAAGGAATGTTTCGATTCGTTGCAAAATATTAATATTGAGAGGTTTAATACATTATCTATTAATTCTAAAGTTTTTGCTTTATATGAACTTATTATGAATTATGGTTCCTTTTATTCAATGTCAAGAAAAAGAGCACTTGAGATAATTAAAATTATTGAATCTCGTAAACCAAATATTAAAGTGTTTTTAAAAGATGATTTATATATTGTTAAAGAATATGGTTCATTAAAAGTTAAAAGATATTGTCTTATTCAAGGATATAGTTATGTTATTGATAAACCAATGAAATTAAAAACTGAGTATTTTGAGATTGATTTTACGAAGAATACTGATAATCGAAACGTCTTTATCAATGATTATCCTTTAACGATTAGAACTTATCAACCTGGAGATTATATTATGATAAATAATGTAAAAAGGAAAGTACGACGTTTGTTTATCGATTGGAAAATACCTGAAGAAATTAGGAAATATTGGCCAATCATTGAAAATAGTAAAAAGGAGATTATTTATATACCTAGATACCAAAAGAATTTTGTTTTTGATGATAGTTCTAATTTTAAGATTTACATTAAATAGCAAATGTCAAGAAAAAGCGTAAAATAGTATCTAAAAAACATTTAATGTTGTATAATGAATAAATCAAATATTTTATATGTTTGATTAATATTAATGATTAGGAGGTACAAAATGGAAAATACAAATAAACCACAAAAGAAAAGCTTATTTGGCTTCATATGGCCTTACATAGTTATTATTGGATTTATTGCTATGTTCGTTTTCTTTGTTTTAGGAAATAACGGTACGCAAACAGTAAAACTAACTGAGGTTCAAGTTGCTGAATTGCTTAATTCTGATGAAAAATTAGTTAATGATGTTTCTATTAAACGTGAATCAACTATTGTTACTGTTTATGGTAAATATACAGATACAACCAATGATAATAAGGTTTATAAATTTGAAGCTGTTATAGATTCCGTAGCATTCGATAATTATAAATATACTACTCCAGATGGTGATTTTACAATTATGGAAATAACTGAAAATCGTACATATGAAGTTGATGGAGTCACATTACCTTACTATACAGAAAGTAATCGCCATATTATTAATGCTTATGAAACAAACTGGTTCCTTGAATGGTTACCTACAATTCTAATTGTTGGTGCTGGTTTGATTATTGGATTTGTTTTATTATCTAAACTTAGTGCTTCAGTTAATAACTCAAATAACAAAGCAATGGACTTCAATAAATCAAGAGCTAGAAGGGAAGATACTTCAAGTGTTCGTTTTGATGATGTTGCTGGTTGTGATGAAGAAAAAGCTGAACTTATTGAATTAGTTGACTATTTAAAAGACCCTCGTAAATATACACGTTTAGGTGCAAAATTACCAAAAGGTGTTTTACTTGTTGGCCCACCAGGTACAGGTAAAACTTTATTAGCTAAAGCTACTGCTGGAGAAGCTGGCGTTCCATTCTTCTCAATCTCAGGTTCTGACTTCGTCGAATTATATGTCGGTGTTGGTGCAGGCCGTGTTAGAGATATGTTTAAAAAAGCTAAACAATGTGCACCATGTTTGATCTTTATTGATGAAATCGATGCTGTCGGTCGTCAAAGAGGTGCCGGTATGGGTGGTGGCAATGATGAAAGAGAACAAACTTTAAACCAATTATTAGTTGAAATGGATGGCTTTGGTGATAACTCTGGAATTATTGTTATGGCTGCTACAAACCGTGATGACGTTCTTGACCCAGCTTTATTAAGAGCAGGTCGTTTTGATAGACAAATTACAGTTGATTTACCTGATAGAAAAGGTAGAGAAGCAATTTTAAAAGTCCATGCAAGAGGAAAACAAATTGATCCATCTGTTGACTTTAGTAATATTGCAAAACGTACTACAGGTTTTTCAGGTGCTGACTTAGCTAACGTTATTAATGAAGCAGCAATCTTAGCTGTTAGAGAAAATAAAGATACTATCGGCACACGTGAAATTGATGAAGCTATTGATCGCCGTATTGCTGGTCCTGCTAAAAACTCACGTTCAATGACTGAACATGAAAGAAAGCAAGTTGCATATCACGAAGCTGGTCATGCTATTATTGGTTTAACATTACCTTATTCTGATAAAGTTGAAAAGATAACAATTGTTCCA
>JAXFTN010000015.1:0-11198 GCA_034176765.1 Bacilli bacterium | reverse complement strand
CAATATACATCTCCGTATTCACTAATTATAGGATGCATTATATATGGTGTATCAGGTAGTTCTCTAATTTGTTCATGATGATCAGTAACAATTACATCAATTCCTAACTCTTTAGCTTTTAAGATAGCTTCTAAAGCACTAATACCATTATCAACAGTAATAATCAAAGAATATCCTTTTTCTTTAATAGATTGCACGTTTTTTTCATTTAATCCATAACCATCTTGATACCTAGAAGGAATATAATAACGTACTTCAGCATTAAGTTTTTGTAATGCCTTGACTAATATTGTTGTAGCCATGATACCATCACAGTCATAATCACCATATACAATAATTTTTTCTTTATTTTCAATAGCTTTAAAAATTCTTTTAATGATGATATCAACATTTTTAAAATTACTTACTTTAGGAAGATCATCTTCATTTATATCTTTTGATAATTCTAAATATTCTTCATAAGTTAAATTAAAATGATTTAATAATTTATCTAAAAATTCCACTTATTATTACACTCCTTTTATTTATAATAAAAGGCTGCAAAAAATGCAGCCTTTAATAATTAATCATTAATACCGATAAAAATAGCTTCTTCAGGTTCAGCTGATTTATGTTGTTCGTTATTAGTATTTTTGTTTTTCTTATGTTTACGTTCTCCAAATTTGATTTTTGAGAACCCTTTTCTAAATGTAAAGAATGAAGGACCAAGTAATGAAGTAACTACAAGTAATGAAACTGCACTACCGAAAGCAAACAATAAGAATAGAGTCATATATTCTGCAGGACCAAAGCCAATGAAGAATGCTGACATAAAGAATGTTAGAACACTTATTGTCATGATTGGACCAAATACAGTATTAACTGTTTTTACTAATCTATCTTTTGAAGTAATTTCTTTAATTTCAAACGATAGTTCTTTATCTCTATTAAACATCAAAATACAACTCATTAATGTTAATGCGACAACGCCAAATAAACCAAGGATAGCAGAATCTGTATATATCATACGAGTTAATACAAATACTCCGACAGTTAATAATCCTGTTAATTCAGTAATTAATATTGATGCAATAGCTTTTGATAAGCCATATCTAATAAATAAATATAAACCAGCTATTAATACGCCACAGCCTATAGCAACAACAACCATACCCGTTTTGATTACGCTATCATATTTATAGACATTTGAAACTTTAATTTCGATTTCACTATCAGTTGTTGATAATTCAAGTAATAAGTTTTCTTGAATAGTTGCTAATACATCAACATCACCATTAGTATCATAAATAACATTACTTGATAAGATAGCATTATCTTCACTAGGTAATTTTTTAATAGCACCAGAATAATATGCATAGACGACGTCTTTATCATCTTCATCAACTAATTCATCAAATGTTAAACCATTTTCTAATTTAATATCATGAGAATCTAAAACTGAAATTAATGTTGCAGCTTCAGCTAAATCAGAATCGTTTTCCATTTTAAATTGAATACGATATGTTGCATCATATTCACTACCGTAATTGAAGATTGGTTTATTAATTGCTCCAAATACGATTGTAACAATTACAGCAGCTAAGCCAAGGCCACCAGTAATTCCACCGATAAGTTTTGAATGCTTTGTAAAATCTTTTCCATCATGATCACCAAAATATCTTTGCTTTTCTTCATTTAGTGTATCAGGAATATTTTTATCACTTACACCTAAAATACCTTTATGTGATTGTAATGCTGTATCATTACATAAAGCCCACATAAGTATTTTATTACCAAGCCATGTTACTACAAGGTTAACAACTGAACCAAGTGCAACAACAACTGCTAATTCTCTTAATACAGTTCCACCAATAAAGAATGATAAGAAAGATAGAACTAGCAATGTAACAGATAAATCTACTACTAAGAAGTTTGCACGTTTTTGACCTTCAGTGTTTGCTTTCTTTAATGTTCTACCTTTATGTAGTTCATCTTTTACTTTTTCAAAAATAACAACATTAGTAAAGATAGCTAGAATAGCAATGATAAATAAGCCAATTATTGTACCTAATCCGAATTCAACAGATAATCCATTATATAAAAGAATTGTAGTGACAAATGTTCCAGCTGAAGATAATAATGCAACAATACTTCCAACTTTGTAGTTAATTGCTAAGAATAAGCCTGCAAAAATAAATCCAACTAATGAAGCAATAACAATACCAGATTTATAGTTGATATATAATGAATTACTACCTAAAACAACAAGATTTTCAACTGAAGGTTCATTTATTGATTGATAAAGATATTTAACTTCATAATCTAAAGAACCAGCATTGAAGAAATTAGCTACTTGTTTAGCTTGAACACATGCAGCACTAACTTCATCTTTTGTAGGAGTAGAAGATTCATTACCTTCACTATCACTATAAGATACTGTTTTAGCAATAGCTTCATGTTTATCATCATAATATAAATTTTCTTCTTCAGAATTAAATGTTAAGAAAACTTTTGCTTGAATCTTTTCATAATCAGGGTTTGAAGAGTCAATAGCTGTATCGTAGTCATCGCCTTCTTCTTTATCAGCCCATAAAACTAATAAACCTGCATCTTCATTTGTTTCTTGTTCGCCTTCACCAGTAGAAGATGAATTTGCTAATAAATCTTGAGCATGGTTACGAATGATTTCCATTTTTGTTGAGTCTACTATTGGAAAAACAACAACTGGATATTGATTAACATAATCAACATAAGCTTCTTTATCACCGAATAATTCATCTCCAGTATATTGAACTTCTCCATCGATTGTAGCTAAAGTGAAATCAGCATTATAAGCCATTAATAATTTAACATGTTGAACTGTAGCTTCATCGCCACCTACAGTAACTCTAATTTGATCTTCGCCTTCTTTTTCGATGTTATAAAAAGCAGCATCAGCCATTTTTAGACGACGTTCCATTTCTTTTGAAACTACATCTAAATCAACTAAACTTTCTTCATTTTCATTTTCGATTTGATAAACAAATGTAGTACTTGAAGAAAATTCCATTCCAGTATTCAAATTTTTTGTAGAAGTAATAACTCCAGTTACAATACCCATTAACGCAGTAACACACATTAATAGAAATGCTATAAAACGACGACGCATAATTTACCTCCATTGGTTATATTTTCGTAATTTAACGATTATTCTTTAACGATAAGTATTATCGCTAGTCCACTATACAAGTTATTAATATAATTAATAAAAATGTACATTGCCTTAATACTTTAACATTTTAACAGTGCAATATCAAGAAATAAGGAGAAAAAATTGAAGAAATATCGTACTATAACATTCATTTTATCATTGTTAGGTCTTGGTTTTATTGGAAAGCTACTATCAATGATTGCTCGCATTTTAATTGTTCGTTCAATTGGCTTAGAGGCAATTTCTATTTATTCTCTTGTAAATCCTATGATGTTATTATTAATTACATTAACGCAATTAGGACTACCAACTGCAGTATCAACACTTATTTCAAGGCATCCAAATAAAACAAAACATATCTTTATTTCTGGTCTTGCAATTGCAATGACTGTTTCAATAGTTTTAATGATTTCAACTATTCTGTGTGGCGATATAATTGCTAATAATATAATTCAAAACTCCCAATGTAAATTAACGATATTCGGTCTTGCATTATTAATCCCACTTATTAGTTTATCATCACTTTTAAAAGGCTATTTTATTGGAATCAATCGAGTTGAAATAACTACAATCTCTTCTATTTTTGAAGAAGTAGGAAGAATTCTTTTCTATTTGCTTTTCATTGAACTTTTCATTAAAAAAGGTGTAGAATATGCTTCTTTAGGAGCAATGCTTGGAGTATGTGTTGGTGAAATTTCTCAATCTATTTATTTACTATTTCAATCTGATTTAAAACTATATAAAAAAATAAAACTTCTTTTAAAAGTCGATGAATATGAAGACCCTATTTATAAAAAAAATATTTATTCAATTGCATTACCTGTAACATTTAGTAAGCTTGTTGGATCAATAACGTATTTTTTAGAACCAATTATTTTTACAACTATCCTCTTAAGAACAGGTGAAAGTATTTCATATATTACTCTAGAATATGGAAAACTCACAAGTTATGTTTTACCACTTATCCTAATGCCAGGTTTTTTTTCCTATTCATTAGGTAATTATCTTGTTCCTTCAATGTCTAAATGTATAAATGAATATAATTACAAAGGAGCTTTTAAAATTTTTAACAAAGTATTATTAATATTATTAATAATAGGAGCGATGGCAACCTCATGTTTTATGATTTTTCCTAAGCTTTTATTAACTCTTCTTTATGGAGATTCTGCAGGCTATGAAATGGTTAGAATTATTGCCTTACCTTTTTTAGTTTATTATTTAGAAGCTCCTATATTAAGCGCTATGCATGTTTTAAAAAAATCAAAAAATGCAACAATTATATCAGTCATTTCTTGTATTATACGTTTAATAACTCTTCTAATATTTACAAAAAAACTTAAGATATATGCTGTTGCTATTTCAATGATTACAAGTGTATTGACAAATGTAATAATTAACTCAATTTTTATTCTTAGGGAGTTTTCTAGGAACAATATAAAGGCCCGAAGTCGTTTGTAATGCTAAAAAGATTTCTTTTTCATCAGAATATCCATAATTTAATAATCTTATTTTTAAAATTTCTGGTGATATATTCATTTTTTTTAGTGTTTCCTTTACTATTTTTCCATCACTAATTAATGGTTCTGGATAATCCAAAATACAGTCCTCCTTTTTAATAATATTTAAGTTTCCACTATCTTCTAAAATTGCATATTCAACTTCACTTGGGAGTTGAATATTTTTACTACGAAGTTGAGACATTAAATCATCGATATTGTAACGTTGCTTTTTCATTTCCTCCTGTAAAATTTCTCCCTTAAAAATAATATAAGTTAGCTTTCCTTCAACTATATTTCTTATAGTTTTAGATTTTAAAGAAATAAATGCAATTGTAATTTGTAAAACGACAATAATACTTATTGGAATAATTGTATGCCACAATGATTTTTCCGAATCATTAAGCGATAAAGAAAATAATTCAGAGATAATAAAAAAGACAACAATATCAAAAGTTGTAATAGTACCAATCTCTCTTTTACCCATTAATTTTAGAATTAAAATTAAAAAGAAAAAACAAAATATCGTTTTATAAATAATCTCTAATATCTCATTTATGTTCATAGTATAAAATCAACATGTCTTTCATAATTTATAACGAGGATAACCAATGAAAAACCACCTTTCAAAATTTATTATGTTCCTTATAATCTTTTTTATTGCAAATTTAATATTAATTTTTACATTTTCTTTCTTACAATATAAAAGTTTAATTTCTCCATTAGCATCAAACATTTTAAATGCTTTATTATCATTACTTTTATTCTTTATAATTTCATTATATGTAGGATTTAAATTTAATAAAAAAGGATGGTTAATAGGACTAGTTTTATCAATTCTATATTTCATAATTCTTTCAATAATTATCGGAGTTACAAAAAAAGATTTAGATTTTATAACAATAATTTTAGTATTATTACGAATCTTATGTATTTTCTTAGGATCAATTATTGGAGTTAATCTAAAAAAAGATTAACTTTCTTTTTTATATAATTTATTCCTACAGTTGTTAAAATTCTTCCACTTTTACCTTTTTCAATGAATTTTAATTTTAATAGATATGGTTCAATTGTTTCTTCTATTGTTTTACTATCATAATTTAACAATATAGATAAAGAATTAATACCTAAACACAAAATATTTCCATTGTTATAAAGAACTTTCAAATACATCATATCATCTTCATTTAATCCGATTTTATCAATTTTTAAAAAAGAACATGTTTCATCCACAATTTCAGTGTCAATTATTTTTTTGTTCTTATAAAGCGTAAAATCTCTAATTCTTTTCACTAAATTATTTCCAATACGAGGTACTCCACGAGATCGTTTAGCAATATTTTCCGTTGCTTCTTTAGTTATTTTAAAATTATACAATCTAGCGTTCCGATTAATAATATCCATCATTTCATTTATATTATAAAAAGAAAGCTTTTCACAAATTGAAAATCTCATTCTTAATGGAGTAGAGATTAGTCCATATAAAGTCGTCGCACCAATTAAAGTAAACGGTGGTAAATTAATATGAATATTACTTGTAGATTCATTTTTGCTTATAATGGACTCTATAAAAAAATCTTCCATTGCTGAATATAAAATTTCTTCTAATTGATGAGTTAAACGATGTATTTCATCAATAAATAAAATGTCACCCGGTTCTAGTGATAATAAAAGACTAATTAATTCATAAGGCTTTTCAATATTAGCTGCGTTAATTACTTTAATATTTACTCCCATTTCATTAGCTATTAAATTAGCAAGTGTTGTTTTTCCACATCCAGAAGGGCCATAAAAAAGAATATGGTCCAATACTTCTTTCTTTTTTTTGGCAACATTAATATAAATAGATAATTTATAGATTAATTCTTTTTGACCAATAAATTCGTTAAGAAATTTTGGCCTTAAACCATTTTCATTTATTTCCATATTTTAATGTTAATTTACTTACCAAGACTTTGATTATATCTTGTAAATCCATATCAAATTGTTTAAATGTAACTAACTCTGATTCTATCTGATAATTTTTATAACCAAAAGAACGAAGCACATTTCGTACTTCGTTCATTTTATTGTATTCAATAGTTGATAATATATTTGACTCAGATATAATCTTATCTTTAAGATCAAAAATAATTTGTTGAGCAACCTTAGTTCCTAATGCAGGGATGGATTTGATATAATTTATATCTTCTTTAGCAATAGCTTCTTTAAATAGATTCACACTTGAACTTCTAAGAATATTAATAGCAGTCTTTGGTCCTACTCCTTTAGTTAGAAGTAAAAGATTAAATAATTCTTTTTCTTCTTTATTACTAAAACCAATTAAATACTGCCCATCTTCTTTAAAGACAGTGTGTATAAATAATTTTACTTCTTCATTAATATTGAATTTTTTCATTGTTGCTAAAAAAATGAAATATCCAACGTTATTTACATTAAGAATAATAAAATCTTTAACTACTTCATCAACTTTTCCTTTTAAGAAATGATACATAGTTAATATTCCTATCATTAATATATCACTATGTAATTTCGCACTAATTTATATTAATCCTAAAATTATTCAATATAATCGAATTCAAAGTCACATAAAGTAACTGTGTCTCCATCTTTTGCACCCAAACGACGAAGTTCATCATCAACACCAATTCTTCTTAAATAATCTAATAATTTAAGCATACCTTCATCAGTAGATAAGTTAATTAAGTTATATGTTCTTTCTACTCTCTCTCCAGTAATAACCCATAGACCATTACCTTTATTTAAAATAGTAAATGCTTCTTTTTCATCATCTTTAGCTTCATATACTTTGTAGCCATCAACTTCATTATTTTCATCATACATTGGGAACATTGGTGTAACTTCAAGTAAATTCATAGCTTCGATAAGAACTTTTTCAACACCTTCATGAGTTAAGGCACAAATACCAAAAACTTTTTTATCACTTAATTGTTCTTGAAGATGATCTAATCTTTCTTGAGCACCTTCTTCATCCATTTTTGTCCCAACAATTATTGTAGGTCTATTAATAAGATTAAAACCATATTTCTTTAATTCTTCGTTAATTTTTAAATAATCATCGTAAGGATCTCTTTCTCCAGACATATCAATCATATGAATTAAAACACGACATCTTTCAATGTGTCTTAAGAATTGTAATCCTAATCCTTTACCTTCATGAGCTCCTTCAATTAATCCAGGTAAATCAGCAGCAACAAAACTGCGTCCATCTTTTAAATTTACAACACCTAGATTAGGTGAAATAGTAGTAAATGGATAATCAGCAATTTCAGGATTTGCATTGGAAATAATTGATAATAAAGTTGATTTACCAACACTAGGAAAACCAACAAAACCAACATCTGCTAATAATTTTAATTCAAGTATTAGTCTTTTTCTTTCACCTGGTAAACCATTTTCTGCAATATTTGGAACACGATTAATAGCCGATTTAAAACAAGCATTACCTCGTCCACCTCGACCACCTTTAGCAACGACAAATTCCTTTTTATCTTCATTTAAATCACAAATGAAAGAATGATCTTTTTCATCATAAACAACAGTTCCTACTGGTACTTCGACAATTACATCACTAGCTCCACGTCCGTAGGCATTTTTACCCATACCTTTTTCACCATCACGAGCAATAATAACTTTTGAATGTCTAAAGTTTATTAATGTTGATGCACCCTTTGTTGCACGTAAAATAATTGATCCTCCTCGACCACCATTACCGCCACTTGGACCACCTTTATCAACAAATTTTTCTCTATGGAACGCAATCATTCCATCTCCACCTTTACCGGCACGAACTTCTAATTTTGCTCTATCTATAAACATTCAAAAATCGCCTACCTTTTTTATATATTAACATTTATTAATTTTATATTACATAATATCTTAAAAAAAAGACCATAAATTAATATGGTCTTGTGATTCATAAATTATTTTGCTTCGACTTCGTAAACAGAAACACGTTTTCTATCTTTACCTACACGTTCGAATTTGACAATACCACTTTTTGTAGCAAAAATTGTATCATCTCCACCACGTTTTGTATTTACACCTGGATAGATTTTTGTGCCACGTTGACGATAAATGATTGAACCAGCAGTAGCAAATTGTCCATCACCTTTTTTAGCTCCAAGACGTTTTGATTCTGAATCTCTACCGTTCTTTGTAGAACCGACACCCTTCTTAGAAGCGAAGAGTTGAAGATTTAATTTAAACATCATAACGATGCACCCTCTCTTTCTTTATATAATTACTTAGTTAATTTTGATAAATTTTTTGTTTGATTCTTCAATTGTTTTTAGTTGAACTAATAATGTTTGAAGAACTATTTGATTGTGTATTGATAAATTTTCATCATCAATTTTTTTAATCAAGACATGACCATCTTCCATAATAAATTCAAATTTTTTATGATCTTCTAATGCATTCATTGCACCGACAACACATGCAGAAACACCTGCACAAACAATATCATGTCCATCAATAGTTGTTGAATTAGCGTGTCCCTTTACTTCTAATGAAATAAATTGACCATCCTTTTCAACATATTTAACACGAATCATAATTAAGCGTTAATTGCTTCAATGACTAAGCAAGTATATGGTTGACGATGACCGTGAGTTTTACGTTCATTTGCTTTGCTTTTGTACTTGAAGACACGAATCTTACGGCCTAAGCCTTGTTTTTCGACTTTAGCTGTAACTGTAGCACCTTTAACATAAGGAGCTCCAACTTTAGCGGATTTATCAGCTACTAATAAAACTTTGTCAAATGTGTAAACTGAACCAACTTCTGCTTCTAGTTTTTCAACATAAATTTTTTGACCAGCTTCAACTCTGATTTGTTTTCCACCTGTTTCGATAATTGCGTACATAGTGCACCTCCTATTAATTAAATTTCACTTAGACTCGCAATTAAGGCAACTTTCGTTTTATAACCTTTTCTTAGCGGTTGTAGCTAGTGAGGCAACAACATTAGTATAATACCATCTAGACCTATCTTAGTCAATAATTTTTATACTTAACAACTAATTTAATGAAAAAATTGTTTATATGCATTCATTTCTTCTTTAAAATTTCATAAATATAGAGATCTTCATTTATTAAATTTTCATTTTGTAAATAAAAATTGTCATAATCCTTATAAATTATTTTTTCATTATTTATTCTAATTGGTAAAAATTCTTTATTCATGTATAACCTTTTTCTTAATAAATCTTTTATATTACGTTTATATAAAACAATCATTAAAAAAAGATTCAATATAATAAAACATAAAAGTATATATTGAGAAAAAATAATTAGATATATACTAATGATAAAAGTACTTAGTATATTATATATTATTCTTATTTTTGATGCCTTAAATATGTCAAATTTATTAAAGATAATTGCATCAATTATATGGCCTCCATCTAAGATACTTAATGGAAGTAAATTAAAAATAAAAACAACGATATTCATATTTACTAACATATTAAACTGATTAACATTAATTAAGTTTGTTCTATTTAAAAAAGCAAGAAATGGTATTATAACAAAACAAGAAAATGGACCTGCTAAGAAAATAATAATTTTCTTTTTCAAAGATACTTTTTCAATATTATCAAGTATTGCACTACAACCTAAAGGAGTTATTTTAATTGATTCAATATTTACATTGAATATTCTAGCAAAAATACAATGAAACAATTCATGAATAAAAGAACATACTAAAAAAAGAAAAATGGATCCAAAATGATTATATAAAAGAACAAAAATTAAATAGATAATCGTATAGAAAGGAATATTTATTTTGTTTAATAACATCTTGATAACTTATATACTCATTATTTTTCATAAAAATTAATTTAAACTTATTTTGGTATGTAGCTATTATTGATGCTTCATTTACTGAAAGATATTTTGAATTTTTTTCTTCTACATAAGAAAATGATGTATACTCAATGCTTGCTAATTCACTATAAACTGCAAGGATTTCATTTGGGTATTCTATAACTAAAGAATTCTTATCTTCATCATAACCTACGACTCGACCATAAAATAAGGCACTAACATATGTCCCACTTTCAGACTGAAAATAATTATTTCCTAAATCAATGTATGCAACTGTAGTGGAAACAATTTGGCTATCGTCTTGTGGAGTTTCTTTAAAAGAAAAAATATTATCTAATACTTCATTAAAAGAAGCAAAATTAAAATTTGTTCCAAGTAATGAATTAATATATTTACCATCTTCATCATAATAAGAATAAATCATAAATCCTAGTAACAAAGATAGTAAAGTAAAGAATGTAATAAATATATTTAAAATTAATTTACTTTTCTTTTTAGGATTTATTCTTGAACGTATTTTTGATGCCATATCCATATATTAAATTATATTTTTTTCCTATTTATTTATGATTCTTTTTAATAAGAAAGAAGAATTATATTTATATGGTATCCCTATTAACTTACAAGCAATTTCATCAAAATCTCTATTACGTTCTCTCTTCTTTAGATGATTAGATACTGCTA
>JAXFTN010000014.1:0-7277 GCA_034176765.1 Bacilli bacterium | reverse complement strand
AATTGTTGAATAATTATCATTACCATAACTAGCTCTTAAAATAGTATTTATCTGATCTAGAATTATAGTAGTATTTAACTCGGCTAATATAAGAGAAGAAAACATTTTAATAAGTAACTGACTTATTTCATTTGCGTTTTTTCCGTGTCCCATTCCATCTGCCACTAAAAACTTAATATATGTGTTATCTTGATTTATTAGAGTAGAATCACCATTATACTCTGAATCTAAAGCTCTTGTGTAGACGTTATAAATAAATTCACTTGGCTTTTTCTTTTTAAAAATAATATGTTCTTCATTAGTTAAATAATCTTTTCTACTATAACTAAAACTATAAAAATGATTATTAAACATATTAATAACATTTTCTATTTCTTCTATTTCAATCGATGTTTTAATACTTTTTATAAATTCAATACAGTTATCTTTTATATATAAATCTTGTATTGCATTAGAAGATAAAGCATTACATGTTTCAAAAATAAGTTGATGTTTATTATCAAACTCTTTTTTATGATTAATAAATGCTAATAGAGGTTCTTTAATATTTGTTAAAACATTATTGATGTTATTCATTTGTTGTTTAACATCAATAAAGTAAGATTGCTCAGCTAAATAAATCTCATACGCTTGTTGTATTTCCATTACTAATTTAAAAGGATATACACAATCTTCATTTATCTTTTTTCTTTCACTACTAGTAAGCTTTTCATTTAACAAATCTTTAAGTGCATCTTTTATTTTACAATTATTTTTGTGAGTACATTTATTACAGACTCTTGTCTTTACTCTATAATATGCTTTAACTAATGGTTCTTTCTTTTCTTTTTTAATACCAAGACTAATAGCATCAATATAATGAGTTATTCTAAAGACTTCATTTTCTAAGCTATCATCATATTCTTTTTTGATTATTCGCTCACTAAATAATTCTTGAATCTTATTAACATAATTAACAGGTATAAGCAAATATAATAATGCACTAGCTAAGCCTTGATAAAAGATATTATTTTGATAAAAAATAGGATCTAAAGTTAGTGACAATAAAATATGTATAAATATATAAAAAACTATTTTGTAGCGACCATTAATAAAAGATGTTAACAATAAAGGTATTAATACATATAGAAGTAAATATGAAGATACATTACAAAAATAATATAGAAGGATAGAACCCATTACTAAAGATAAAATGTTATTACTAGTTTTGTTATCTTTCATATTTAATAAAATAAATAACCTAAAAAAAACTAGCCCAACTAATGAATTAAACATAAAAGAAATGCTAAAAACAGAAATAATAATAGAAGCATGCAATATAGTAATTCCTTTAAAATCATCCTTTAATTTCTTATTAAAACTTAAAAAGGCAGCTATTATAAGAATACTAATAAATGAATTTAAGAAACATAAAAATAATAGTTGATAATTAAATCTTGTAATGAGAGTTACAATACTTAAACTTAAACATATAATTATCGGAGGTAAATACTTTTTATTAAATAATTTTACATAAGTTGATAAAAGCATTAAACAAAAATAAAATGTTTCAATTATCAATATTTCAAAACCATAATCTATATTTTTAAGAAAGGAAACAAGTATACTTAAAGAATAAGTAAATAAAGTAACTAACCAACCTTTTTTATAAGACAAATAAAAAAGAGCAATTAGAAGTGGATTAAACATAAACGCATCATGAATAAACGTTACGCATACACTTAAAATTGTTATAAAGATATCATATAAATCAATATTATTTTTAAGAAAACATAGCGTTTTATTTTTTGAATTAACTAGTTCCATTTTCTACCTCATTAACAATATTAATATGTTTAAAGGTAAATATTTGTCGATTTATACTTAGATTTAAGATTTATTCATTTACGTTTTTACAAAAATAAAAGCAGGTTATATTACCTGCTTATGTAATTAATTTGATGGAAATGAAATAATAATTTTACCATTACTTAATGAATCAACTGTTTCATCTTGTGTGAAATATTCTGTGTAACTTGAATCGCCACTTAATGATTCACTTTGTTCATGAGTTTTTATAATATTTTCCATTGTTTCTTTTAAGGCAATGTTTTCTTTATAAACACGATAGAAATAATAACTAGTAAATCCTATTGCTAAAAGTGAGCATCCAAAAATAGCATAGTAAACAAATCTTATCTTTTTGTTTTTAAGTTTGATACTTGCCATATGAATCACCTCACTAAGTAATTATAATATAACATTATTTTTTTCTTTATAACAATAATGAATAAATAATAAATTAAATTTTAAATAAGTTTTTTTAAAAATGCCTAGCTAATTTTAGCTAGGCAATTTATCTTATTCATCTATTTTATAAGTCCTATGTAACAATTCATGAGCAACATGTGAAGATGGTTTTTCTAAATATTCTTCATATAGTTGTTTAATTGCAGGGTTTTCACATGAAATACGAACTGATTTATTGTTATCAATCTTTTGTAAACCTTCTCTACGTGCTTTAACGACTTGAACGTGTGGAGTTACCTTATGAAGTGGTTGACCTCCTCCATTTACACATCCTCCTGGACATGCCATAACTTCAATAGCATCATAAGTTGCTTTACCTTCTTTAATTTCTTCAAGAATTCTTCTAGCATTAGCAAGACCAGAAACAACACATAGATGTAATTGTTTTCCAGCTAAATCAACGTAAGCATGTTTAGTATTTGTATATCCTTGCATTCCATAGAATTCGATATCATGAGGGAATTCATTTGTTGTTAACATACAAGCAGTTCTAACAGCTGCTTCCATAACTCCTCCAGTATTACCAAAGATATCAGCAGCACCTGTAGATTCTCCTAATGGAGCATCAAAAGTACCATCATCACAAGTAGCTAAATCAATACCATAACGTTTAAGCATATTTGCAAACTCTTTTACAGAAAGTGAGTAATCTGTTGGTTGAAGTCCTCTTACCATCATTTCTTCACGAGCAGCTTCAGATTTCTTTGCAATACATGGCATTAATGAAACGACAACAATCTTACTAGGATCAATTCCTTCTTTTTCTGCATAATACGTTTTGCAAACTGCACTAAACATTTCTTGTGGAGATTTACAAGATGATGGTAAATGAATTAATTCAGGATATTGAGTCTCGATGAATTTAATCCAACCAGGACAACATGAAGTAATCAAAGGTAAATTTTTATTTTCATTTACTCTTTGAAGTAACTCTGCTGTTTCTTCCATAATAGTTAAATCTGCACCAAAATTTGTATCAAAGACTTTCTTAAAGCCCATCATTCTTAAAGCAGTAATCATTTTACCTGTAACATCTGTTCCTGGAGGTAAACTAAATGGCTCACCTAAAGCTACTCTAACAGATGGAGCTGTTTGAATGACAACAAATTTATCTGGATCATTTAATTCTTCTTCAACTCTATATGTGTCATCAACTTGTAATAATGCACCTGTAGGACATACTTGAACACATTGACCACAGTTTACACAATCATGAGGTTCAGAAATTAAAGTTGCAAATCCACGTTGAGAAGCTGAAATTGCTCCAATACTTTGAATCTTTTCACAAACAGCTGTACAACGATTACATAAAATACATTTACTTGGATTTCTAATAATTGCACCACTTGTAATAACTTCATTTGGATGAGATAATGGTGCGTCAAAACTAATACGTTTAATACCTAGTTCAATTGCTAAATCTTGAAGTCCACAATGTCCACTTTTTTCACAAGCTAAACAGTCATTAGGGTGATTAGATAATAATAATTCAACAATCGTTTTTCTTTCTCTTCTAACACGTGGAGTATTTGTAAATACTTCCATGCCTTCAGTAATGTTTGTAGCACAAGCTGGAACTAGTGTTCTTCTTCCTTTTACTTCAACAACACATACTCTACATGACGCAGGTTTATGTTCAAAATTAGCTTCTTCTTTTTTTAGATAACATAATGTAGGAATTCTAATACCATGTTTTTTAGCAACAGCTAGAATTGTTAAAGAAGAGTCTTCTTGATATTCAAATCCATTAATTTTAATCTTAACTAACATCTTTCTACTCCTCCTTATTTAACAATTGCTTTTGGTTTTGCTGGACACTTAGTTTCACAAGTTCCACATTTAATACATTTAGATGTATCAATAGCATAAGCAAATAAACGATCATTTTTAGCAGGTTTATCAGTTTTATAAATTGCACCGACTGGACAATTGCGAGCACATAAACCACAACCCATACAGTTCTCTTTAATGATTGAATAATTTAATAAATTACGACATGAACCAGCTGGACATTTTTTATCAACAATATGAGCAATATATTCATCTCTAAAGCTATGTAAAGTTGATAAAACTGGATTTGGTGCTGATTGACCTAATGCACATAAAGAAGAATCTTTAATAACGTTTGCTAGATTCTCTAGTTCTTCTAGATCTTCCATTGTACCATTACCATCAGTAATTTTATTTAAAATTTGTAGCATACGTTTATTACCAATCCTACAAGGTGTACATTTTCCACATGATTCTTCAACAGTAAATTCTAGATAGAATTTTGCAATGTTAACCATACAATCGTCTTCATCAAGAACGATCATACCTCCACTACCCATCATAGAACCACGTGCAACTAAATTGTCGTAATCGATTGCAGTATCTAAGTCTTTCTCTGTTAAACAGCCTCCACTTGGACCACCTGTTTGAACAGCTTTAAATTTCTTACCATTTTTAATTCCACCGCCGATATCATAAATGATTTCACGTAGTGTAGTTCCCATTGGTACCTCAACTAAACCGACATTATTAATTTTTCCTGCTAGAGCAAATACTTTTGTTCCTTTAGATTTTTCTGTACCAATAGAGTTAAATGCTTCCGCACCATTTAAAATAATAAATGGTACATTAGCCCATGTTTCAACGTTATTAACGTTAGTTGGCTTACCAAATAAACCTCTTACTGCTGGGAATGGAGGTTTTAAAGTAGGCTCTCCTCTACTTCCTTCAATTGAATGAATTAAAGCTGTTTCTTCGCCACAAACAAATGCTCCAGCACCATATTTAATATTGATATGGAAACTAAAACCAGAACCCATAATATTATCGCCAAGTAATCCTAATTCAGTAGCTTGTTTAATAGCTATCTCTAAACGATGAACAGCTAAAGGATATTCAGCACGAATATAAATTTCACCTTCATCAGAACCAATTGTATAACCAGCTATAGCCATTGATTCTAATACTGAATGTGGGTCACCTTCAAGAATCGAACGGTCCATAAATGCACCTGGATCGCCTTCATCAGCATTACAAATAATATATTTTTTATCACTCTTAGAATCACGAGCAAATTTCCATTTTAAACCTGTAGAGAAACCTGCTCCACCTCTACCTCTTAAGCCTGATTTTGTAATTACATCAATTACTTCGTCAGGTGTCATTTCAAATAATACTTTTGCTAATGCTTGATATCCTTTTGTAGCAATTGATTCAGCGATTACTTCTGGATTAATAAAACCACAATTTCTTAAAGCAATACGATTTTGTTTTTTATAGAAACTAATATCATCTTGAAGTTTAACACTTTCACCATTTACATTACGATATAATAAGCGTTCAACAATTTCTTGATGACAAATATGTTTTTCAATAATTTCTTCACAATCTTCAACTTTAACTTTTGTATAGAAAATATGATCTGGATAAACTTTAACAATTGGTCCTCTTTCACAGAAGCCAAAACATCCAGCCATTGTGATTTCAACCTTATCTTCTACACCAAATTTCTTGGCTGCTTCTTTTAACTTTTCAATAATTTGTAAAGAGCTAGAAGATGTACAACCAGTTCCACCACAAACAGAGATACAATATTTAGATGGAGATTCTTGATATGTATTTTTAATGTCTAATAAATCTTTGACATTATCATACATTTTAAGTAAATCTTCACGAGAATTAATTTTATTACACATATGTTCTATCCTCCTAATATTCAGCTAAGATTTTTTCAACATCATCAGGTGTGATATTGCCATATGTCTTATCGTTGATTTGCATAACTGGAGCAAGGCCACAAGCTCCAACACATCTTAAAGTTGTTAATGAAAACTTACCATCATAAGTTGTTTCACCATTCTTAATCTTAAGAATTTCTTCAACTTTCTCTAAAATCTTACCAGAACCTCTAACAAAGCATGCTGTACCTAAACAAACACTAATAACATATTGTCCTTTAGGTTCCATTCTAAAGTAAGAATAGAAAGTAACAACTCCATAAACTTTTGATACATTAATTTTAAGTTTTTTTGCAATATGAGTTTGTACAACCATTGGTAAATAACCGAAAATATGTTGTGCACGATGTAAAATTGCAATTAATTCAGTCTTATCGTAATTGAGTGATTCAATGAATTCGTCTAATTCTTGAAACATTTCTTCATTTGTTCTCATATACAACCTCCTATCAATAAAATAATACTGATTTTATAATTATACTATGTTCGACAATAAAAAAAAAGTAAAAGTATCTTTACCTTTACTTTTTAAAATTTAAAATTTATTTCAATAACAATCTATTAATCTTCTTGAAAACAAAAGAAATAAGCAAAACAAATATTACTGTTAGTAACGAATAACTGAATATTGGTACCATGTTCGTAGGGTCATTTCTTTGAGCAGATAAAATAGCACTACCTAATCCAAGTGATGTATTTCCCGTTAATATTTCAGCCATTATCTCGATTTTAAAGGATAATGCAAAACTACTAGAGATACCTAGTAAAATATATTTATATATTAAAGGTATTTCAATTTTAATAATATTTCTAAATGTTTTACCTCCATCTAGAAGCATATTATCCATTAATTCTTTTTCAATATTTATAATGCCATTAGCAATAGAATCATAAATGATTGGAAACGACAATAATATAACCATTAATATAGGTGCATTCTTTGCTCCAACCAATACAAGAAAAAAGAAAACTAATGTTGCTGTAGGTACGGCTTTTAAAGTTGTAATAATAGGTTTCATAAAGTTAAAAAAGAAATTAAAATTACCAGCAATTATTCCACAAATCAAAGCGAAAACAAATGAAATTATAAAGCCTATAAAAACTTTTAAAAAACTAAAACCAATACATTTATAAACATAACTTCCACCTAAAATATCAAAAGTATTTTTAATTACTTTTAATGGACTTGGAAATATCATGACGCTTTCTTCAATACATAAAGAAATAATCCACCAAGCAAGAAAAATAATTAGGATTCCT
>JAXFTN010000013.1:0-5545 GCA_034176765.1 Bacilli bacterium | reverse complement strand
CTGCTAGCCCTTGTGTTATAGATGATAATGAGATTTTGAATTCTATAACTACATCATGCAAACATAGTGGAGCACGTGGTCTACATGGTGGGTCTTATAGAACTAAAAATTCAAACAATTTTACACAAGGTATAAGTAAAGAAAATTTAAAATTGTTTAATCAGTGTTCATCTAAAAACTCGTTATTATCAATTGCTGAAATATCAAGTATTAACGAAGTTGATTATTATAAAGATAACATCGATATTATTGAAGTTGGACCTAAAAATATGCAAAACTTTGATTTATTGAAAGCTTTAGGAAAAGTTAAAAATCCTATTCTTTTAAAAAGAGGTTTTGGTAACACTATTGAAGAATTATTAATGTCAGCAGAATATATTGCCTATAATGGTAATTCAAATATTATTTTATGTGAATGTGGAATAAGAACTTTCGAGTCTATGACTAATGAAACACTAGATTTATCATCAGTTATTTTATTAAAAAGATTAACTAATCTTCCAATATTTGTTGACGCTACTGAAGCATTAGGAGATAAAGAATTAGTAAAGGATATGTTGGCTAGTATTATCGTTGCTGGAAGTGATGGAATAATTTTAAATGTAAATAATTATTCATTAGATGTCACAGCTAAAGAACACAATTCTTTGAATTTAAAAGAATTTCAAGATATTATTACTAATCTAAAATTGTTGAGTTATTATATAAAAAGGGAAATTTAATATTGTGATTATATCATGAGAATGTATTAGTTTAGAATGGAGTATTTTTATGTTATTCTTGTTAGAAGTATCAAGTTTAAAACAAATTAAGGAAAATATTGATAGAGTAGATGGTTTTATTATGGGTTATGAATCATTTACTTCGTTTTGTGCAAATAAATTTTCATTTGCTGAAGTTGAAGAAGCTACTACAATATCTAAGAATATTTATATAAATTTAAATGAGATGCTCCATAATTCTTTACAAGATGATTTTATTAAAGTAATCACAAAACTAGCTTCTTTATGCGTACATTTTATAGTTCAAGATTTTGGTGCTGCCTTATTAATTAAAGATATTATAGATTTAGATAAAGTGATTTTTAATCCAGTTACTTTAATCACCAATGAGATGGATGCTAGTGTTTATAATAAGTTAGGTTTTGAAGGAATTATTTGTTCTAGTGAGATAACTTGCGAAGATGTAAAAACTATATCTTTGAAGAATGATAATATAGGATGTGTTGGCTTTGGTTATCATCCAATGTATCAATCATACCGACATATCATCGATCTTTATACAGAAAATTTAGAAATTGATGTTAAAAATAAAGGATTATTATTTTTAAAAGAATGGACTAGAGATAAAAAATATCATGTATTAGATACCGAATCAGGTTCAGTTATATTTAGACCTTATGTAATAAGTCTATTTAAAGAGTTTTCATTATTATCTAATATTAAGTTTTTCATCATCAATACTATTTTTATAGATGATGATCAAGTCAATTTGATTTGTGAATTGGTAAGTGATTTAAAAAATGACAAGATTGATGCTTCTATAGTTGAGAAGAAACTTGAAGAAACATTTACAATTGAAGATGGTTTTATTTATGAAGATTCAATTTATAATCCGGAGGAGTTTTAGTATGAAAAAAAATATCGAATTATTAGCTCCTGCGGGAGATTTAATGAAATTAAAAGTTGCCCTTATTTATGGGGCCGATGCTGTCTTTATTGGAGGTCATAAGTTTTCTTTAAGATCTAGAGCAAGCAATTTTACACTAGATGATATTAAAGAAGGCTGCGATTTTGCTCATAAATTAAACAAGAAAGTATATGTTACATGTAATATCGTAATGCATCAAAAAGATTTGTCGGGATTAAAAGATTACTTAATTTCTTTAAAAGAAGCTGGTGTTGATGCAATTATTACTTCTTCTTTATATATGGCGATGCTTGCTATTAATGAAGTACATTTACAAGCCCACATTTCTACTCAAGATTCAATTTTAAACACTAGTGCTATTAAATATTTTAGTAGTCTTGGTATAGAAAGAGTTGTTCTAGCACGCGAGTGCTCATTAGAAGATATCAAAAATATTTGTGGACAAAATATTACACAAATAGAAGTATTTATTCATGGTGGTATGTGTTCTTCTTATTCAGGTAAATGCATGTTATCAAATTGTATGACAAATAGAGATGCTAATAGAGGTGGATGTGCACATTCATGTCGTTGGAAATATGATTTGTATGATGGCGATTCAAAATTAAATAAAAATAATGAATATTTTTCTATGGCATCCAAAGATTTAAATGCTCTTCAATTTATCCCTGATTTTATTGAAATGGGCGTTGATTCATTAAAAATAGAAGGACGTATGAAATCACTTAATTATATTGCATGTGTTTGTAAAGCATATCGTAAATGTATTGATGACTATATTTCTGGAAAAGAACTTAACTTTGATACATATAACGATATTATTAAATACTGTGAAAATCGTGAAACAGGCACTGGCTTTTTAAAGGGAAATGTTACAAAAACAGAACAACTATTTCAACTAGATAATGAATGTCGTCGTTCTGGTGAATTTGTAGGTATTATAATAAGTTATGATAAAGAAACTAAAATTGCAAAAATGATGTTAAGAAATAAAATAACAAAGGATGCAAACTATAGTGTTTTTTCACCTTATACTAATGATACTTTAATTTATATTGAAGAATTTGAAGTTAAAGGAAATAAATTAGAAAGTTATTCCGTTGCAAATGATATCATCAGCTTTAGATGCGAAAAAGAATTACATGAATTTGATATCATTAGAGCTTTAGAATATTAATTTTTAAAGTTGTTTTTAATAAATTCAAGTAATTGTGAAAATGCTTTACCACGATGTGATACGGCATTTTTTTCTTCTTCGGTTGCGTTACCAAAAGTTTTATTTAATGAATTCGAGAAAAATATTGGATCATATCCAAATCCATTTTCCCCTTCAATCTTTTCAGTAATATAGCCTTTTTCAATGCCTTCAAAAACATATTTTTCTTTTGTTGGAGTAATAAATGTTATTGCGCAATGGAACTGAGCATTTTTATTTTCTTTGTTTTTGAGCATTTCGAATATAGCAGCCCATTTTTCTTTATAAGGTCTTCCTTCCATAAAACGTGCACTATAGATACCAGGGAAATTATCTAATGCTTCTATTTCTAAGCCTGAATCATCAGCTAAAACAAATTTATTTGTAAACTTTGAAATCGTTTCAGCTTTAATCAAAGAATTTTCTTTAAATGTTTTACCATTTTCTTCTATTTCAATATGGATATTTTCATCTTTTAATGAAAATAATTTAATGTTAGAAATAGAAGCAAACATTTGTCTATATTCTTCTACTTTATTTGGATTATTTGTTGCTATTACAATTTCAAGAGTTTTCATTTTTACACCTACTTACTTATTTTTAATTTAATGATTTACAAATTTATATTCAAAATATAAAATTTATACGTGTTTATTTTATCACATTTGGTTAAAATAAAAATATGTAATATGAGAAAGGAGTATTATGATGGATAAAGAAAAACAACAATATGATAAGATGGTTAATACTCCAATTAAAAAATTAGTTTTAAAATTAGCTATACCTACGATTATAAGTATGCTTGTTACTTCTATTTATAATCTTGCTGATACCTTATTTGTTTCTTCTCTTGGAGAATCTGTTTCTGGAGCAATTTCCATTGTATTTCCAATTATGACAATTATTCAAGCTGTTGGTTTTACATTAGGAATGGGTGCAGGTTCACTTATTTCAGCAAAATTAGGAAAGGAAGAAAATGATGAAGCAAAATCAATTGGATCTATTGCATTTTATACATCTATTGCTTTTGGCTTTTTAATCTTGATATTTGGATTAGTATTTTTAGGTCCTATTTTAAATAATGTTCTTGGCGCTACTGAGACTATTTTTCCTTTTGCAAAAGATTATGCTTTTTATATTTTGCTAGGTTCTCCTATAATGACTGGAGCATTTGTCTTAAATAATATTTTAAGGTCTGAAGGTAAATCTAAATTTGCCATGATAGGATTAGTAACTGGTGGTGTGATTAATATTATTTTAGACCCATTGTTTATTTTTGCATTTAAATTGGGAATTAAAGGAGCATCAATTGCTACAGTAATTTCTCAAACAATAAGTTTTATTTTATTAATAATTCCATTTTTGAGAAATAAGACAATTGTTGATTTATCTATTAAGAAAATATCTAAATATTTTTCTTCTTTATTTGAAATTGTAAGAACTGGATTCCCTTCTCTTGCGCGACAAGGTTTAGCTACATTATCAACTATTGTAATGAACAATGTTGCTGCTAATATCGGAAACGATGCAGGAATCTCTGCTATGGGAATTGTAGCTAAAGTTTTTATGGTCATATTTGCTATTACACTTGGTATTGGCCAAGGATATCAACCGGTCTGTGGATATAATTATTTTTCTAGGAATTATAAAAGAGTAAAAGATGCATTGATTTTTACATTTTTATTTTCAGTTATTTGTATGAGTGGTATAGCAATTGTTGTTTATTTTACAGCACCTTATTTAATTGATATTTTTATTGATAGTGATAAAGTAGTGGAAATTGGAAAACAAGCGTTAAGATATCAATGTTTAGTAATGCCACTTATTCCATTTAATGTTATTTGTAATATGACATATCAAGCTACAAGAAAAAAAGTAAGGGCTACCTTACTTTCAATATGTAGACAAGGAATATTCTATATACCTTTGATTCTTTTACTTCCTAAATATTTTGGTTTAACAGGTTTAGAAGTCAGTCAACCAATCGCAGATGTTTTGACATCTTTATTTAGTGTACCTTATTTCATTTCTATTATTAGAAGACTAAATAAAGAAATAGAAATATAATTAAAGTAAAATTAGATTTTTAACTTTTGTAAAGTCTCCATCCATAATTTTATACTTGCTATTAATTTCATTTTTATTATCGTCTTTTGGTGAAATATCTGAATAAATATATAAAGAGTCAATTCCAAAAGCATTTGCCCCTTTTATATCACTTGTTGAATCGTTACCAATCATTATCGATTCATTCTTTTTGAGATGATATTTCTTAAATAATTTATCATAAAAATGAATATCTGGCTTACAGCAACCAACATTAGAAGAAATTAGTATGCCATCAAAATATTTAACAATATCTAATGCTATCATTTCATAGTATGTAAATTCAAATTGGGCATTTGATAATAAATATATTTTCTTGTTTTTATTTTTTAATGATGTTAATAAATCGATTACTCCATCATATAATCTTAAAAATTTAGTGGATTGAATTCTAAAAAATTGGCATGTTGAAATGACTAGTTGCTTTGAAGGTTTAATATTTTTATATAAATATAATTGTTTAAATACGTTTTCAATTTTAATGTCATAAACTTCATAATCATATTTTTTCATTAATTTTTCTTTTTCAAGAGCACAAAATTCTTCATATTTTTGCTTTAGTTCTTTTACTTGATAATTTGCACCGTTGAAATT
>JAXFTN010000012.1:0-31925 GCA_034176765.1 Bacilli bacterium | reverse complement strand
GGTGAATATAAGTACAATAAAGCTGTTCATGATGTATCATTTGATGTTCATCGTGGTGAAGTTTTTGTTTTAGTTGGTGAATCTGGTTGTGGTAAAACTACAACAGGTCGTTCAATTATTAAACTTTACGATATTACATCTGGAGATATTTATTTTAAAGGTGTTAGAGTTTCTGCTGGTACAAGATGGAATGAAAAAGAAATTAAATTTACATTAATTCGTATGCGTGAAGCAATTTCAAAATTGAAATTAGAAATGAAGGAAGAAATTGCTAATGTTTCACTTGATATTGACGGTGAAGAATCTGATTTTTCATTAGCTTCTTTGCAAAAAGTTGAAAATGATATAGCTCAAGAAAAACATAATACATCATTAGCTATTTCAGAGTTGAAAGCTGAATGTATTGAAAAAACTCGCGATACAAGAAATGAATGTGGCGATGATACTGCATTATTTGAAGATAGAAAGGCTGAAATACGTCATAAATTTGATAAAAAAATTGAATCTTTAAAAGTAGCATCTAATAAACGTTTAGAAGTATTAAAAGAACAACATTCTAAACTTATGATTGAAAAAGCAAAAGCAGAAAATGCATATAAAGGTAAAGTTGCTGAGATTAAAGCTAAGTACAATGCAAAAATTAGCGAAGTTAAAAAGGATGCTTACGAAATTGTTTCAAGAGAAAGAAATAATATTAGACAAGCACATTATGATACAAAGCATTGTAATGATATTTATAGAGAAACTGAAATCAAAAAGGTTCAAGATGAATATTTACCTAAGGTAGAAGCTGCTGAAGCAAAACTTAAAGAATTTGACAAAACTACTGATGTAGAGAAATATAATGCAGCTTTAGCTGAATTAAAAGATATTAAAACTGAATACAAGACACATTTAAAGTTAGCAAAAAATGCTCGTTTAATGACGCAAATTCAAATGATTTTCCAAGATCCTATTGCATCACTTGACCCTCGTATGACAGTCAAAGAAATTATTGCTGAAGGATTTAGAATTAAAGGAATTAATGATAATAAGTTTATTAATAAAAAGGTTGAAGAAGTTTTAAAACTTGTAGGTTTAGTTCCTGAACATGCATCACGTTACCCTCATGAATTCTCAGGAGGACAAAGGCAACGTATCGGTATTGCACGTGCTATGGTAATGGATCCTGAATTAATAATTGCAGATGAACCAATTTCTGCACTTGATGTTTCTATTCAAGCTCAAGTTATTAATTTATTAAATAACTTAAAAGAAACTTTAGGATTAACTATTTTATTTATTGCTCACGATTTATCTGTTGTTAAATATTTCTGTGATAGAATTGGTGTTATGTATTTTGGACAAATGGTTGAATTAACTACTTCTGATGAATTGTTCAAACATCCTTTACATCCATATACAAAGTCTTTATTATCGGCAATTCCTCATCCTGATCCAAATTTTGAAAAGAATAGAGTAAAGATTAATTATAATCCAAATACTGCTCATGACTATTCTAATCAAAAACCTTCTATGAGAGAAGTTATTCCAGGTCACTTTGTCTACTGTAATGATGAAGAATTAGAAAGATATAAGAAAGAAATTTCTGAGATTGATAAAAACAATAAATAGTTATTTATAAAAGAAAGGAAAGTTCTATGGAAGAAAAAAAGTTTATATATAGTTCAAAGAAAAAATGGATTTATATTATAGTTGGCTTTTTAGTAGGAATAGGGCTTTCTTTTGCTTTTACTTTTATGGTACAGGCTATAAAAAACAGTACTAGTACAAGTGAAATTAGTTTTAATGAATATGCTATTCCCCTACTTTTAGATGGATTTTCATTTGCATCAATTATGTACCTCTGCTTTGGTGGATTTGCTTATATTAGTTATTCAGCTGGAGTATTTGACATGTTAGTCTTTGCTTTTAAAAAATTCGGTACATCATTGTGGATTAGAAGTTCTAAACAAAATGATAAAATGCCTAAGACATTTTATGATTATAAAATGGAAAAAGCTAACAAACCAGTTCCTTACTATATGTGGTTAATTTGGGATGGCTTAGCATTACTTATTATCACTTTTGTTTTTTTAATTATTTATTTAGCAAATCCTGTTCTATATGTTTAGGAGAATATTATATGAATTACTGTACAAATTGTGGTGAAAAAGTTGAAGAATATTATAATGTATGTCCTCGTTGTGGTACTTCTTTAAAAAATAATAATTTTGTTTCTGAGGATAATCAATATAGAAGATCAAATTCTTATTCTTCTACATCAGATATTAATAATGACAAAAGGAAATCATCAGAAGGTGAGTCTAGTTCTGATACATTTGCTATTGTAGGCTTTATTTTAACTTTCTTTATACCAATTGTTGGATTAATTTTTTCAATTTCAGGAATGAAGTCAACTAAAAATAAAGGCTTTGCTATAGCTGGAGTTATCTTAAATTCAATTATTGTTTTATTTACTGTAATTATTATTTTATTCTATATTTCCATTATTAGAGCTGCGCTTGGAGGTATTTATTAATATTTTTAAATAAAGCTCAAGCTTCATTAAAATTGGTAAAATAGAGTAAGTTTTTAAAAGATATTGATTTTTAATTTATTATTTGATACTATAATTATGTTATTAAGTTAACAATTATTTAGTCTTGATGAGTGAGGGAAGCCTCACTCTTTCTATTGAATGGAGGGAAAGTCTTGGATATTATTGAAAAAGTTAGAGAAATTGCGACACCTATTATTGATCAAAATGATTGTATTCTATTTGATGTAACTTTTAAAAAGGAAGGTAAAGATTTATTCTTAAGATTGTTTGTTGATAAAAAAATAGGAAAGATAGATCTTGATTTAATTGTCAAAATTTCAGAACAATTATCTGTTGAATTAGATAAAGCTGATTTAATTACATCAAACTATATGCTTGACGTTTCAAGTGTTGGTGCAGAAAGGCCAATAGCACTTGAAGATTTACCTTCATATGTAGGTTATTATGTGCATTTACATTTATCACATCCTTATTTAGGCATGAATGATATAGAGGGTGATATTATAATGATAGAAAATGACACATTAATTTTACAATATAAAGATAAAGCAAGAGTAAAGAAAGCAAACTTATTATTGAGCACTATTGATAGAGCTCGTTTAGCAATTAAATTCTAGTAGAGGGAGAAAGTATGATTAACGCAAGAGATTTTATTAGAGCATTAGATTCACTTGAAAAAGAAAAAGGAATTTCAAAAGAAAGCATTATTAATGCCTTAAAAGAAGCATTAGAAAAAGGTTTTATTAAACAATTAGGCATTACTGATGATATGGAAGAAGCTAGAGTTAGAGTCGATATCGATCCAAAGAAAGCAACAATAGCTATGTACAATATCAAAAGAGTTGTTGAAGAAGTACAAGATGATTTTGTAGAAATTTCTGTAGAAGATGCTAATGAAAATGGTGGCAACTATAAAGTTGGTGATGATTATGAAATCGAAGTTCCAACTGATGATTTAACAAAATTAACTGCACAAAATGTTAAATCTGTTTTAAAACAAAAATTGGCAGAATGCGAAAAAGCAGCAATTTTTGATACTTATATTGATAAAAAAGATGAAATGATTGATGGTACAGTAGAAAAAGTTGATGATAGAATGACTATTATCAACATCGGACGTACAAATGTTTGCTTACCACGTAGCCAAAAAATTAAAAATGAAACATTTAAAGTTGGTCAAATTGTTAAATTATATGTAGTTGATGTAGTATCAACTCCTAAAGGACCTCAAATTATTGTTTCACGTACTGAGGCAGGCTTACTAAAAAGATTATTTGAAAATATTATTTCTGAAATTCCAGAAGGAAAAGTTATCATTAAAGATATAGCACGTGAAGCAGGAGAAAGAAGTAAAGTTGCAGTTTATTCAACTGATGAAAATATTGACCCTGTTGGTACATGTATTGGTGTTAGTGGAGCTCGAATTCAATCAATCAGTAGTGAATTAGGTAATAATAAAGAAAAAGAAAATATTGATATTGTTCAATATAATGAAAACCCAGCTTTATATATTGCTGATGCTTTAAGACCAGCAATAGTTGTTGGAGTCGCTCTAGATGAAAAAGAAAAGAAAGCTATAGCTGTTGTTAAAAATGACCAATTAAGCTTGGCTATTGGTAAAAACGGTGTGAATGCTAGATTAGCTGTTAAATTGACAGGATGGAACATTGATATTAAAGAAATTGATGAAGCATTGCGTGAAAATGTTATCTATAAGTCAATTGAGCAAATTAAATCTGAAGAAGAAATGAAAAAACTAAGTAAGATTACACCTGAAACAGTTTTAGATACATTTGATGAAGAAGTTTTTGAAGAACCTGAATCAGAAGAAGAATTTGTTGAAGATGTTGTAGAACCAACAAATGAAAAAGTAGAAGAAACTGTTGAAGAAAATGTAGCTCCTGTAAAAGAAGATAAACCAGTTGTTGAACAAAAAGTTATCGTTAAAGAGACTAAGAAACTTGCTGATTTAGAAAAAGAATTAGAAGAAGAAAAGAAACGTCGCGATCAACAACAAGCTTATGCTAATAGAAAACGTAATTATAAAAAGAATGAAGCTTCTGAAGAAGAAGTTGAAGAAGAAAAAGAAAATAGACCAGTAGTTGATAAATCTACATATATGTCTATTTATACTGAAGAAGAAATTAGACAATTAGAAGAAGAAGAAGCTCAAGAAGATACATATGAAGAAGAAGTCGATTACGACGAATACGATTCATATTATAATAATGACTAATTTTTAAAAGGAGGTATTTGTTTATGGCTAAAAAAATTCCAATGAGAAGATGTGTTGCTACAAATGAGATTTGTCCAAAAAAAGAACTTTTACGTGTTGTAAAAGATAAAGAAGGACATATACTTGTTGATACAACTGGTAAGTTTAACGGCCACGGTGCATATATTAAAATGACCTATGAAGCTTTAGAAGCAGCTAAAAAGAAAAATGCTTTAGGAAAAGCTTTAGAAACTGATATTCCTGATTCCATTTATGATGATATAAAAAGGATTATTGATGCAAAATAGAATACTTAGTCTATTAGGTCTTGCGCGCCGAGCTAATAAGATTACAATTGGCGATAATGTACTTCCTATATTAAAAACTAAAAAATATAAATTTATTATTATTGCAAGTGATGCAAGTGATAATACTAAAAAAAGATGGATTGATAAATGTAATTTTTATCAATCTGAATACATCGTGTATGCCACAAAAGATTTACTTGGTCAATCAATTGGTATGAATGATGTTGCTGTTATTGGGCTTTTTGAGCCTAAGTTAATTGCTAAAGTAAAAAGTCTATTAAAGGAGGGTGATGTTAATGGGACAAAATAATAAAAAGAAGAATAACTCCAATCGTGTTTCAAATATACCTCAAAATTTTAAACAAAAAGATCAAATTAATAAAGTTAATGGTGGTGTATTTGTCTATACTGGAGATATTACTGTTGGTGAGTTAGCAAAACAATTGAATGTTAATTCTTCTGATATCATTAAAAAATTATTTATGAATGGAACAATGGTTACCATCAACACTACTTTAAGCGATGATTTAATTGGACAAATATGTTTGGAATTCGGATACGACTTTAAGAAAGAAAAAGTTGTTTCTGAAGAAAACTTTGAAGAATTAGAAATTTTTGATGATGAAAAATGTTTAGTTGAAAGACCACCAGTTGTTACAATTATGGGTCATGTTGATCACGGTAAGACAACACTTATTGATACAATTAGAAAGTCTAATATTGTTTCAACTGAAGCTGGTGCTATTACTCAAGCAATTGGTGCATATCAAAAAGAAATAAAAGGTAAAAAGATTACTTTTATTGATACTCCTGGACACGAAGCATTTACTGCAATGAGAAGTAGGGGTGCTTCTGTAACTGATATTGTTATTATTGTTGTAGCTGCTGATGATGGAGTAATGCCTCAAACAAAAGAAGCTATTGACCATGCAAAAGCTGCTGGAGTACCAATTATTGTTGCTATTAATAAAATTGATAAGCCAACGGCTAATTTAGATAAAGTTAAACAAGAATTAATGGCTTTAGAAGTAGTTCCAGAAGAGTGGGGTGGAGACACAATCTTCTGTAATATTTCAGCTAAACAAAATATAGGTGTAGATACACTTTTAGAAAATATTTTAGTTGTTGCTGAAATGGGTGAATTAAAAGCTAATCCATCACGATATGCTTATGGAACAGTTTTAGAAGCATTCTTAGATAAAGGTGAAGGACCTAAAGCTAATATTTTAGTACAAAATGGTACTTTAAATGCTAACGATTATGTTGTTGTCGGTGCTTCATATGGAAGAGTAAGAAGAATGACTAATGAATATAATCAAGTTTTAAAAACCGCTGGTCCTTCGACTCCAGTTTCAATTATTGGACTTGCAGATGTTCCAGTAGCTGGTGATAGATTTATGGCTTTCCCAACTGAAAAACAAGCACGTGATATTGCTGAAAAAAGAAAACAACAAAAAGTTGATTCTGAAAGACACGGAAGTTCAGCTATGTCTTTAGATGATTTATATAATAGAATTCATGAAGGTGAAGTTCAAACTATCAATGTAATTATTAAAGCAGATTTACAAGGATCTGCTGAAGCAATTAAAGCTAGTTTAGAAAAACTAAATAACGATGAAGTTAAAATCAACGTAATTCGTTCTACTGCAGGTGCTATTACAGAAAGTGATGTCTTACTTGCTTCAGCTTCTAATGCTATTATTTATGGTTTTAATATAAGACCAGATGCTAATGTTAGAGCAAAAGCTGCTCTAGAAAAAGTTGATATTAGATTACATCGTATTATTTACGCACTTATCGAAGAAATGGAAGCAGCTATGAAAGGTTTACTAAAACCTGAATTAGTTGAAAAAGTAACGGGACAAGCAGAAGTTAGACAACTTTTCAAAGTTGGTAAAGTTGGTACTATTGCTGGATGTTATGTTATTAATGGATCCATTAAACATAATCAATCTATAAGATTATTAAGAGATGGTGTCATTATTTATGAAGGTGAATTAGCTTCTTTAAAACGTTTCCAAGCAGATGTTAAGGAAGTTCAAACTGGATTTGAATGTGGATTAATGATTAAAAACTTTAATGATGAGCATGAAGGTGACATTATTGAAGGCTATGAAATGATTGAAATGAAAAAGTAGGTGAATCTAATGGCAAATAAAGGCGAAAGAGTTTCATCAATTATTGCAAAAAATGTAACCGAAATTATTATGTTTAAAGTAAAAAATCCTAATTTAGGATTTATTACAATTACTGGCGTTGATGTCTCAAATGACTTTTCATATGCTAAAGTATACGTCTCATTTATGGGAAAAAAAGGTGGTACACCTGAGAAAAGATTAGAGGAATTAAATAAATCTAAAAGCTTCATTAGACATGAACTTGCTAAAACTTTAGATATTCATAAGACTCCAGAACTATCTTTTCATATAGATGATTCCTTTGAAAGAAGTCAAAAGCTTGAAGAAAGTCTAAAAAGAGAAAAAGAAGAACTTGAATCAATAAAGAAAAAGTGGTAGATTTCTACCACTTTTTTAGTAGTTTTTTAGTACTTGTTCTATTTGATAAATTTCCTAAATTCAAGGTGTTCTATATCTTGTTCAAGGAAAATATCACCATTACATTCATATCCTAAAGCAATATAATAATCTTTTAAGTATGCCATGCCATGAAAATATATAGTGCAAGGGTTTACCTTGAGTTTAATGTAATTCTCGACAAATTTAAATAATTGAGTACCTAGACCGTGTTTTCGATATTCAGGTAAGACAGCAAATCTACCTAAACGGAAAACATTTTTATCTTCTTGAACATATCTTATTGTACCTACTGCAGTTTTATCTTGATAAATTAAAAAATTAACAGCATTATTATCACTTCCATCAAATTCATTATCAAACTGAATATTCATTTGCTGAGTGAAAGTTTTATAACGAATAGAAATCATTTCTAGTGTCTCTTTTTTAGTGCGAACTACTTTAACATAAATATTTGAGTTATTTAATTTATATTCAATTTTATCGTACCATAAATCTAACTGATCACCATTCATAAGCATATATTTATAATTATCTTTACTTTCTTTATGGTTTTTATAAATATCATTTAACATTTCTTTTGTTGTTTCACGTTCTGTTATTTTATCATTAGGACATGGTGACTTCATTGGTGAAATATTAAGCTCTTTACAAGCTTGGATAATATCAGTTTCACGTGCAAAAATTAGAGGTCGAATAAAAGTAATTTGAGCTCTTTCTAAAACCATTTTTGGGGCAAAGGTTGCTATTCTTCCTCCATGAATTTGATTCATTAATAAAGTTTCTATAGCATCATCAGCATGGTGTCCAAATGCTGCTTTATTGTATCCATGTTCATTACAATATTTATTAATAGCAGCTTTTTTCATTCGTGAACAAATTGAACAAGGTAATTTTGGTTCATTGTGATTATCTTGATATGTTTTTAAAATAGAATAAACATCTTGACAAGGTTCTATAACAAGTTCCATTCCATTATCTTTAAACCATTTTTGAATATTTGTAAAATCACTATTTGGAAATCCTAAATCAAGCATGACAGGAACAATTTTGAAATTCATTTGGGAGAATTTAGTATATAGGTTTAATGCGTATACTAAAAGCAAAGAATCTTTTCCACCAGATACACCAACAACGATAGTATCACCATCTTGTATTAAGTTAAACATTGTATCAGCTTTCCTTAAACTTGCTAAAATTCTTCTAATTGCTTTCATAGTAAATCTTCCTTTATTTATACTTTCATATTATAATAAAAATGTTTGAAAAGGGGAATATGATGGACGGAATATTGTTAATAAATAAACCTGTTGGTATTACATCTAGAGATGTTGTAAATATGGTATCCAAGAAGTTTAATACAAAAAAAATTGGGCATACTGGTACATTAGATCCCTTTGCAGATGGTTTACTTGTCTTAACAATAGGTAAAGGTACTAAATGTAGTCAATTTTTAGAAGAAAAAGTTAAAACATATGTTGCTACTTTGTTTCTTGGAACATCTACTGACACACTTGATAAAGATGGTGTTGTCGTTGAAGAAAAAGAAGTTAAACAATATTCGATTGAAGATATCACTAATGTTTTAGAATCTTTTAAAGGTGAGATTACACAAACTGTTCCTCTTTATAGTGCAATTCGAGTTAATGGTAAAAAGTTATATGAATATGCACGTAATGGGATTCAAGTAGAATTACCTTCAAGACAAATTAATATTTTTGACATTAAGTTATTACATTATGAAGGAAACATTATTAGATTTGAAGTAACTTGTTCAAAAGGTACTTATATTAGAGTTTTAGGTAATGACATCGCTCATAAACTTGGAACACTAGGTCACCTTATTTCATTAACTAGGAAAAAGGTAGGAAGTTTTTTGTTAGAAAATAGTAAAAAAGTAGAAGATATTACAAGTAAAGACATCATAAACATTTATGATGCTTTGAAAGATAATATTGAAACTTTACATGTTAATGATAAATTGGCAGAAGATATTAAAAATGGTAAACATCTACCTTTTGAAACAAAAATAGATAGATTATTTGTTTGTAGTGAAAAAAATGAACCAATTGCGATTATTGAAAGGGATCATGGTAAAATTTTTAAAGTAGTTAGAGGGTTATTTTAATGGAAATTATAAATTTGGATAAAAATAAAAATTATAAATTACCAGCAAATTGTGCATTATGTCTTGGTATGTTTGATGGAGTGCATCAAGGACATCAAGCTCTTTTAAATAAGGCAAAAAATAGTAATTCATTAGTAGCAGTATTAACTTTTACTAGTAGTCCTAAATTTGTTTTAAATAATCGACTAAATTCTTCCTTAATAACTCCTATTACTAAAAGATTACAAATTTTTGAATCGTTAGGTACTGATATTGTACTAACCAAAGATTTTACATTAGATTTTGCTTCCATGTCACCTGAAGATTTTATCAATGAATTTTTGAAAGGTTTAAACCCATCTTCTTTAGTTGTAGGCTTTGATTATAGTTTTGGTAAATTTGGAGTAGGAAATATTTCTATGTTAAATGAACATTTTATTACACATGAAGTACAAGCTGTTGTTGATAATAAAGGTAAAATTTCTTCAACTAGAATTATTACTGATTTGCAAAATGGAAATATAAAAGATGTTAATTTGTGTTTAGGAAGACCATATGAAGTTGAAGGAACAGTTGTACATGGATTAAGTAATGGAAAGAAAATTGATTTTCCAACAGCTAACATTAAATTAGATGAAGATTATTTACTACCAAAAGATGGAGTTTATATAGGTCAAATTAAAATTTTTGATAAAATATATAATGCTATGTTAAATGTAGGAAAACATCCAACCATTGATGAATTAAATGATTCTATCATTGAAGCTCATATTATTGATTTTAATGAAAATATATACAATGAACATGTTACAATCATCTTCCTTGAATTTTTAAGAGAAGAAAAAACATTTGCATCTTTTGGTGATTTAAAAAAAGAACTAGAACTTAATAAAAAAACGATAATTAATTATTTTAAAAAATAATTGCTTTTTATTGATAATATTGGTAAAATACTTTTGCGACTTATTCTCAGTTTAGCGACACTCCGACGTTATACTTTGATTAAGTTAAGAAATTTTTAGGAGGATAAAGAAATGGCTTTAACTAAAGAACAAACAGCTGCTCTAGTCAAAAAGTTTGGTAAAAACGAAAATGACACTGGTTCTACAGAAGTTCAAATTGCAATTTTAACTGCTGAAATTAAGAACTTAACAGCTCACTTAAAAGTTCACATTCACGACCATCATTCACGTCGTGGCTTAATGATTTTAGTTGGTAAAAGACGTGGTTTATTAGACTACTTAGCTAAAAAAGATCATGAAGCATATGTTAAATTAATTCACGAATTAGAAATAAGAAAGTAATTAATTAACTTGATAAACATCTCATTAATGGGATGTTTTTTTTATAGAGCATTATCTAGGATTGTCATAAATACAAAACCTAAACAAAAAGCAAAAGCAGTTTTGCTTTTTCCATAATTTTCATAACATTCAGGTAGTAATTCTTTTAAAGTTACATAAAGCATTGTGCCGGCTGATAATGATAAAAGGATTGGTAAAATATTACTAAAAAGGCTAAAAAGAAGAATAGCAACTAAGCCAAATATCGGTTCAACAATACCTGAGATAGCACTAAATAGGAAACTTACAAATTTATTTTTTCCTTTTTGATTATAATAAAAAGAGATTGTGCTACTTTCTGGAATGTTTTGAATTGCTACACCTAAGGCTAAAGAGCAAGCTAAAAATATATTCATTGGTTGAAGCATTTGAATATTTGCAATTAAAATTGCTACAGACATTCCTTCTGGGATATTATGAAAAGTTAAAGATAGAAAGATAAAATGTTCGTTAAATGTACTTTCTTTTTTTTGTATGAGAAAATCAATTAGTAGAAAAATTAAAACTCCAATTACAATTGATATTGATGTATATAAAACGTTTTTATATAGTTCTACAAAATAATTTAAAGAAGGTAATATTAATGACCAACAAGTTACAGCAACCATAATGCCAGCAGAAAAACTCATTAAGAAATTTTGTAAACCATGTGATTTTTTAAAAAAGGGAAAAAATACAAAGGAAGCACCAATTAAAGAAAATAGGAAACATAACAATGTTCCAATAAAAGGGTATAAGTAGATATCAAACATAATCAATTAATAATATTTATTCTATTTAGTATATGTAAATAATAAAAGTGTGTTATAATATTTAAGTTAATTAAAAGAGAGGTAAAGAATATGGCAAAAAGAGTATTCGAACTAGAGTTCGAAGGAAAAAAACTGATCGTTGAATCAGGTGAAATTGCTAAACAAGCAGATGGTGCTGTTTTAGTTCGCTTGAATGATACCGTAGTTTTGTCCACAGTATGTGCTTCCGATGAACCAAAGGAAGGAGATTTTTTCCCATTAACTGTAGGTTATGAAGAAAAACAATATGCAGTTGGTAAAATTCCTGGAAGTTTCTTAAGAAGAGAAGGTCGCCCTGGAGAACATGCGACTTTAACAGCAAGGTTAATTGATAGACCAATTAGACCAATGTTCTCAGAAGGATTCAGAAATGAAGTCCAAATTGTTAATACTGTTATGTCAGTTGATCAAGATTGTACTCCTGAAATGACAGCTATGTTTGGCTCTTCACTTGCATTATGCATTTCTGATATTCCATTTGATGGTCCTATTGCAGGTGTTTACGTAGGACGTGTTGATGGTAAATTTATTATTAATCCATCAGTTGAAGAAAAAGAGAAAAGTGATATTAATTTAGCTGTTGCAGGATCATATGATGCTATTAATATGGTTGAGGCTGGAGCAGCTGAAGTTAGTGAAGATGATATGCTTGATGCTTTAATGTTTGGTCATGAAGCAATCAAAAAATTATGTGTTTTCCAAAAAGAAATTGCTAAAGAAATTGGCAAAGAAAAAAGAGAAGTTAGCTTATACGAAGTTTCAAAAGAAATTGAAGATGATATTCGTGCTCAAGCAGAAGAAAGAATTGTTAAATCAGTTTCAATCGTTGATAAATTAGAGCGTGCTGCAGCAATTGATGCAATTAAAGCAGAAGTTATTGCAAAGTATGAAGCTAAAGAATATGCTAATGAAAAAGAATTAAAATATACAATGTTACAAGTTAACGATATGTTAGAAAGACTTGTAGCTAATGAAGTTAGACGTTTAATTACTGAAGATAAGGTTAGACCTGATGGACGTAAAATTAATGAAATTCGTCCACTAGATGCTCAAGTTGATTTACTACCTAGAGTCCATGGTTCAGCAATGTTTACACGTGGTCAAACTCAAGTTATTTCAACTTGTACGCTTGCATCATTAGCAGATCAACAATTATTAGATTCTTTATCAGCTGAAGATTCAAAGCGTTGGATGCATCATTATAATTTCCCACCATATTCTGTTGGTGAAATTGGTAGAATGGGCACACCTGGACGTCGTGAAATCGGACATGGCGCTTTAGGTGAAAGAGCTTTATCTTATGTTATTCCTTCTGAAGAAGAATTCCCATATACAATTCGCTGTGTATCTGAAGTAGTTGAATCAAATGGTTCTTCTTCTCAAGCTTCAATTTGTGCTTCATGTATGGCATTAATGGCAGCTGGTGTTCCAATTAAAGCTCCTGTATCTGGTATTGCAATGGGATTAATTTCTAGTGGACCATTAGATGGTAATCATCCATATACAATATTAACTGATATTCAAGGTATGGAAGATCACTTCGGAGATATGGACTTTAAAGTTGCAGGTACACCTAATGGTATTACAGCTTTACAAATGGATATCAAAATTAAAGGTATTAATAAAGCAGTATTAAAAGAAGCTTTAGCTCAAGCTCACGAAGCTCGTGCAAAGATTTTAGATGTTATGTTAAGTGCAATTCCTGAACCACGTAAAGAAGTAAGTAAATATGCTCCTAAATTACATCAAATGCAAATTGATGTTGATAAGATTCGCGATGTTATTGGTCAAGGTGGTAAAGTTATTAATGATATTATTGCTCAATGTGATAACGTTAAGATTGACATTGAACAAGATGGTCGTGTCATGATTTATCACACGGATAAAGAAGCTATCGAAAAGGCTGCACAAATGATTTATGATATTGTTCGTGAAGCTAAAGTTGGAGAAGTTTATGAAGGTACAGTTGTTCGTATTGAATCATTCGGTTGCTTTGTAAATTTATTTGGAAATGTTGATGGATTAGTTCATGTTTCTAAACTAGATTGGAAACGTGTAAACCATCCACAAGATGTTGTTAAAGTTGGTCAAAAATTAAAGGTTACAGTTACTGAAATTGATGAAAAAGGTCGTATTAATCTTTCTCATAAAGAGTTCGAACCAAAACCTGAGACTAAAGTTGAAACAAAAGATGAATAATTAATAATAAACGCATATCCAATTGGATGTGCGTTTTATTATCACAAAAAATGGGCCAATATCATAATCTATTACTAGAGTGAGTTATTTTATGTTTGGACATTTAATTAGTGCAATATGCACACCTTTTGATGAAGAGAATAAGATTGACTTTGATACTTTCTTAAAACTTTTAAAAAAAGTAGAAGAAAATCATACTACTGTAGTAATTGGAGGTTCTACTGGAGAAGGACATTCTTTAACAATAAAAGAAAAGGAAGAGTTAGTAATTTTTTGCTTAAAAAACACGAAATTAAAAATTATTTTAGGAATAAGCGAAGCTAACACTGAAAAAGCTATAGAAGAAGTAAGATATTTTTCTTATCTAGATATAAAGGCTTATTTAGTAATGTGTCCGTCAGTATATTTGCCTTCTCAAGTTGGTTTATATCATCACTTTAAAGAAATTGCTGATCATTCTTATAAAATACCAATTATTATATATAATGTTCCAAAAAGAAGTGGAGTAAGTTTAAAAGAAATTACTTTAAGAAAATTAATTAATGCATGTCCTAATATTATTGGAATTAAAGATACTACTAATGATATAAACTTAATTAAACTAATAAAAGAGAAATATCCTAAGTTCTTGTTTTATATTGGAAATGATAGTTTCTTTTATAAAGGAATTGAAGCTGGCGCTGATGGAATTATTTCAGTTATGAGTATAGAATTTGGTAAACAAATGCATTATTTGATTGAAGATTTTAAATATGGTTTTTATAACTCATTACTTGATAATTATTTGAAATTAGTTGCAGAACTTTTATCTTTAGAATCTAACCCAATGGCTATCAAATATTATTTAAGTAAAGTGGGATATAAATCTATGAATTTACGTTTACCATTAGTTGAACTATCTATTGAAAGTCAAAAACAAATTGATGTTATTTTATAATAATATTGGTATAATAATAAATAAGTATTGAAAAAAATTTTTAAATAGTTATAATCATTTATGCGATTGATTATATGTAATAATGCAATTTAGGAGGTATTTATGTCAGATAAAGTAAAAATTTTTGCATTGGGTGGTTTAGATGAATATGGTAAGAATCTATATTGTGTTGATATTAATGATGATATATTTGTTTTTGAATGTGGAATTAAGTTTCCAGATAAGTCTACACCAGGTGTAAACTTTATAATTGCAGATTATACTTATCTTGCAGAAAATAAAAATAGAGTAAAAGGTATCTTTATTTCTCATGGTCATGAAGATATGATGGGTGGATTAGGCTTTTTATTCACAAAAGCAGGATTAAAAGCACCTGTATATGGAACTGATGTTACAATTGCTTTTTGTAAAAGAGATTTACAAAGACTCGAATTGAAACCTGAGATTGAATTTCATATTGTAAAACCTGACATTGAATATGAGATAGCTGGACATAAATTCATGTTTTTCCAAACTGCACATTCAATTATGGGAAGTGTTGGTATAGCAATAGAAACTGATATGGGATACATTGTTTATACAGGTAATTTTATTGTTGAATACAATGGCGATAACCTAAATAATAGACTTGATATTGTAGCTTTATCAAAGTTTTCTGCTAGGGGAGTTGCCTTATTAATGTGTGAATCTATAGGTGCTGAAATTCCAGGTTTTACTGCTCCTTCTCATAAATTAGTTCCGCTAATTGCTAAACAATTTGGTGATGCTCCTGGTAGAGTTTTCTTTGCACTTTATGATTATGATATATATCGTTTAGGTGAAATTCTAAAATTATGTATTACAAATAAGAAGAAAATTATCTTTTTAGGTGAACAAACAAATAGCATTTTACAAACTTTAAATTCTGTTGGTCAATTTGCTGTTCCTAAAGAAAATATCGCTTCATTAGATGATATTTTTAGAATTAGAGAACAAGATTTAGTATTTATCATTATGGGCCATAGAAAATCTTTATTCACCCAAATTACTTCTATTGCTGGAGGTGATTATGAAGATAAGAAAGTAATGATAAAACCTACTGATACTTTTATCATTGCTGCTCCTGCAGTTGAAGGTATAGAAACAGTTACTATCGATACTGTAGATGATGTTTATCGTACTGGATGTAATGTTATTTATATTAATGATCATAAAATTTCTTCAATGCATGCTCATGAAGATGATTTAAGAACTCTTTTATCTATTTTACATCCAAAATTTTATTTACCAGTTGCAGGTGAGTTCCGTCATTTACTAGCTAATGCTAAAATTGCTACTAACTCTTCACTTGGATATAATCATATGAATACTATTATTTTAGATAATGGTATGATATTAGAACTATCCGAGAATAAAATTAGAGTTTTAGAAGATACTATTCATGTAGGTGATTTACTAGTAGATGGTATTGGTGTTGGAGATGTTGGGGCACTAGTATTAGCTGAAAGACAAAAACTTGCTGATGATGGTGTTGTTTGCATGTCTTGTGGTGTCTCAAGTGTAGAAAAAAAAGCTATAGCTGGACCTGATATTCAAATGAGAGGTTTTGTTTTAGTAAAAGATTCTGAATCTTTAATTGATAATTTGGCTGAAATAATAACTTCAACTTGTAATGAAATATTAGCTCGTGATGGTACAATCGATGAAATTAAAGAAGAAGCACATGAAAAAGCAGTCAAATATTTACGTAAAGTAACAGGTAGAGACCCAATGGTCTTACCAATTATTATTGATATTGATAGTAAAGATTAGGTGGTACATCCACCTTTTCTTTTTAATTAGAAAAATTGAAAATATTTTTAATTAAAAATGATATAAATATATTTAATTGATTTTCTATTGTGTTATAATAAATCAAGGAGAAAAAGATGGCAAACGATAAGAAAATACCAAATGTAAATCAAGGAAATAATTTTTTATCAAAAGATACAGAGATGATTCTTTTAGGAGTCATGCTTTGTTTAGTTGCGCTTATTGGTCTTCTTAATACTGGACCAGTAGGTCATTTTCTTTTCTACATTTTTGCATATGCATTTGGTGTATTTTGCTTCATTCCTTTTTTATTATTATTATTTTATGGCTTATATTTAATAATTAAAAGAAGAGCTTATCTTATTAAAATTAATTCTTCTATTTTAGGATGCATTTTATTATTGACTGGTTTACTTATTTCATCTTCAAATAGTGAGAATTTGGTTTTAAAAAATATGTTATCTGAATTTAAAATGTCATCTTTCCAAATTACTCCTTTTGCTATTGAGTCTCTAAGTGATACAGTAGCATTAGGTGGTGGCTTTTTTGGTTATTTCTTAGCAGCTTTATTAAATACAGCAATTACTCATATAGGAACAACGATAATATATTTATTAATTATTTTAGTTGGTGCAAGTTTAATAATTTATAATCCAATTAAATCATTGATTGATGCAATTAAATTTAGAGCTGAGAAAAAAAGAGTAGCTAAAGAAAATCATTCTGTTGAAAAAGAAAATAGAATTATTAAAGAAGAAGTTGTAAAACCTAAAAAGGAAACAACAATAATTGAACAAAATGATGATTCATCTTTTATTTTTAATGAAAACAATTGCTATAATTTAAATCCAATAAAAAGAGAACCTGGTGTTAGACCTAGTGTTAATGCTGAAAAAGCACAGTTTAAATTACAAGAAGAAACTTTTTCACCTAAGGAAGAAAATAATAATACGTCATTATCTGATCAAAAAGATGATGACTTTCCCATATTAGCCGAAGATATTGATGAAGATCCTATTTTAATATCTAACGCACCTGCTAATTTTATTAAAGAAGAAACAAGTGATGTAAAACTTGTGGAAAAAATAGTAGATGACGTTATGGTTGATGATGATGAATTAGAAAATAATTATAATAATATTGATAATAAAAAAAATATTATTGATGACGCTTTTTCTCATACTCAACCAATACCAGTTATTAAAAATTCTAAGGATGATTATGAAGATAATGTAGATGACTTTATCTATCCATCAATTGATTTATTAAATGATTATGAAAATAATGATGTTCATGTTGAAAATAATAATGCATCAATAGTAAGACAAGAAAAAATAAATGCCATTTTTAAAGATTTTCAAATTGGTGCAAAAATCACTGGATATAAAATAGGACCATCAGTAACACGTTTTGAAGTTACTACTGACCCTAATGTTTCTGTAAATACGGTAAGCAAATATATTGATGATGTTGCTATTAGATTAGGTGGCGTTAATGCTCGATTTGAAAAAGTAGTATCAGGTATGAATACTTCTGGATTAGAAATACCAAATAAAAAGTCAACAATGGTATCATTTAAAGAATGTATTATTCCTTATCTAAATAATAGAAATAATAAATATAAAATTCCTTTAGGTAAAAATATTACTGGTGATATTGTCGCTGTTAATATTACTGATTTCCCACATTTATTAGTTGCTGGAGCCACTGGATCTGGTAAATCTATCTTTATTCATAATTTGATAATGTCTTTAATTATGAAAACAAAACCTGAAGAATTAAAGATATTATTAATTGATCCTAAACATGTTGAAATGAGTAAATATAAAGAAATGCCTCATTTATTATGTCCGATTATAACTGATAATTCAAAAGCTAAAATTGCACTTAATAAACTTGTCAATGAGACAGAAGAAAGATATTGCTTATTTGAGCAGGCAGGAGTTTCAAAAATTTCACAATATAATGAATATGCTAAAAAGAATGATTTAAAACAATTACCTATAATTGTAGTTATTATTGATGAATATGCAGATTTAGTTGAAGGTTATAAAGATATTTCCATTCCCGTTGTACGTCTAGCTCAAAAATCTCGTGCTGCAGGAATACATATGGTAATTTCTACTCAACGTCCTTCTGTTAATGTTATTACTGGTGTTATTAAAGCAAACCTTCCTTCTAGAGTTGCTTTGCGTGTTGCACAAGCTGTTGATTCCTTAACAATTTTAGGAGAAGGCGGCGCTGAAAAATTATTAGGATATGGAGATTTGTTAGTAGATAGTCCAGAAGTAGATGGAGTTGGATTAACTCGTTTACAATGTCCATATGTTGATAATGGTGAGATTAGAAGAGTTGTTGATTTTTTACGTGATAATTATCCTACTAATTATGATCGTTCTTTTTTAGATTTACGTGAAAATGAAACATCAAATAGCGAATTCAATGTTTCAATGAAATCTATTGATGAAAAATATGATGAAGTAAAACAATATGTATTGTCACTTGAAGAAGTATCATGTTCATTAATTCAAAGAAAATTCGGGTTTGGATTTTTAAGAGCGGCAAGAATTTTTGATAAATTAAAAGAAGAAGGTATTGTTATTGAAAATACTACTGGTGGTAATGCTAGTAAATGTAAAGTAAATAAAAGAAAGGATTAGTTTTAATGCTAAAAAAAGAAAGTTTTAAATATATTAATGATATAAAATTTCGAGAAAACGTTGTTTTGCTTAATGCAAGACTTCCATTAAAAAAAGAGTATTTAGCTAAATTAACAATGTTTGAACGATTAGCTTTTTATGGAACCACCTCTTTTCCAACAAGAGAAAGAATAATTGCTCAAGAAGAGAATTTATATGGTTTGCGTCTGGCTATTTATCATACAATTGAACAAGATATAATTAATATTAACATTCAGTTTGTTGTTGTTGATGATTCTTTTGTTAACGATTCATCTTTATTTGAAAGTGCATGTACATTTGTTAAGGATGTTGTTTTTGACGATAATAAAAAAAGATTTAAAGAAAAGTTTTTAGAACTCGAAAAAGTTTCTTGTATAAATTCAATTAAAAATAGGCTTAATGAACCAACATTTATTTGTAAAAAGAATATGTTTGAAACAATTGATAAAAATTTATCTATAAACATTGAAAAAACGGGTTCAATAAAAGAAATTAAAAATGTCTCAATTAAAGATATATATGATATTCAAGAAATTATTAAATCATTATCTTTTACTTGTTATGTTGTTGGTATTATTGATAAACAAAAAGCTATTGATAACTTAGGAAAATGTTTTAATATTACAAACTCTTTTGATGTTATTAATTATGAACAAATATCAACAAATAAAGAAATAAGCGTTATAAAAGAAAAAGATATAGAGCAGACTCAAATTTTGATGCTCTATAAATTCGATAAAAATTTATTTAAAAATGAAAAGATTTCTTTAATTTTTTCTAATATGTTAGGTGAATCAGGTACATCAAAACTCTTTAAAGAGATTCGTGAAAATCGTGGTTTATGTTATACGATATTTAGCAATATTTCTTTTAAATATGGACTGCTATTTATTACGTTAGGAGTAAACGATGATAAAATCGATGAAGCAATTACAAGTATTAGAACTTTAATTGAAGATTTAACTTTTAAAGAAGAAGAATTGAAAATTGCTAAACAAATGTTTTTAACATCACATGATACAATTTATGAAGATCCTAGTAGATTATTAAGAATTATAGTTTCTTATACTTTAACCGGAAGAATATTTGATTATAAACTAATAACTAGAGATATAAAAAAAGTATCTATGAAAAACATTAACGATTTATCAAAAAATCTAAAATATATTGGCTACTCTGTTGTGAAAGGAATAAAAAAACATGAATAATTATGGAATAGATTATGAAGAAGTTAAATTGAAAAGTGGCCTTAAAACAATTTTATTAAGAACACCCGGATATAAAAGTAACAGTGCTTGTATTGTTGCTCCTATTGGTGGCCGTATTTGTCCATTAACAATTGATGGAGTAGAAATACCTACGGGAATTGCTCATTTTTTAGAGCATCGTCTATTTGATACTATAAAAGGAGATGCCTTTCAATTACTTAGCGAAATAGGTTGTGATTCTAATGCTTATACTACATTTGACTACACTTGTTATTATTTTAGTTGTACGAAAAATTTATTAAAAGGTATTCAAATATTATTTGATATGACAACTAATTTACAATTTAAAGAAGAACAAGTAGAGAATGAGAAAAATATTATAATTCAAGAAATGAAGATGAAATATGATGATCCACATAATAGATTATCATCTGGTTTACTGAATAATCTTTTTGTTTTTGATAATATCAATAAAGATATTGTTGGAGATGAAAAAGATATTAAAAGAACAACTTTAAATCATTTAAAACTAGTATTTGAATCTTTTTATAATGTGAATCAATTAACGCTTATTATTGCTGGTGACTTACCAAAAAATATAGTATCTAAATTAAATAAATTGAAAATTAACAATAAGCAATATAATCACAATATTGAATTTGGACAAAGAAAAGAATCATCTCAAATCAGTAGAGATTACAAACATACAAGTATGGATGTACCAATTCCTCTTAATAGCATAGGAGTTAAAATTCCACTCGCTTTAAAAGACAAATTCAAAATGACAAATTCAGAGTTTTTAGCTTTATTAGGAATTACTGAAAATGTTTTGTTTACGGATTCTGCAAAATTATGTAAGGAAATAAGAGAAAATAAGGGATCTGAATCTCCAGTTTATGGAGGGTTTATTATTTGTAAAGATTATGCAGTTTTTACTATTGAAACAATCACTAAGAATTCAAATCGTTTTATTAAACAAGTTAAAGATATTTTGAAAAATCTTGAAAAATATGTTTCAAAAGAAATTTTTGAGCGTCAAAAGAAGTTTATTTTAGGAATGGCTATATCAACATTAACTCTTCCTGAAAATGTATGTATGGATTTTGCTAGTGATTATGCTATTTCATCAAATTTATTCGAAAGATTGAGTGCAATTACTAGCATAAAATATAAAGATGTATTAAAATTAATAAATGAGATAAAACTTGGCTTACCAAGTGTTCATGTTATTTCAAAGAAAGGAAATTAGCTATGGGAATAGGTGTTGATATTTGTTATATCCCAAGGTATGAAGACAAGGATAATTTAGCTAAAAGAATTCTCAGTAATGAAGAATATAAAATTTACGAGAAAAGAACAAAAAAAGCTGAATTCTTAGCAGGAAGATTTGCTTCAAAAGAAGCATTTATAAAGGCTAACAATGGCAAAATCAAAGATCTTAATTTCAAAGAAATTTCTGTTGTTTATGATATTAATAATTGTCCTATTTTATTATTTAGAGATAAACAATATGATGTTTCTATTTCTCATGATGGAGAATATGCTATAGCTGTGGTATTGATTAATGAGTAATAATTTACATGCAAAATTTTTGAACATAAATACAATTCAATTATGTGTTAATCATTCATTACACGATTTTATTAATCACATTGAAATTTTGTGTAATGATGAAAAAATAGAAACTAGTGAATTACAAAAGAAAGAATCAAAAGATAATTTTGATATTTTTATTGTTCACGTACAGTCATTCCTTTTTGGTGGTAGTTATAAAATTAAAATACAAGATGAAATTGAATTTGTTGATGTAACAATGATTATGTCAGAGAAAATCATTGATGAAAAATTCTTTTATGATGGCGATGATTTAGGCTTTACATATTCTAAAAAAGAAACGATTTTTAAATTGTGGTCTCCTCTTGCTACTACTGCTACAGTACAAATCATTAATAAACGTAATGTTTTAAAAGAATATGTGATGACAAGAGAAGATTGTGGCGTTTTTAAAGCGGTCGTAAAAGGTAATTTAGATGGTTATAGATATTTGTTTTCTACAACAATTAATGGTATAAAAAGAGTTTCAACTGATCCTTATGCAAAAGCTTCAACAGCTAATTCAGAATATTCTGCAGTTATTGATTTTGCAAAAACATATCAATTTAAAGCTAAAACTTTAGAGCCATTAAAACAATATACAGATGCTATAATTTATGAAGCTTCTGTAAGAGATTTAACAAGTTATCCTCAAACTAATGTTGTGAATAAAGGTAAATATTTAGGTGTAGTTGAAGAAAATAGAACTAGTAGTGATGGAGCTTTAGTAGGTTTAGAACATCTAATTAAATTAGGTATTACTCATCTACAACTTTTACCTGTTGAAGATTTCTGGACAATTGATGAACTTGACCCATCAAAAAAATACAATTGGGGTTATGATCCAGCACAATATAATGTTTTAGAAGGTAGTTATTCTTCTAATCCAAATGATCCATATTGCCGTGTTAATGAATTTAAACAATTAGTAGATAAATTACATGCTAATAAAATCAAGGTAAATATGGATGTAGTTTATAATCATATGTATGAAGTCGATTTATCAGCTTTTGAAAAATTAACTCCTAATTATTATTTTAGAAGAGATAAAAATGGTGTTTTATCTAATGGTTCTTTCTGTGGAAATGAACTTGCAAGCGAACGTAAAATGTGTTCTAAATTTATTGTTGATTCATGTAAATTTTGGATTAAAGAATACAATGTTGATGGGTTCCGTTTTGATTTGATGGGCTTAATTGATATTGATACTATGAATGCAATAGTAGAAGAATGTTTAAAAATCAAAGAAGGATTAATGTTCTATGGTGAAGGATGGGATATGCCTTCAATATTACCTTCTTCTAATAGAGCTACTATCTTCAATTATGAAAAGACACCTAAAATTGCACATTTTAATGATGTATATCGTGATATTGTTAAAGGCCGTTCAATGGATGATATGTCAGAAAAAGGTTTTTTAACTGGAGATGAATCATTCTTTGAAGGTTTCAAATATGCTTTACTAGGTACATGTACAAACTATTGTTTTAATCAAAAATTTAGTAATGCCAATTTTTCAATTAATTATGTAGAATGTCATGATAATGAAACTATATTTGATAAAATTGATGTAACTAATAAATTTGATAGTCCACGACAAAAATTAAAAAGAGTTTCTTTAATTACTCAAGTTGTTCTTTTATCTCATGGTGTACCTTTTATTCATATGGGTCAAGAAATTGGTTTATCTAAATTTGGTGAACATAATACATATAATCTTGGTGATCGTTTTAATCAATTTGACTATTCTAAAATGGAAGATCGTAAATGGATGGTTAAAAGCATTAATGACTGTATTAAGATTAGAAAACAATTTGATTTTTTAAGAATTAGTGATGCTGAATTAATTAAAAATAGCATTGAATTCGAGAATATTGATAACTGTGGATTAGTTATTAAATATATCAATAAAGAACTAATTAAACCTTATTCTGAATTTAAAATAATTATTAATCCAAGTTATAAAACTACTTATTATGATTTAGGTGACTATTATCAAGTCTTATATAATGAAGCTGGTATTATGAAAGATGAATTATATTCACAATCATTAATGATTAATCCTTTAACTCTTGTTATTGTTGTTAAAAAATGAGACTAATTTGAGACTATTTTAAAAAATTATTCCTTTATACTTACCATAAAGGAGAAAATATTATGGCAAGTTTTGTATGGCTAAATGGTTTTTTGGGCTCTAAAATTAGAGATAATGTACGTATAATTCGTATTGATAGTTTAAAAAGAAGAAATTCAAATGATGTTAAATTTGAAGATATTCCTTGTGTTTATTGGAATCGTTTGTCAAATAATGAAATGACACGTCTTTCTGAAGGATCTTTTGTATCAATAAAAGGACGTATTGAGTCCGATGATGATATAGGAGCCTATATTTTAGTTGAGGCTCTTGAATATTTGTTACCACCACCTAAAAATACAAATTTATTTTAATTTATTTTACATAGTGGTATATTATTTAAATGTGAGGTGTTCGAATGAAGTTTTTAGTTATTGTATTTAAAAATGCTTGGTTTGTAATAAAAAACTTTTTTGGTTGGATGCTTCGCTTTGCTAAACATCCTGAAAAAAGACCAATAGAGTTGAGATATAAAAAATTGAGAAATTTATTGTTTGAATTAGGACAAAGATTAAATATGAAAATCTATGTTACTGGATTAGAAAATGTTGATCCTAATGAGCAATATTTATTTACCCCTAATCATCAAAGCGTATTTGACCCATTGATTCAAATTATGATTTTGGAACAACCACTTTCTTTTATTTCTAAATATGAAGCTAAAAAGATGCCTTTTGTATGTCAAGCTATTCAAATTATTGATGGTGAATTCATGAAAAGAGACGATTTAAGGCAATCGTTGAAAGTAATTAAAAGAGTTACAAAAGATTTAGAAGAAGGTAACAAATCTTGGACAGTTTTTCCAGAGGGTACAAGAAGTAGATTAGAGAATTTTGATATTGATGAATTTAAATATGGAACTTTTAAACTTGCAATAAATTCAAAAAAACCAATTATTCCTGTTGCTTTATCAGGCACTTGGAGAATATTTGATAATAGAGTTAAAATGAAATATTATCCAATTCAATTTTCTTTTTTAAAACCGATTACTTATGAAGAATATAAAGATATGACTTCAATTGAATTAGCAAAGCATGTTGAAGAATTAGTTAAAGAAGAACATAAACGTCTTAGAGATTTAGAACCTAAATTAATTAAAGAATTAAATCCAAAAATTAAAAAAATCATGTAATGATAAGTCATTTGATTTATCACACATGAATTTTTTAATGTCTTAACCCTTTAGGATAGTGATTTTTAAGGGTACCATCAATATATTTTACAAATCCTAAATTTATATGATTATAAGAAACAACATAAAAACCATTATTTAATTTTTTATCAATAGAAAAAGTTTCGCCATGCAAATATAAATCTTTTTGTGTCTCAGTTAATTCAATTGAATTATGACTATCTAGATAATGACTTAATGCATAGTCAGGAGTAATATTGTTTTTATTGATTTCACATACTTTTAATCCATTTCTCAAAGTTGGAATATTTGATAAATCGATATTAAAAGGTTGATAGAAAATAGAATTATTAAAGTCTATTATATTGTCTGAATCTAGATTATATTGCTTTAAGAAATTTAATAAATCTTTTGAAATCTTTATTTTATTTTTACATATTGGTAATGACGAAGATATTGAATTGCCTTTTTTATGAAGAAGGCAAATATAATGTCCTTCTCCTTTAAAATAAGATGGGAAAAGATGAATTCCTAGATTTTGATATGATTTAAAATAATTGTTATCTTGAATTGGTAATATTTCTAAATCCTGATATTTATCTAGTGCATACTTTATGATTTCTTCATTTTCTTCATATGAATAAGAACATGTGGAATATACTAAAATTCCATCTTCTTTCAAAAATTCAAATGCCAAATCGATTAATTCTTTTTGAGTTTGAGAACATTTTAAAACTTTTTCGTAAGTCCAATCTTGTATAAATTTTGGATCTTTTCTAAACATACCAGAGCCAGAGCAAGGAGCATCAAGAATAATTTTTGTAAATTTACCATTGTACGAATTATTTAATTTATGCAAGTCAATACTTGTAACAATTATATTTTTCCTTCCCATTCTTTCTACATTACTTGATAAAGCTTTTGCTCTAGTATAAGAAAGATCATTTGCTATTATAAGACCTTCATTTTTCATTAATAGGCTACTCTGTATTGTTTTTCCACCTGGAGCAGCACACATATCTAGGACTATATCATTTTCATTTGGATTTAATAAACTAGCTACAATCATGGCACTTGGTTCTTGAAGATAATAAACGCCAGCATCATGCATATAATTTTTACCAAAAGGATATTCATCCTTGTTATATAAGTAACCGTTTTTTACAATTGGATGAGGTATAACATTAGGATACATATTAATAAAAGATTCTGGAGAAATCTTTTCAGTATTTAACAAAAGTGCATGTTCATCTTCATCATTAAAAGATGAAATTAATTCATCAATTTCATTTGAAGAAAGATATTTTTTTAAATGTTCTGCAAAATCCATTCTTTTACCTCTTAAATATCATATCATATTTAAAAAGTCTCGTGTAAATATTATCAATAATGTGATTTAATTTTCTTTTTAAATATATATAAATTATTGTATAATATTATAGCGAGGTAACGTTTATGAGAATGTTAGACATTATTATTAAAAAAAGAGAAAACAAAGAATTAACACCTGAAGAGATTAGATTTTTTGTTAATGGTTATGTGGATGGAACAATTCCTGATTATCAAGCATCTGCTTTCACAATGGCAGTTGTCTTTAATGGCATGACAAAAAAAGAAATTGGTGTTTTAACCGATGCTATGTTACATAGTGGTGATGTTATTGATTTATCATCAATTAAAGGAGTTAAAGTTGATAAACATTCTACAGGTGGAGTTGGAGATAAGACATCTCTTGCTTTAGGGCCAATGGTTGCTGCATGTGGAGCAAAATTAGCAAAAATGTCAGGTCGTGGTTTAGGTCATACTGGTGGAACATTAGATAAATTAGAATCAATTCCTGGTGTTTCAATTGCTATTTCTAGAGATAATTTTATTAAACAAGTTAATAATTATGGATTAGCTATTATTGGACAAACTGGTGATTTAGTTCCTGCAGATAAAAAATTATATGCTTAAAGAGATGTTACTGGAACTGTTGAATCTATTCCATTGATTGCTTCTTCAATTATGTCTAAAAAACTTGCTTCAGGTAGTGATGCTATTCTATTAGATGTTAAGTTTGGTACTGGTGCATTTATGAAAACAATCGAAGATGCAGAAAAATTAGCACGTACTATGGTAGAAATTGGTGATGAACTAAATCGTGATACACGTGCTATTTTAACAGATATGAATCAACCTTTAGGTCTAGCTATAGGTAATAATTTAGAAGTTAAAGAAGCAATTAATACATTAAAAGGACACGGCCCACATGATTTTGTTGAGCTATGTTTAGCTGCTGGTTCTATAATGTTAGTACAAGCACATATTGCTGAAAATGAAGAAGAAGCTAGAAGAATGTTAGAAAAAGTAATTGCTGATGGAAGTGCATTTGAGAAATTAAAACAAATGATTGGTGCACAAGGTGGAGATGTTTCTTATTTAGAACATCCTGAAAAGTTCCCAGTATCTAAAAATCATATTGAAGTAATAGCAAAAGAAGAAGGCTATGTATGTCGTATAGATGCTTTAGAAATAGGAGAATCTGCAATGCGATTAGGTGCTGGTCGAGCAACTAAAGAAGATATTATTGATCCTTCAGCTGGTATTGTATTAAGTAAAAAAGTTGGTGACAAAGTTAATATTGGTGATAAATTATGTGATGTTTACACAAATATAGATAATTATGATTCAATTATTGAAGATATTCATAATTCATTCAAACTAAGTAAAGAAAAAGTTGATGTAACACCAATAGTTCATAAAGTTATCAAAATGTAGTTTAATATCATAAGAATTAAGTTTATGCATATTATTTAGCGAGGTAAATATATGTATAAACTTTTTTTATGTTTACTATTATTGTTTAATACTTTTAGATTTGCACCTAAAGAAACGACAAATAGTGATGAATTAAATTTATATTCTTCCTCTGTAATTCTTGTTGAAGCATCTTCTAGAAAAATTATTTATGAAAGTAATATGCATGAGAAACATTATCCAGCATCAATGACTAAAATGATGGGGATGTATTTAGTGCTTTCAGCTATAGAAAAGGGCAGTTTACATTTTGAAGATAAAGTAACTTGTGGAGAATATGCAGCATCAATGGGAGGAACACAAATTTATTTAAAAGTTGGTGAAGAAATGACAGTTGATGATTTATTTAAAGCTGTCTGCATAAACTCTGCTAATGATGCTATCGCTGCCTTAGGTGAGCATATGTATGGAAGTAATGATATGTTTGTAAAAGCCATGAACAAAGAAGCTAAGAAGTTAGGTATGGAAAATACTAACTTTAAAAATTGTACTGGGTTTGATGATAAAGAACATTATTCAAGTTGTTATGATATGAGTATATTAGCTTGTGAATTAGTAAAGTTTGGAGAGACATTATTTCAATATACGAGGTTAAAAGAAGCGTATTTAAGAGAAGATACATCTTCACCTTTTTGGCTTGTAAACACAAATAAACTACTAGGTGTATATGATGGTTTAGATGGACTAAAAACAGGTTATACAAATTTGGCTAATTATAACCTAACTGCAACAGCAAAAAGAAATAATGTTCGACTAATCTCTGTAGTTATGAATGAAAAAACAAAAGAAGAAAGAACTTGTGACACAAAAATATTGTTGAATTATGGTTTTAGTAAATTAAAAGCAATAGTTTTGTTTGCTAATAATGATGTAATATTGTCGTATGCATTTAAAAAATCAAAAGAAGAATTAACAGATATATTAGTAAATAAAGAAGTTATTATTGTAGTTGATAATGATGTAAAAGAAGAAGACATTCTATATGAAGTTGAGCTTAATAAAACATATGCACCAATTTGTGAAAATGAAATTGTTGGAAAATTAATCTTAAAAAATAAACTTAATAATGATTGTTATTACTTTGATTTATATGTAAATCACAATGTTGAAAGTCTAGATTTTTGGAATTTTTTAGGAGAATTTATTTTAAATTTGATAGTATAAATTAAAAGTTTTTGTCGAATCTTTTTTTTAGAAGTTTTGCAAAAAAATGTCGAATATAAAAACGACATTTTTTTATTGTGCTAGTATACGGATTAAGGAGGAAAATAATGGAAAGTAAAATAAAGATTACTCCATTTGAAGATGGCATAATTATATCAATTTCCGGTGATCTTGATTCACTAAGAGTGATGTCATATCGGTCCTTGATTTTAGAAGAGATTGATCGATATTATGTGCGATCAATACTTTGGGATTTTTCAAATTTATCCTTTCTAGATAGTTCTGGAATAGGACTTATATTAGGTAGGTATAATGAAATTCGTAGAATTGGTGGTATTTGTGGAATAACAGGTCTTACTCCATATACAAGAAAGATTATTCAAATGACAGGTTTATTTTCCATATTATCCGAGTATCAAGATATAGAAACATTTAAAAGAAAGGTAAAGGTAAAAATATGAACAAAATGGAACTTCGTTTTAATGCTTCCTTAAGTAATGAATCATTTGTAAGAACAGCAGTTATTTCTTTTATATCGATACTTAATCCATCATTAGATGAAATAGCAGAAGTTAAAACTATTGTCTCTGAAGCTGTTAGTAATGCTATAATTCATGGCTATAAACTTGACGCTTCAAAAGAAATTACAATTAAATGTTCCTTACTTGATTCTTGCTTAGAAATGGAAATAATCGATTATGGTATTGGTATTGAAAATATTGAAGATGCTTTAAAGCCTAAATTTACAACTAGACCTGATTTAGAAAGAGCAGGTATGGGATTAACTATTATTCAAGCATTATCAGATGAATTTTCAATAAGGTCAGTGGTTGATATGGGGACAAAAATTTTTATTAAAAAAGAGTTTATAAGTAGTTTGCAAGATAACTATGGAATTGCAAATCCTCAATGATGATTTAATAAGGAAGGCTCAACTAGGTGATAAAGAAGCATTATTTGAATGTATAGAAAACAATAGACCATTAGTTGCAGCATTACTAAAACGTTATTTAATTAAGCAAGAAGATAAAGAGGATTTGTTGAGCATTGGTACATTAGGATTAATAAAAGCTATTCAACAGTTTAATTTTGATTATAATACTAAATTTTCGACTTATGCTGTTCCACTAATTTTAGGAGAAATTAGAAAACATTTTCGCGAAAATGGTTTGATAAAAATTTCAAGAAAAAATCAAGAAATTTATCGAGAAATCAAATGTATTGAAACTAAGCTAGAAAATGAATTAGGAAGAAATATCACTATTCAAGATATTAAAGAAAATTCTTCTTTTCAAGAAGACGAAATTATCCTTGCTATCGAAGCTCATCAGGCTTTAGATGTAGTATCAATAAATAATCCTTATAATGACTCAAACCTTTGTCCACTCGATTTAATTGGAACTGAAGAAAAAGACAAAATATTGAATAATATTGATTTAAATTATGCATTGTCTAAGTTAAATAATAAAGAAAGATTGTTTATAAAACTTCGTTATTTTGATGAAATTAGGCAAAATGAATTAGCTAAAAGATTTCATGTTTCTCAAGTTCAAGTATCACGATTTGAAAAAAAAGTTATTTTAAAATTAAGAAATTTAATAACTTAATGAATAAGTTAAAACTTCTAGTAAAAAATAATGCTAGAGGTTAATGTCATGAATTTATCTAGATATAAAGAAATTGTTGATAATTGTAAACCTAATACACCTAGATTTAAAAATATTCTTTTTGCATTTTTGGGTGGTGGATTAGTTGGACTTATTGGACAATTTCTCTTTTTTGTTTTTAATACATTAATTGGTGTTGATGAAAAAGAAAGTATATATTATTTATTTATGACTGTTGTTTTTATTACTGCAATATTAACAATTACAGGGGCTTATAAAAAATTAGCTAGTAAATTAGGCGCAGGAATATTTCTTCCAACTACAGGATTTGCTAACGCTATGATTTCTTCATCTATTGAAGCGCGTTTCGAAGGCCCTATTTTTGGCTTTGGAAGTAAAGTTTTTAATCTAGCTGGAAGTGTTATTGCTTATGGAGTAATATCGGCATTTTTCTATGGATTAATTTGTTATTTCTTAAGTTTATTAGGAGTATTATAATGGCTTACTCAGTTGAATTACATAATGTATATATACAAGGTTATGGAAGTTGTGGAGGTAAGAAAGAAGGTAAAGGTCCTTTAGGCGCATTATTAGATAAGCAATTTAAAAATAGTTATGCCGGATGTAAAACATTTGAAGATGGCGAAGTTTTAATGTCTAAAACAGCAATCACTTATGCTTTAAATAGGGCGAAGATTCCATATAAGAATATCAATATGTTAATAGGTGGAGATTTAACTAATCAACTGGCTGTTTCAAATTATGTAGCCAAGAATTATCCATTTTCTTTTATAGGAACTTATGGAGCTTGTTCAACTATTATAAAAAGTATTGCCATTG
>JAXFTN010000011.1:0-2174 GCA_034176765.1 Bacilli bacterium | reverse complement strand
CTTGTAGTAATTCAAAGGTTGAAAATTCAGTAAAGATTCAAAGTATTAGTGTAAATGAAGAATCTATAACACCTCTACAGAGCAAAAAAGAACACGAAAATAATTATTCTCGTAATGTTTCATTATTAAGTAATACTGATGATAAAACAAATGCTAATTATGCAATAATTTATCGTTCTCAAACAGATATTACTTTTACAATTAAATTAGATAACCCAGAAGCTTATAGTATTGATGATATAAGGATTACTTGTGATGATAGAGATTCAAAAATATGGCTAAGTGATACTGATGGAAGCGGCGCTTGGAAACCGATTCAAAGAGAAGCTGATGGTACTTCAGTAGTTGGATGGGGGTCTTCAGATAGATATGAGCGTACATATAGTATTCGAACAACATCTGAAGATGCTATTAATTCATTTAAGGTTGTAGATGTTCGATTGGCTGGTCATGAAAAATTTCAATCAAAAGAAACTAAGTCTACAGATTTAGGTAATAATGAATTAAAAATATATAAAATGGATGACGATGCATATACTTTTAATGTTTTTGAAAAAGAATTGAATTATAGTAAATTTAATGTGGATACTAAAGATACTAATATCAGCAACATTAAGGTAAATGGTAACCCTTCAAATGAAGATGGATATTGGATTACTGAACGCTCAAATGTTGAGATTAGTTATGATTATTATTTGAGTGGAAATGATTTGTTAATTACTAGAACCGAAACAAGATATGTCGAAATGATAGAGTTTTTAAGCGGTGATTTTAATGCATGCCCTTATGGCCCTGATGGTAATTATACTGGTGGTGATTTTGAAGATTACGATATTTCAATTACTCTTTTCTTGAAAGGAAATCCAGATATTGACATAAAAATTGATGATAAAGATACGCGGTATAGATGGTCTGATTCTGTTGATTATGGCGTTTTACCTGAGTATGATGAGGGTACAATGCTTTATACTTTTTGTTTCCTTTGCAATAGATCAGTTTTAGATTCAATATTAAGTACTGGTAATAGTTTTCATACTAAGAATGACGCTATTGAATTTATTAATAAAATAACTGTAGAAATTAATGGAATTCAATACAAGTTTGAAATAGAATTTTTCTGGTTTAGCACTGATCCAGAATTTCCGTGGGCAAATCCTGACTTTATTGGCCTAAAACCATTAGAAGCATAGTAGTGCCTTGAGTTATATGAAATCTTGGAATTGTTATTTGCTTGTTCTAGATTTACATGAATAACTAAACTAGGTTTACCTAAATATAATTGATATTAGTTAAAGAATTATTTTACTAATCATAGGGGCCAATTTTTGGTCCTTTTTTTCTTGAAAAATATAACAATATTTTTCAAGAAAATTAGCATAATAATATTTCCTCGTAATTAAAACAATTATTTATTGGTATAAAATTAGTTAGTTAAATTCCTATTTATAAAATAGTAAAGAAACGTTTTGTATAAATAATGATAGCGGTATTCTAATTTTTTGTCTTCACTCCTAATTGGTAAAAATTATATTGCTTTTATCATTTAGTGCGGATGGATATATTGTTAAAAATGATATAGCTATTAATAATGCAAAAAAGTATGTAAATGATATATATTATTAAAAATTGTGTTGGGATGAATATTCATTTACTTTTGAAAAATAAATTTCAAAATAATTTAATCAATATAATTGAATTTTTTATTATTAAGAATTATAATTAATTAGGAATGATTACTAATAAGGAGAAAACGATGAAACGAAATACGATTCACAAAGAGATTATCTTAAATGCTGTTAATGAACTTGCTTGTCATGTAACTAGTGAAACAGTTTATGACTATATTCATGAAAAATATCCGCATATTAGTAAATCTACTGTCTATCGTAATCTTCGTAGTTTGGCTGATGATAATCTAATCAAAAAAATCACCCTACCAGGCGATGTCGATCGTTTTGACCATATAATTATTTCACATTATCATGCAAGATGTAATGAATGCGGAAAAATCTTTGATGTCACAATAAAAACTCCTGATCATTTAGAAGATACTATTGTTCTTCCAGAAGGATTCCAAACGGATAATCATGAGATTTTATTCACAGGAATTTGTAAATCTTGCCTAGATAAAAAAAGATAGCATCAAAGATGCAGAAAGGAAAAAAACAAATGAG
>JAXFTN010000010.1:0-2190 GCA_034176765.1 Bacilli bacterium | reverse complement strand
ACAATGTGTGTCTTTCTTCTTCTAAGAAATGTATTGTAAAAGCGTTTTATTATCAAGGGAAACGATGGTTCTATTGGTGGGATATGTATGAATATTCAACCCGAATTAGAAGCGGACTGGAATTTTTCCCATGGTGTGATCATGCAGTAAGTTACTTGATTTTTGCTACTGATCCAAATCAATCTCCTTTAATATGTTCTGAGCCATTTAAATCTATTAAAAAAGAATAGAATTTTTTTTGGGGGTGTTGTGTTAAGAACAGATGGCAATAAATATTGATATTTAAATAATAGAAAATAATTAAAAATGAAAAGAATAGAAGATAAAGTTGATGAAAAAGGATTTCGTCGTATTTGGGAGTATGAAATTGTTAATGGGTATGAGTATGATACTTGTTGTGGTTTAGTCGACAAATCAGGACAAGAAGTTATACCTTGTAAATATCAAAATATCTTAGGTTTCTTCAATGGTCAACCTTTGTCATGTGTACAATGTAATGGTAAATGGGGTTATATTAATGAGGAGGGAAGAGAAGTTGTGCCTTGTATTTATGATTTTGCAGAAGATAGATTCTACTGTGGGTTAGCAACTGTTGAAAAGGATGGAAAATGGGGTGCGATAAACAGTGTTGGCCAGGTCATAGTTCCATGCAAGTATGATAAATCGATTATTTATCATGATAACTTAGCAGGAACACGACTCAATGGAAAATGTGGATGTATTGACACTAAGGGTAATATCATAATTAGTTTTAAATATGATTATGCAAGTGTTATGGGGCAAAATCGCATCTGTGTTAAATTAAATGGAAAATATGGATTAATTGATTACAGAGGGAATCAGATTACATCTTGTATATATGATGGGATTTCTGATATTATGTCAGGTAATCGTATAGAATATTTACAAGGTTCAGTGCGTGGATTTATGGATTTGGAAGGAAATACAATACAGGTCTTTTATGCAGGATAATAATTTTGATATAAAGAATCATGAAAGAATATGGGAACTATTTTCATATAGAAGATATGAATATATATCCATTTAATAATGGTGGTTTTTTAGGTGATGCTGTTAAAAAAGCTAACAAGGAAAGTTGTATTGATAGGAAAATTCATATAGTTCGCAATGCAGTTCAGGTTTTGTTTAATGAAGCTAAAGAGCGGAATGAAGCAAAAATAGGAGTCATGTCCCATGGAAAATTTAAGGTTTTCTATGTTGTGTTTGATTATAATGGTGTTGTATACTATTGGTGGGAAAGATATGAAATGCAGATTCCATTCATGTCAGATTTTTCATCTTGTAGTAAGTTAGATGATTTGGAATTTGCATGGGATTGTGATATTCTTTCTGGAGATATTTATTCTGAATGTATATATACTTTAGAATTCTTATATAGAACAAATCCAGTAATGACCTATGTTGGATTTTCATCTAACTCAAATCAAAGTCCACTAATGTGTGTGGGAGAATTTCAAAATATAAAATTATAAATGATATGAAGAATTGGCAGAATTTGTATGATTCAGTAGAACAAGGATGGATAACCAATGAGTCATCTTTATTTCGGGTAAAACGCAAACTAATGAGTAAAACTTTTATTGGTTTTACAGATGAAGATGGCCATGAGATAATACCTTGCAAGTATCTTCGACATAATAAATATGAATTCCAGTACGGTTTGTTGGAAGTTGTAGGAGATAATGAAAAAATAGGTTTCGTTAACAAGGAAGGTGAAGAGATTATTACATGTCAATATGATAAGGTAAGCGATATAGAAGAAGGTTTAATTTGCGTATGCAAAGATTATAAATGGGGAGTGATTAATACAAAGGGTCATGTAATAGTACCTTTACAATATCGCTGGTTAGGACATATGGGGCATGGCAGAATAATGGTTCAAAATTTTCAGTCATATAGAGTTGGGGCTATAGATTACTCTGGAAATCTTGTAATACCGTTGAAATATTATCAATTGGGACGTGTTACTATAGATAATAAAATAGAATACTTTATGAGTGAAGGTGGAGAACATGGTTTTTTGGACATTAATGGTAATTGCATAGAGTTTTTACAATGTTGATGTGATACTCCTTAAAAAACGATTTATAAAAGAATTATTATAGTAGATTCGTGTAGATATTACAATGAGAAATCAGTAGCTCGCTAATTGTTTTGATAAACAGGCCT
>JAXFTN010000009.1:0-6467 GCA_034176765.1 Bacilli bacterium | reverse complement strand
TTCTATCTGGTGGTAGAGGATCGCGCTTTAATAACCACTATTATGAATGCAAAGTACTTTGTAATGTTATAGATAAACCTCTAATTTTATATACAATTAATGCATTAATGGCAAACAATATTTTTGATATTTATATTATTTGTAATGTTAATAATTATAAATTTATTAAAGATAAAGTTGGAGTAAAAGCTAAATATTTTATTCAAAAAGAATATTCTGGAACAGGAGGATGTTTAAAAGAACTTATTAATAATTTAAAAGATATAGAATGTGAGGAATTTTTAATTATTAATGGAGATACACCAATTTATGATCAAGAAGTAATTATTAATCTCATCAATAAAAAAAGAATAAGTAAGGCACAACTATCATTTATTTGTTTTAAAGATGATGTACAAAAAGAATATGGAGAGATTAAAAGAGTATTCTTTAAATTAAAAGTATTGAATCAAAAAAGAAGTAATAAAATTAAATCTAAATTACTAAATGCTGGGGTCTATTTGATTAATAAAGAAACATTATTAACGAATATTTTAAAAATTAAACCAACTAATCATGAATACGGAATAACTTCCCTTATAAATGATTGCAATATAAAAACTTCCTTTTATTTATATGATAATAAATTATATGGATTAAATTATCCTAGTGATGTTTCTTTAATTGAAGAGACAATCTCTAGTTTTAATATAAAGAAAATACAACATGAACAAGATACTATTTTTATTAACAAAAAATCTATTACAATTGGAAGTGACGTAAAAGTAGGAAGAAATGTAATCATTAAATCAAATAACATTATTAAAGGTAATTCAATTATAAAGGATAATACAATCATTAATGAGAATTGCATTATTAATAATGCTATTATAGGGTGTAATTCAATAATAGGACCTTTTGCCTTTCTTAGAGATAATATATATCAAGATGGATTTAATAAAGTTGGTAGTTTTATAGAACTTAAAAATGTAAAACTTGGCAAATATTCAAAGATACCTCATCTATCTTATATTGGTGATACATATATTGGAGAACAAACAAATATAGGAGCAGGAGTAATAACTTGTAATTATAATGGAGAAGATAAAAATAAAACAACTATCGGAAATAATTGTTTTATTGGATCAAATGTGAATTTAATAGCCCCTATAAAAATAAGCGATAATGTTTATGTTGCAGCAGGATCTACTATTGATAAAAATATAGAGAAAAACACCTTTGTAATAGAAAGAGCAGAACCTATACTTAAAGAAAATAAATTTAAGTAGTATAATAACCATTAGGTTAGGTGATTTATATGAAGTATTGTTATCACACTCATACGAAACGTTGTGGACATGCAGTCGGTGAAGATGAAGAATATGTAATAGAAGCTATTAAAGCAGGAATTAAAGATTTAGGTTTTTCTGATCATGTCTTTTTAAAAGGTATAACTCAACAAGGTATTAGAGGAGATTATTCTTGTTTAGACGACTATATTTTCTCGATTAATAATTTAAAAGAAAAATATAAAAAAGATATTAATATTTATGTAGGTTTTGAAGCAGAATATTTTCCACCATATATTGATTACTATAAAGAATTAATTGAATCTAATAAAATTGATTATTTGATTTTAGGGCAACATTTCGATTGGACCATAGATAATAAGATAGGAACTTCATTTTTTGATTGCCACACTCGAAGTGAAATAAATAAATATCTTGAAACAGTGACAAAAGCTATGGAAACAGGATTATTTTCTATTTTTGCACATCCAGATATTTGTTTTGTAGGTTATGAAAATGAGTGGGATGAATATTGTGAAGAAATAGCTTATAAAATTTGTGAAGTAGCTATTAAAAACGATGTCTTCCTAGAAATAAATTTATGTGGAATACGAAGAGGTTTTGGTTTTAAAAATCATGATAGATATCAATATCCTTTTTATAAATTTTGGGAAGTCGTAGCTAAAACGAATGCTAAAGTTTTAATAGGTTGTGATGCTCATGACCCTCTTCATTTTCACGATAAAGGATATCAAGAAGCACTAGATTTTATAGAAAAATATAATATAAAAGTTATAGACGATGGTAGTGCTTCAAACATAATTAAGAAGTATAAAAAAATGAGATAGCTTATGGCTATCTCATTTAATTTATAATAGTTAATTATTTAGCACTTTTTGCTTTAATAGCAGCTTGTGCAGCAGCTAATCTAGCAACAGGTACACGGAATGGTGAACATGAAACGTAATCTAATCCTGCATTGTGGTAGAATTCGATTGAGTGAGGTTCGCCACCTGTTTCTCCACATACACCAACGTGTAAATGTGGATTTGTTGAACGACCTAATTTAACTGACATATTGACTAATTTACCAACACCGTTTTGATCTAAAGTCTTAAATGGATCTTCTTCGAAAATCTTGTTATCGTAGTAGTCAGGTAAGAATTTAGTTGCGTCATCACGTGAGAAACCAAATGTCATTTGTGTTAAGTCATTTGTACCAAATGAGAAGAATTCTGCTTCACTTGCGATTTCATCTGATAATAATGCAGCACGTGGAATTTCAATCATTGTACCAACATGGTAAGTCATGTTAACTCCAGCTTCAGCAATTAATTTATCAGCTGTTGAAGTGATAATATTCTTAACAAATTTTAATTCTTTGACATCAAGGACAAGTGGTACCATAATTTCTGGTTCAATCTTTAATCCTTTTGCTTTGCTTACATTAATTGCAGCTTTAATGATAGCTGTTGTTTGCATTTCACAAATTTCAGGATATGAAACTGCTAATCTACAACCACGGTGACCCATCATTGGGTTGAATTCATGTAATTCTTCGATACGAGCTTTAACTTGAGCAACAGTTTTACCTGTAGCAACAGCTAATTCTTCAATCTTATCTTCTTCTTGTGGTAAGAATTCATGTAGAGGTGGATCTAATAAACGAACGTTAACATTCATTTCACCCATGATTTCGTATAAACCTTCGAAGTCTTTTTGTTGCATTGGTTCTAATTCAGCAAGTGCAGCTTTTCTATCTTCAACGTTATCAGCTAAAATCATTTTTCTCATTGAGAAGATTCTATCTTTATCGAAGAACATATGTTCTGTACGGCATAGACCAATACCTTCAGCACCGAATTCTTTAGCTTGTTTTGCATCACGAGGAGTATCAGCGTTTGTACGAACTTTTAATGTTCTTGCTCTATCAACCCAGCTCATTAATCTACCAAAGTAACCTGCTGATAAGTCTGGTAATTCCTTCTTGATTTCTCCAACATATACTTTACCTGTTGAACCATCAATTGAGATTGTATCGTTTTCTGTATAAACAACACCATCAATTGTTAATGTTTTTGCTTCTTCATCGATTAATGCTGCAGAACAACCTGTAACACAGCATTTACCCATACCACGAGCAACAACAGCAGCATGTGATGTCATACCACCACGCATTGTTAAAATTGCTTCTGAAGCGACCATACCGATTAAGTCTTCTGGAGATGTTTCAGCACGGACAAGAACAACTTTTTCACCTGCTTGGTGTCTAGCTTCTGCGTCTTCAGCAGTGAAAGCTAATTTACCTGTACCTGCACCTGGACCTGCTGGTAAACCAGAAGCGATTGGTGTAGCTTTGTCTAATTCAGATTTAACAAAGTTAGGTAATAATAATTTATCGAATGATAATGCATCAATACGGCATACTGCTTCATCTTCTGTAATTAAGCCTTCATCGACTAAATCACAAGCGATTTTTAAAGCAGCAGCTGGTGTTCTTTTACCATTACGTGTTTGTAAGAAATATAATTTACCATCTTCGACAGTGAATTCCATATCTTGCATATCTCTGTAATGGTGTTCCATTAATTTAATTGTTTCAACGAATTGTCTGTAAACGTCTGGCATACGAGCATTGAGTTCATCAATGTGTAATGGAGTACGAATACCTGCAACGACGTCTTCACCTTGTGCATTTGGTAAGTATTCAGCTGAAATTTTGTTTTCACCAGTTGCTGGGTCTCTTGAGAAAGCAACACCTGTACCTGATGTTTCACCTTTGTTACCGAAAGCCATTGATTGGACGTTAACTGCAGTTCCCCATGAATAAGGAATACCATTCATCATACGGTAGACGTTAGCACGTGGGTTATCCCATGAACGGAAAACAGCTGTAACAGCTTCGATTAATTGTACTTTTGGATCTGAAGGGAATTCTTCACCAAAGACTTCTTTATAGTAAGCTTTGTATTTAGCTACTAATTCTTTTAATTGTTCTGCTGTAACTTCTGTATCTAATTTGTAACCATTAGCTTCTTTTAAGTCTTCTAACATTTTATCCATATCTGTTCTTGGATGACCTTTAGCAATGTTAGTAAACATTAAAATGAAACGACGGTAGCTATCGTAAGCAAATCTTTCGTTATTTGTTTCTTTAGCTAATACTTCAACAGTAGTATCATTTAAACCTAAATTTAAAATAGTATCCATCATACCAGGCATAGAAACTCTAGCACCTGAACGAACTGAAACTAATAATGGGTTTGTGTTACCACCGAAATTTTTGCCTGTTTCTTTTTCAACAGCTGCAATTGCATTATAGATTTCTTCAACTAAGTAATCTGGTAATTGTTTGCCGCTATCATAATAAAGAGTACAAGCTTCTGTTGTGACAGTGAAGCCTTGTGGAATTGGGACACCAATGTGTGTCATTTCTGCAAGACCTGCACCTTTACCACCTAGAAGTTCTTTACCTAATCCGAAAGCTTCTTTAAAGTGATAAACATACTTTTTTGACATTCTTTTTTCCTCCTATTTTCTAGCATAAAAAAACTAGAGTAGAATTTTACTACACAAAAATAATATCATAGATATTAATAAAAAAAAATAAAAACTTACGAAAGTAACACCTAACATAAAATGTATAGTGGAATCGTTAATGTTATTTACAAAAATTTAGCAATATTTCATTATGTGTTTTTGAAGAGTTATTTAACGTGTTGTTCGATTTATTTATAATTTGTCTTAATAAAATAATATAAAATCTATTATTGACTATTTCTATTGTTTCTTTTAATTATTCTCATTGTGGATGTAATGAAGATAGTAGAAAAGATTTTGGTCGCAAGTTGGACACGTGTTTATTTTCTTAAAATAGATTTATATTCTTCCGATAATTAAATATATAAATATTGTTAAATAATATAAATTATAAATTTATCTTGCTAAAAGGCTAAGTTTTTTTGATAATTTAGTATGTAGGTATAAAATTGATTTATTGCATTAAAAAGTAGAGGTGTTTTAAATGGCAAAAGAAGATTTAGTAGTCACACTGGATTTTGGTACACAAAGTGTAAGAGCAATTATTTTTGATCAAAGTGGCCAAACATTAGCGTGTGAACAGTATCATTATAATCCAGCATATTTTTCAACAAAGCCAGGCTATGCTGAACAAGATGTTGAATTTTATTGGAAACATATGTGTGAGGTAACTAAAGCATTATCAGAAAAAAATCCAGAATTGATGAAACGAGTTAAAGGTGTTTCTTTTACATGTTTTAGAGATAGCGCTGTTTTACTAGATGATAGACATAAACCATTACGTCCTGTTATTTTATGGTGTGACCAACGTAATGCTTCAAGTAAAACAAATTTCCCTTGGTTATATAAAGCATTATTTCATTTAGTTGGAATGTGGGAGACTGTTTTATTAAATAAAAGAAGAACAGTGGCTAACTGGATTCAAGAAAATGAAAAATCTATATGGGATAAATGTAAATACTATTGGAGTATCACTACCTATTTTACATATAAACTAACTGGTAATGAACTCGACACTGCTGCTAATTATACAGGACATTATCCAATTAATTACAAAACTGGAAAATGGATGAAGAAGTCTAATCTTAAATATCATGTTTTTAACATTGAACCAGAAAAACTTCCTAAACTTGTTAAGTGTGGAACAGTATTAGGTAAAATTACAAAAAAATGTGCTAAAGAAACAGGTTTACCTGAAGGTATTGCTGTTATAGCAAATGGTACAGATAAAGGTTCAGAAACTATTGGTACAGGATGTACTGAACCAACCAAAGCTTCTATTTCCTATGGTACTGCTTCAACCGTTGAAGTTAGTAGTAAAAAATATGTTGAACCAGAACCATTTTTACCTGCTTATCCTGCAAGTGTTGATAAATTATATAATCTTGAAGTACAAATATATAGAGGTTATTGGATGATTACATGGTTTAAAGATAATTTTGCTGCATCAGAAACTTTAGAAGCAAGTATTCAAAAATTAGCTGTTGAAGAAGTATTGAATAAAGAGTTACTTAATATTGCTCCTGGTAGTGAAGGACTTGTTTTACAACCATATTGGGGACCACTACTAAAAAGACCTTTAGCAAAGGGTACTATCGTAGGGTTTTCTGACCATCATACAAGAGCACATGTTTATAAAGCAATTATTGAAGGAATCGC
>JAXFTN010000008.1:0-2479 GCA_034176765.1 Bacilli bacterium | reverse complement strand
TATTTTTTTCAAAAACAAATTTCGTTGATTTAAAATTAGATCCTTGTGTCCAATCATAATCAATATAGACGTCTACGCCATCAACATACAAAATAAAATTAGCACGAATATCTTTTTTTGTTATAGAATCTTTTTTTATTTTCTTTTCTACTAACATCACTTTTTTTAAAGGTAGAAAAAGATTTAATGTATAAAAAGTTTCAAAAGCATTTTCTAAAAAGCACCCTTCAGAAGTAAACATTCGTTTATCTATTAGTTTTGTATTATTACAGTAATCACCATACACTGTAAAATAAATAGATTTTAAAGTACCATAAGTTGAGTACTTTTCCTTTACATCTAATATGTCGTTAAATAAAGAAATACACATTATAGAATCAAATAAAATGGCTTTACTTTTGGCAATTTTAAGTAATTCATCAACTTGAGAAATTGCTAAAGATACAGGTGGTTCGATTAAAACATTCACTCCCATTTCAAGACAAGTTTTAGCAATATCATAATGAGTAGATGAAGGAGTAGCTATTAAAACATAATCAAGGTGCTCATTTTTAATCATTTCCTTGTAGTCATTATAGAAAGGGTAATTTAAATACATACTTAAAGAAGATGGGGTATTATTAATATCACATACTGCTCCAATTTCAAGCATCATGGAATATGAAAAACCCATCTTATAGTATTTACTTACATCACCTAATCCAATAAGACCTACTTTCTTCATAAAGATTATTTATCTTTCTTTTCTTCGTCTTTTTTAGTTATTTTTTTAGCCTTAACTTTCTTATTAATAAAGAGTCCTAAAAATACACATCCAGTAATTGTACCAGGTACAATTAATAATGGAATTGCATATAAAATTGCTTTACCAGTAAATACAAAAACATCACCAACATATTTCCAATATCTTGAACCAAAAGTACTTGTAGGTTCTTTATAATAGGAAACGTTAATAACAGAATACTCTAGTAAATTATCGTAATATGATTGTTGTTTATTTAAAGATAATAATTCCGAATTAATATCATCAAGCTCTCTTCTTATCATGATAATATCGCTTGTTGTCATTGAAGGATCAGCAAGTAAAGTTAAATAACTAGCCTTTGTTGCTTCTAATACTTCTATACGAGCTTCAACATCAGAATAAGAAGATGTAATATCATATGAACTTACATTTTTATAGGAAATCTCTTTACCATTTGTATCAATGTATGCTAATAAAGTATCAAGCTTTTCAGTAGGAACGCGATATGTATAATAACTTGATTCGTCGTCATCTTTGCTTTTTTCAATATATCCACCAAGTGTAGTTACTTCTTTTCCAATATTTTTCTTAATTTCACTATAATCTTTAGAATTAATTGAATAATCAACAACATAATAAACTTTTCTTGTCGTTTCTATTACAACTCCATTATCTAAAGAAGAATCAACTCCTGGTAATGACTCTACACCACTATTGTCTGCTCCACATGAACTGAGAGCTAATAAAGACAAAAATCCAATTAAAATTTTGTTTGATTTTTTCATAATTTCCTCCTTATTATATCTTTCTATAAATACCTTTTCTCAAGGAATATAAATAACCATTAGTTGGTTTATTAAAAGTTCTAGCTATATAATCCATATATGTTCGAACTTGTACATTATATTCTTCATCATCAATGTTACTAGTTTTATAATCAATAACATCAATATGATCTGAATACTCAACCATTAAGTCTATAATACCACTAATCTTCTTCAAATTATCAAAATATTCAAATTCTTTATATATTTTACCTGAAGAAATGTTAGTAAATAAATCACAGTTAATGAATTTTGAAATAAAGGCTTTAATTCTTTCATCCTTAATAAAAGATAAATCTTTATTAGAAAAATCTACTAATTCCATATATTCATGTAGTTTAGTACCAAATTGCATTGTTTCAACATTAGCTTCAAATCCAATTTCTTTACTTCCATGTTTATATTCAATTGGTTTTACATTTATTTCTAAAGGTATATACTCGAATTTTTCTTGCTCTACTTCGTTATTATTTAATATTATTTCAGGAATTGGAGTAGTTGTATAATCAAAATAACTTTTCTTAATTTTTGTATCACGTAAGCCAGTTTCTAATAATTGTAAAAATGAAGAGTATTTAGATGTAATATTATTAAAACTTGTATCATCATCTTCATCATCATCCTCAGTTTTATCATTAACATTTTGCTTATCAATCTTTTTATTAGTGTAATTTAAAAAGATTAATTTTTCTCTAGCTCTAGTTAATGCTACATATAAAAGACGTATTTGTTCAGCTAAATTTGCTTTCTCTTCTTCTATAGAAAAACATTCATGAATTAGATTTAATTTATCTTCACTACTTGAAGGTGGCAAAGCTATACCAAAGCGCGAAATGCCATATTTATTTTTAATTTCTTGTGTATTAAATTGTCTCCATAATTCTGGGAAATAAACGATTGGAAATTCAAG
>JAXFTN010000007.1:0-8500 GCA_034176765.1 Bacilli bacterium | reverse complement strand
GATATGATTAAGTTATGTTAGGGATTAAAGATGAAGGTATATTATTATAAATTATTAAAAATGTAATCGTGTTATTGAAAAGTATCAAATATTAGTGAAACTGAATTTTCTTTAAATAAAGATACTAAAGAAGTTGTATGCTTTAATTTATTTCAAATAGGCGAACTTGCTAATGGCGTATATTCAGATAGTATGAAACAACTTTCCATGATTACAAGTGTGGGTATTATTGTTTTAATAATTATCATTGAAATTTATGGATTCATCTTAGTTATAACTAAAAAGGGTGCTTTCAAAATAGATAATTAATAATTTGTAATATATTGGTTCATCTTTACCATATTAAGATTTAACTTGATGATTTCATCAAGTTTTTTTATAGCATCATAACAAAAGGAAGACCTAAAAGCATAAAATTTACAGATTAAAATCAAATAATATTTACATAATTTGTTTTTTTTAAGATAATATAAAGAGGAGTGATGAACTATGAAAAAACACATTATTTTATTATTACCTTTACTAGTTTTAAGTACAATATCAACAACATCATGTTCGGAAAATAAAACAAATAGTCCATTAATTATTTCTGAATATTTAGAGGGTGATGGTGCTAATAAAGCTATTGAATTATACAACATTTCTAACAAAGAAATAGATTTAAGTGACTATTCAATTTCTATTTATATATCCGAAGGAAAAGAAACTAATATCTCGTTAGAAGGAATTATTAAACCTAAAGAAACTTTTGTTTTAGTAAATTCCTCGTCATCACAAGAATTATTAGAAAAAGCTGATCAGACTGCTTCTTTCTTATACGTTGGAAAACAACCTATTTCTTTAAAAAGAGGTTCAAAGACACTTGATATTGTTGGCTACGCAAATAATACTTCTATTGATTATGGTGCAGATGTAGTCTTAGTGAGAAAAACAAATTATTTTATCCCACGCATTGAATTTGATGAATATGACTGGATTAGATATTTACCAAATGAATTTCAATATCTAGGTAATATTGATAATTCTGTAACGGAAGAAGAATTACTAGCTGGTCCTAAATTAACTGATGATGATTTATCTAAGCCATACTATAAAATGGGAACAAATGGCTATGTAGGTAATGGTGGCGTTGTCGATGTTAAAATGTATAAAGGTGTTGATGGAGATACAACAATATTTACTTATCCAAATGAATTTGTAACTGAAATGAATACTATCCTTCCATCAAATAAACAAATGCATAATAATAGCACAAAGGTGCGTTATCAAGGTATCGACACACCTGAATCTTATACAGGCAATATTCAAGAATTTGGTATACCTGCTAAATTCTTTACAACGGGTGTATTAGAGGATGCAACAGATATTAAAGTTCAATCAGTAAATGGAAGTGAATTAATAGAAACTTTTGGTCGTTTACTTGGATGGGTATGGGCAGACGGCACTTTAGTTAATTTCCTTGTTGTAAAAAATGGATATAGTAAATGCATGTTTGAAGATGTTGAAACTATGAGTTATAAAGGAGTAACTTATACAAATTATCTTTACAATATTCAACTATATGCTGAAAAACAAAAAGTAGGTGTTTGGGGTGAAAAGGACCCATATTGGGATTACACAACAAATAAATCAACTTATAAAGGATATACTGGCGGAATTGAAGATAATTAATTATAATAATACTTGTTATCTAACCAAAAATAGATTATGGAGGCATTATGCTTGATTTACCAATTGAAGAACAAATTGAACTAGTTTTAGATAAAATACGTCCTTTTATTCGTAGAGACGGTGGGGATGTAACATTTGATTCATTTGAAGATGGTATTGTGTATATTAATATGCAAGGAGCTTGCGCTGATTGCATGATGATTGATTCAACAATATCAGAAGGAATCGAAGTTATCTTAATGGAAGAAGTTCCTGGAGTTATTGCAGTTAAACTTGCTAGTGAAAAAGAAAAAAAGGATTAATCTCCTTTTTTTATTTTAACCAATTAATGGTTCGTATTTTATATTTATTAACAAATTTATTGTGTATCAAATATAGTTCATTTTGATATTCTTCTATGTTATTATAAAAATCAATAATTTTATTTCTTATATCTTGATGTGTTAAATAGGAATGTTCAAAAAGATCAAAATAATTTGAAGGAAAAATTATACGTGCAAAAACCATTGATACTTCCATAATGGTCATATGTTCTTTATCAATACACTGGAATAATTCATCAATTGTAATTAGATTATTTTTAAATAATTCAACATAGTCTCTGCCTTTAAAATCAATAACAATATTAAAAGGATTTAATAATTCCAAGAAAGAAAAAGATTTTAATCTTCGATGAGAGATTGTAAGAGGAAGTGTATTAATTCTATAATCTAGCATAATGTTTTTAACATATTGTATAGCATTTTCAGCTAATCCTATAATGTATATAGAACTCTTCATTACATAGTTATAAAAATAATCATCCATTTGAATATTAGGAATATTTTTTTCTTCAATTAAATTAATTTTATCTTCCCATAACGAAATAATATAATCTAAGGAATATGTACTATCTACTAAATTAGTAAACATATTATGAATGAATAAAATATGTGAAAGTGAATAATTATAATCTTCAATAGCAAAAAGAATTATATTTCCTTCATCGCTACTAGCAAATATATCACCATTTCTTGTCTTAATGACATCGCAATTAATATTTAATTTAGAAGCTAAACCTTTTATAAAATTTATATATTCAATAACTTTAACAGTTTCTAATTCACCAATATTGATAATCTTAAAAACCCAGTTTTCATACATAAAAGTATCATTATCTATAATTTTAATATCATATCCATATTTATCATATATAAAAGATTGCATAATGCCCTCTTATAAATTTATGAACGATATAAGATAAATATACAGTTAAAAACGCATCTTACGATGCGTTATTTTAAAACTTATTTTCTATTCTATTTAAAATATAATATCCTTCACGATTATATACATCTTTACGATTATATGTTAATGGTTCACCATTTGGTTTAATAAATACTCCACCTGCTTCTTCTATTACACATTGACTAGCAGCTGTATCCCATTCTTTAGTACCATTATTAAATCTTATTGAAATTTCAGCTTCACCTTTAGCTATTAAACAAGCTTTTAAGGCACTACCATATTGTTTAACGGTCTTAATTTTATCACTATGCTTTTTTACATATTCATGTTCTAATTCAGAAACATGAAATCTAGATGTCAACATCGTTAAATCTTCTGTTTTATTATTAACGTAAATTCGTTGAACATTACCTTTACCATCATCATAATATGCTCCATTATTTTTTGATGCATAATATATTTCTTTTGTCGCTGGAATACTTACTACACCAACAACTACTTGTCCTTTATAAGCTAAAGCAATATTAGTTGTAAATTCATTGTCACGTGCAACAAAATCTTTTGTTCCATCAACTGGATCAACAATCCAAATATAATCTTTATCTAGTCTTGATAAATCATCATTAGATTCTTCTGTTAACATTCCATAATCTGGAAACATTTGTCCTAAATATTCCCTAATTAATTTATCTGCTCCTTTATCTGCTAAAGTTACAGGAGAATTATCTTCCTTTATTTCTACTTCAAATGGAGTATTATAAATCTCTAAAATTCCTTTAACTGCTCTTTTTGCTGCTTCAATTGCAGCTTCTAATTCTTTTTCAAACATTTTATTTACCCTCAATAATTAAATTATCTAATTTTTTTAGTATTTCTTTATGCATTTCTAAAGATGGAACATTACAACCTGCAGCAAAGCGATGACCTCCACCACCATACATAGTAGCTATCGGTTGAACATTGAATTTATTACTACGATATTCAACAAATGTTTTACCATCTTCATCTTCTCCAAAAAATACCCAAATAGGACAATCCTTAACACCTGCTAATAAATTAACAAATACTGCTCCTTTATGTCCACTCATATTATATTTAGAAAGAATAGTATGAGGTAATACGCAATATATTACACCATTTTTGGTTTTCTTAAAATGACTATATACATAACCTTTGAATTTTAATGAAACTTCATCAGACTCATATAATCTATCATATAGTTGTTTCATATTAACTCCATAATTTAATAGATATGCAGCTAATTCAAAAGCACGAGGTTTTGGATTATATTGAAATCTTCCAGAATCAGTGACAATACCTAAATATAAAGCAGATGCTCCTAATGTAGTTAATTTCAATTTTTCTTTAATTATAATATTTGTAATAATTTCACAACATGCGATTGCATCATTATCAATAATCTGAACACTTCCAAAAGGTTCGCTTTTGATATGATGGTCAATCATACAAAGATCCAAACCATTAGTTAAGCGACTATCTTCACTTCTTGAAATTGTATTAAAATCAACACCTATGCACAATGATTTAGAAATGATTTCATCATCGACTTTATCTAATTCACCATATAAATCAACGCCTGGTTTAAAACCACTACCTACAGCATAGACATTCTTTTTAGGGAATGTAGCTTTAATTGCTTCTTTTAACCCGACTTCAGAACCATAACAGTCACCATCAGGATTTAAATGTCCAAAAATTACAATTGAATCATATTTTTTTATTTTTTTAATTAATTCTTTACTCATAGATAAAACCCCTATCTTTAATATTTTAACACATCCTAAAGTATAAAAAAACTGCATCATGTTCGATGCAGCTAATTTACATAAATAATATTAAAGAGCTTTACCAATGCAACCAAAGATTTCGCATTTAGTTTTAACAACGTTTTTAATGCCTTCTTTTCCTGGTCCAATGATTTTACGAGGATCATAAACTTTTGAATCGTTTGCAAGAACTTCACGAACAATTGCTGTCCATGCTTGTTGAGATTCTGTATTTACATTAATTTTACATGTTCCTCTTTCAATAGCCATTTTAATTTGATTTTCAGGAATTCCAGAACCACCATGTAAAACAAGTGGTAATTTTACTAATTCAGAAATTTCTTTCATCTCAGCAAAACCTAATTTTGGTTCACCTTGATATGGTCCATGAACTGAACCTAAAGCTGGTGCTAGACAATCTAAATCTGCTTCACTAGTTAAACGTTTGCATTCTTCAGGTACTGCGTACATTGATTCAGCTACAACATGATCTTCTTGACCACCAACACGTCCTAGTTCAGCTTCAACTGAAACACCACGAGCATGTGCGTAATCTACAACTTCTTTTGTAATTCTAATATTTTCTTCTAATGGAAAATGAGATGCGTCAATCATAACTGATGTAAATCCAGCATCAATTGCTGCTTTACATACTTCAAAGCTTGAACCATGGTCTAAATGTAATGCTACAGGTACTGTAATGTTGTGGTCAACAAGTAATCCTTTAACTAAACCAACAACTGTGTTCCATCCACCCATGTACTTTGAAGCACCACTTGTAACACCTAAAATAACTGGTGCATTTAGTTCTTGTGCTTCATCAAGAATAGCTGAAGTCCATTCAACATTGTTAATGTTAAATTGTCCAACTGCATAATGTCCTTCACGTGCTTTTTCAAGCATCTCTTTCATACTTACTAATGCCATAAATCTTTTTTCCCTTCCTTTAGTAAACTAATATTCATAGTCATCGGATCCGTTATCAGCACTGTCGATATCTAGTTCTTCTTCGTCATCATCATAACTATCAGAATCGTTGTTTCTTTCTTCATCGTATTCATCGTCTGACATGTCGTCATCAACAATCAATTCTTCGCTTTCGCTATCAACATCACTATAAACGTCGTTCATATCAATATGTACTTTATCAAAAGTATGACGTGAACGTAAATCCCAAGTATTTTCTCCAAGAGTAACAAAACGACCATCTAAACTTAAGTTTGTGTAAAAACGTCCGATTTGTTCTGCAGCTTCAGCTTCACTAAAACCTTGTACTCTTAAAACTTCTTCCCAAATTTCAGAAAAAGAAACTGGTTCACTATGAGCTGAAATAAATCTGTAAGCAACTTCAATGTTTGACTCATTTGTCATAAATAATATTCCTCCAATTACATTTTTTCAGGTGCACTAACACCAATTAATCCTAACGCATTTTTTAAAACTATCATACTAGCTTTACAAAGAGCTAATCTCGACGAAGTTAATTCTAAATTATTTCTGTCCAAAAGTCTACACTCAGTATAGAAACCATGAATTAAACTTGCTAATTTTTGAATATAAACTGTTACTTTATATGGAGCTCTAGTTAAAGCAGCATCAAGAACTTCTTTTTGATATAAACTCAAATGTTTCATCAAATCTATTTCTTTTTGATGCTCTAATCCAGTTCCATCAATATTGAGTTTAATATCTTCAGCATTTTGTAAGACGTTAAATAAACGTGCATATGCATATTGTGCATAATATACAGGATTTGCACTAGAAGATTCTTTTGCTAAATCTAGATCAAAATCTAAATGAGCAGATGCAGCTCTATTTACAAAGAAATATCTAACAGCATCAACACCAACTTCTTCGCATAGTTCACGCATTGCTATTGCATTGCCAGTTCTTTTTGACATTTTATATTCTTCAGCATTTTTGAAAAGTCTTACCATTTGAATTAATTCAATTTCTAAAATTGAACGTGGATAACCAAACATTTCTAATGAAGATTTCATTCTATCAATATAACCATGATGGTCTGCTCCTAATATATCAACTAATTGAGTAAAGCCTCTATCTAATTTATTTAAATGATATGCAATATCAGGTAACAAATAAGTATAACTACCATCACTTTTAATAATGACACGATCTTTATCATCTTTAAAAGCTGTTGTTTTTAAAAATGTTGCACCTTCATTTTCATAAATATATTGTTTAGCTCCTTCAAGAACTCTTTCAACTCCACCAGCTGCACGGATATCAGTTTCAAAAGAAAATACATCAAAATTTACTCTGAAATTCTTTAAATCGTTATTTAATTTGTCGAGTTCAAGTTCAGTGCCTCTTCTTTTAAAATAGGTTTCAGATTCTTCTGAATCGACTAAATACTTATCACCGACTTCATTTTTCATGATTTCAGCAATCTTCAATAATTCTGGTGCGTGATAGCCATCTTCAGGAACTTCAATATTATCACCAAATAATTGATGATAACGTGCCCTAATAGAACGACCTAATACATTGATTTGATTACCAGCATCGTTAACATAAAATTCACGTGTAACGTTATAACCAATCTTTGAATATAATCTACAAATACAATCACCTATAGCAGCTCCACGAGCATGACCTAGATGTAAATCACCAGTAGGATTAGCCGATACAAATTCAACATTTATAGGTTTATTTTCTCCATAAGTTGAGCTTCCATAATTATCACCCTCATCAATAATAGTTTTAATGATTGATGATAAAGCCTCAGATTTTAAGAAGAAATTAATAAAGCCAGGACGAGCAATCTCTACTTTATTAAAACTTTCTACATCTAAATTATTTACAATATCTTCTGCAATAAGTAATGGATTTTTCTTTAATTCTCTAGCAAGTTGCATAGCAATATTACTAGCAAAGTCACCATGAACTTTCTCTTTAGAACGTTCGATTACAATTTTAGAAATATCGATGTCAACATTCATTTTTGCTAAAGCATCTTTTAAACATCTTTTTAACTTTTCTTCAATTAACATTTTTTCACCTCAATTTCTAATGTATTACAAGATAATAACTGTTCATGAGAATAAATATCATATTCAATTTCGATATCTAAATCATTTTGTTTAATTTTTTTTAAAAAGAAATGTAATGGTAGTTTAGAGTTACCAACAAAATAGACTCCTTCTGTTTTTTCATTTAAAGAAAGTTTAAATACTCCTGAAAGTTCCTGACTGATTAATTTAATAGAAAGAAGCTTATCATCTTCAAATAAAATAATAATAGAAGAAGGCATATTGTTAATATCCTTATATGAAATATCATATGTTAGAACACCTAAATTACTGACATACAATTCACCTTCATAATTTTGTGAAATCTCATCATTATCAACTAATTGCTTAGATTTTAAACATATAAGATACTTATCCACAAAACCACCACCTTATTATATAGCATTTAATATTTATTTAAAAGAATTATTAATATTATTAATAATTATTTATATGTGTAATTATTCAACTACTACATCAACATAACATGTATTAAAACGAGAATGAATAATTACTTGACCAGAACCTTTCTTTTTAGATCTAACATATAATTTAATTTGACCAGCTTGCAAAGAAACATCAGAAGGACTTAAAAGTTCTATATCTCCTGTAACTTCAATATGTAGTGGTTCAAACAAGAAAGTTAATACTTGATCATGTTCATCTAGAGCTTTTACACTAATTGATTTTGCATCGTATGTATCACCAATTTTTAAATTAATATTCTTATCTGCTTCAAGTCTAAATGAACTAGTAGGCCCTAAAAATTCTTTTTTAACAACC
>JAXFTN010000006.1:0-2044 GCA_034176765.1 Bacilli bacterium | reverse complement strand
CATCTACTAAAAAACCTTCCACAGTAACAAGAAAAAAGAAAACTTAATAAAATATATTCATAAATATAAAAAAGGTATCCTAAATCCATAAAGGAAAGGATACCTTTTTAAATTTTATTTATTTAATGCTTCAATCATAAGTTCATTTAATGTTTTAACAAACTCATTTTTATCTTTGACATCATAACCTTCGAGCATCATTGCTTCTTCATACAATAATGAACCATATTTTTTAATTTTTTCATCATCATTTAAAGAAGCAATAGCTTTAAATAATTGATGGTCAGGATTGATTTCAAGAACTTTACGAGCTTTTACTCTTTCACTTTCATCAATAGAAGCAGCTTGTTGTTCTTCATTTAATACATGTTCCATATTTAATGAAAGTCCATCTTTTGTTGTAATACAAACTGGTGATTCAACAAGTCTAGTTGAGAAGCTAACTTCATCTACTTTACCTTTTAAAGCTTCATTTAAGTCATCAATTAAACGTTTGTTATCGATAACTAATTGATCAATTTTGCTTTTTTCTTCTTCATTCAATTCTTGCTTATTTTCTTCTGAAATTGATTTAAATGATAATCCATCATATTCTCTCATCATTTGAAGAGCAAATTCGTCGATATTATGATCAAGTAATAAGACATCAATTCCATCTTTCTTGAATTTTTCAATTTGAGGTAATAACTTAATACTTGCTAAAGATTTACCTGTTGCATAGTAGATAACTTTTTGATCTTCTTTAATGGAATCTTTATAATCTTTTAAAGAAATCATTTTTTCACTATTTAATGAATTAAATAGAATTAAATCTTTTAATAATTCTGTTTTTGAACCATATGAAGAATAAATACCATATTTTAAGTTATCTCCATAAATTTTATAGAATTCAAGATATTTATCAAAATTATCATTTTTAATATCTTTTAATTTATTAATTACTTTTGATTCAATATTATCTTGTATTCTTCTTAACATAGGAGAATTTTGTAATATTTCACGAGAAATATTTAATGAGAAGTCATCACTATCTACTAAACCTTTAATGAATTTTAAGTAATCTGGGACAAGTTCTTTACATTTTTCTTTAATAAAGACACCTTTAGCATATAAATCTAAGCCTTTTTCATAATTTTCACTATATAGATTATAAGGAGCATGACTTGGGATAAAAATTAATGCATTATACGAAATCATACCATCGACATTAATAAATAATGAAGTAAATGGATCTTCCCATTCTCCAAATTTGTCTTTATAAAAAGAAGCAAGTTCTTCATCAGTAACATCTTTTTTGTTTTTCTTCCATAAAGGAACCATTGAATTAAGTGTTCTTTCTTCAATTACTTCTTCGGTTTGTCCTTCAATTTCTTTGCCTTCTTCATCAAGTTTTGGTTTAGTTGTTTTTACATTCATTTTAATAGGATAACGAATATAATCACTATATTTTCTTACTAATTCTTGAATTTCGTATTGTTCAAGGAAGCGACTATATTTTTCATCTTCAGTATCTTCTTTTAAATATAAAGTTATGGATGTACCTTCTTCACTTGATTCTGCATCTTCGATAGTATAAGTATCTACTCCATCACTTGTAAATAAATAAGCTTGTTCGTTTGCCTTTTTAGTTAAAACTTCTATTTTTGATGCAACCATAAAGGCACTGTAGAAGCCTACACCAAATTGACCAATGATATTCATGTTTTCTGATTCTTTAGCTTCTTTAAATTTAGCAACAAAGTCTTTTGAACCAGAACGAGCAATTGTTCCTAAATTATTTTCAAGATCCTCTTTTGACATACCAATACCATTATCTTTAATTGTTAATGTGCGAGCATCTTTGTCAGAACTAATAAAAATTTGATAATCTCTTTGTTCTAGTTTACCTTCACTTTTTAGTGCAGTAAATTTGTACTTATCAATTGCATCACTTGCATTAGAAATTAGTTCTCTTAAAAATATTTCATTGTTACTATAAATGGAATTAACCATTAAATTTAATAATTCTTTTGATTCAGTTTGAAACTCTTTTGTTTCTTTCATA
>JAXFTN010000005.1:0-2267 GCA_034176765.1 Bacilli bacterium | reverse complement strand
ATCCTTCCTATTGCTTTAATATTATAACATAGTAAAAATATAAAATAACAACAATATTATTTTAACCATATAAATGAAATTATTAGTAAGAATTAATATTAATACTAATTTATATATTTCCAAGTGCGATATTTATATACTCTTGAATATCTAAATTGTAAGCACAGTCTAGTTTTACATATGTTTCACTATTAGAAAAATATATATAACTAGGAAAACTTAAGACATAAGTATAAGTTATATCATTAATCTCATAACAATCAATACCATCAACAGGTTTATATACAACATCTACATTTTCAATAACATTTGGTGTCTTATTTTCTTTTAACGCATAGTAAATATTTGCTTTTGAGGTATATCCATTAATCTCATATAAAAAATATACACACTTTTCAGATAAAGAATATGAATGAGCAAGATCTAACACAAAACAAGCATGCATTTTATACATCTTATAAGAAAGAAATGGTAATTCCATATTTAATAAGTTTTCTAAAGAATCTAGATTATCATCATTATTAATTTTTTTGTATTCTACTTCTTTATAAAAAATATCACCATTCAAATTCTTATCTTGTCTTCGAGAAGTAAGATTACCCTTTTTAATCTTTAATACTTCTTTATAGCCTCCTGGTATTCCATATTTTAAATCACTTGTCTCAAGGCTATATTCAATAGAAGTAATTTTATCTGTATCATTAGTATCATATTTATATGTTAATAAAACTTCTCTAGCATCAATAACTCTTTCATTGTCTTCATATACATAATATCCATATTCTTCACCAGTAATAACTAGGTATGCTTTAATATGATCACGCTCCATTAAATTAATATCTTTAATGTTTTCATCAACATAATCATAACCATATGAAGATAATTCATATGTACCAATTAATTTTTTTAATGTTACTCCTTTAGAACAAGAAGATAAACTAACTAAGCAACTTAATGATAAGAGAATTTTTAATCCATTTTTCATAAATATCATCTCCTAAGATTATTATAACTAATTTACATATTAAAGAATAAAAAATATTAAAAAAAGATTAATCAAATATAGATTAATCTAATTAAGCATAATGTGTGTAAATACCTATTTTGAAACAATTTGCCTATAGTTTTCCTCAAATGCGTACATAAAAACTGAACTACAAAGTAAAGTTTGTAATGCTATTAAGCGCAGTTATCGACCTAATAGTTGTTCGAGTGTAGGAGTTATAGTATATGTAAGCACCTCGTATCCTGCAGATGTTAAGTGACCTCCATCGGTCGTATATTCTGCATATATTTCACCTGTTTCAAGATTCAAAAGTGGAGAATACAGATCGACAAATTCGTATTCGTATTTTTCTGATAGGAGCTTTATTTTAACATTGTTATAAGCTGCTTTTTGATTATTTTTGCCCCATTCCTTACTCATAGATGTAAGAGATAGCAATACTATTTTAGTATTTGGCAGATTTTCCTTAAATCCTTTCAAAATATTTTCATAGTTATCAAACATTGTATCAAAGTTGTTTGCCCCTATGAGCATTACTGCCACTTTAGGCTTTAAATCATAAACTGATACCTTAAGACGTTTTTCAAGGCCAAAGGTTGTATCACCAGCAATTCCGCGATTAAGAACAAGATATTGCGGATAGTATTTTTCAAGGTCGTATCCGTCGGTAAGGCTGTCGCCAAGAAATGCAACGTCCACCTCATAGTCATCATATCTCTCGTTTTCTTCGGTATACATGGCAAGCTTTGCGTCATAATACTCCTGCATCTCTTTTAATAATTGCTCATTCTCTTGCTTTTGTGGCAATGTCACAGCAAAAAAATATGTAAGACTTACCCCTATAGTTAATAAAATAGAGGACGCTACTATTGCAAAAATAATCTTCTTCTTTTTAGTCATAAAGATCCCATCCTAATTTGTTTATTATCTTAAAAGTGGCCGTCAAATTATTATTTATCGGTGAGTTTATTATAGAACAACAATAGCATTTTTTCAATATATTCACCTGCGCCGTATAACGAACAATCCTCTGCAATATCTAACATTCCATTGATAGACATATCGTTCTTCAGTTATTTATTATGAAGAAAAAAACCTATAACAACGTAGTTAAAAACTTTTAAAAGGCTCTTATGTTTACTTACAGAAAGGAAATAATTTCTCCTTATGCAAAAAAAGTTCACTACTTTTGAAGTGGTAATTTATAGTTTTTTAAAAAAATTTAATCATTGCTCTTTAATGTTGCATATTCCTCTTCCAA
>JAXFTN010000004.1:0-3431 GCA_034176765.1 Bacilli bacterium | reverse complement strand
AACTTGTTCTTTTACTTCACTACCTTGTGGGTTTTGTAATTCTTCTTTTTGACGTTCTAATATTTGACGGCATAAGACATCTTCAGGTAATTCTTTAAAAGGATTAATAAATTCACCTTTTCTATTAAAGATATTACGTAAATCGATTACGATAGATCTTATTAAAATATATAAGAATAAAAATATTCCATAGATTGCGTAGAGTAATAAAAATAAGCATACAAAAGGTGATAGCACAATTGCTAATAATCCATATAGACATGTTTTTAGAATATCAAACATAAACTATCACCTACTTTTTTATTTTACTCATTTGCTTCATATTTATCAAATAAATATGAGTCTTGTTCAATACTATTTTTAATAAATAAAGAAATTATAGAAATAATCATTGGAAATATTGATACTAAGCAGATAGCTGATTCCTTATTGATAAGAGGATAAAGGAAGGCAAATACAAAAATAGATAAAATTAAATTGAAAATAATCAACCATCCTTTTTTATTACGATAAATCTTAATGAAAGGATATATTGAAAAAAATAAAGAGATGAACATAAATACTAGAGCTAATGGATAATAAAGGAAAAGCAAAATAATTGAAATAGTTCCAGTAGATATAGAAAGAATACTTAAAATATTATAAGGAACTGTTTGGTTTGATTTGTATTTCATATATTTAGCGAGGTCATTATTAATAATAATAAAAGAAAGTAATGTTTGGAAAATGGAAGTTATTAAAACAAAAGAAGGATAATAATTCTTAGCTTGTTCATCATTTAAAAGTAATATTTTTTTAAATGATTCAAATATAGGAGTAACAAAAATTAATTCTATTAAAGGGGCAGTTATATAATAAACAATAATGGTTGAAAGGCTAGCAAAAACTATAGTCCAAATATAATTGAAATTATGTTTATAGCAAAATCCAAATATAATTCCACTTAATAGAGGAGCAAGAATATAAAATAAAGCGTCCTGTGGACTTATTAATAATGTTAATAATAATGTAGCAAAAATATAAATTAGGGTGTATCTGCCCTTACAAAAAACCATTACAAGAGTACTAACAAATGGCAATAATAATGTAAATATTAATGTTGAAAAAGGTACAAATTTACAAAGTAAACAAAAAATTACATTAATACCAGCCATTAATGCAATGAAAGTTAAATTTTGTACAGGTGTTTCTTTGTATTTCATATTATCACCAAAATTATTTTACCACATTTTAGGAATTTTTAATTTAATATCTAAATTATATATGGGGTGATTATATTGAAAAAAGTATGTACATTAATAATAGCTTTGTTTTTGGTATCGTGTAATAAGAGTAATGAAGTCAAAATAAGTGAAATAAATCAATATGATTATAAAGATATAGTTCAATTAATTATTAGTAAAGAAGAAATTTTTTCTTTTGCAAACAATTCGTACTATGTTTATTTTTATAAAGAGAATTGTTCACATTGTAATTCGATTAAACAAACCATAATTAAGGAAGCAGTTAAGAGAAATGATATTTATTTTTTTGATGACACTGGTGATATATTAAAAGTTAAAGATTTAAAAAATCCTATAATTGGAATATCAAAAAGTGAAGATATTTTTATATATGGAACACCAATGCTCATTAATGTTGAATATGGAGCAATATCATCATTCTATTTAGGAACGGAACAAATTATAAATTTTTTAGACCAGTAATGACTTGTTCTTCTATTAACTATTAACATCTAAAAAAAATATTAAAAAAGTCTATACTCTTTCTCCTATCTATAATACTTTTGTGGTAAAATATTTAAGATTGGAGTATAGGTATGGATTATAAAAAGTTATTAAATGAAAAACAATACCAAGCAGTAACAACTACAGCTCAACATGCTCGTGTAATTGCTGGAGCAGGATCTGGTAAGACACGTGTTTTAACATACCGTATTTCATATTTAATTAATGAACTTGAAGTAGATCCTTGGAGAATATTAGCTATTACATTTACTAACAAAGTCGCGAAAGAAATGAAAGACAGGATTATTAAATTGAATCCTGATATTACTAGTAAATTATATATTCAAACTTACCATTCTTTTTGTGTTCGTTTTTTAAGAAGTGAAATTCATAATTTAGGTTATGTTACAAATTTTACAATTTTAGATGACGAAGATAAAGAAAAAATTATCAAAGATATTGCTGCTGATAATGGTAAGAAAAGAAACGATAAGATTGTTAAATTGACTTTAGGTTATATAGCTATGAAAAAGTGTAGCGGATTTTATCCTGAAGATATTGAAATTGGTTTCCGTAAATATGAAGATGAAGAAACTTGTTTAAGTTATTATGCTGAATACGAAAAACGTATTCGTTCGATGCATATGTTGGATTTTGATGATCTATTGCTTAAAACAAAATATATCCTTGAAGCTTTTCCAGAGGTTAGAGCAAAATGGCAAAAGAGAATTGAACATATATTGATAGATGAGTTCCAAGATACAAATGATATTCAATTTCAAATTATTAAATTATTAAAGAGTCCAACATGCTCTTTATTTGTTGTCGGTGATCCTGATCAAACAATTTATACTTGGAGAGGTGCTAATAATAAAATCATTTTAGATATCGATAAGCTTTATGATACAAAAACCATTATTTTAAATGAAAATTATCGTTCTACTAAAAAAATATTACAAGTTGCTAATACTTTAATTGATAAAAATAAATTAAGGATTAAAAAAGATTTGTTCACAGAAAATGATGATGGTGATGATGTCGTTACATATAACGGTTTTAGATCTGATGAAGAAGCCAACTGGGTTATTGGTGAAATCTTAAAATTAAAAAATACAAACAAAGATTTTACATATAAAGATGTTGCTATTTTATATCGTTCTTCTTATTTAACATTACCGTTTGAAAAAGTTTTAACTCAAAAAAGAATCCCATATGTTATTTATGGTGGACTAAGATTTTATCAAAGAAAAGAAATTAAAGATGTACTTGCTTTCTTTAATTTAATTGTTAACTCCAATGATGATGTAGCTTTTTTAAGAATTATTAATATACCAAAACGTGGAATTGGTGAAAAAACAGTTGATACTATTAGAAAAGAAGCTAGTGATAATAATTGTTCTATTTATAAATTTATCCAGGATTGGAAACCTGGTACTTCAAGTGTAAGCTTAAAAACTGTTATGTCATTAAGATCATTAATTTATCAGATCGAAGATGTAAAAGTTCAACTTATTGATAAGTCAGAAGCTTATTCAAGCAAACTAGAAAGATTCATTCGTGAAATTCATTATTATGAGTATCTTGCTTCTTTAGATGATGAAAGTTCTGAAGATCGTATTAAAAATGTTCAATCATTATTTGATGATGTTCAAAGTTATATTAATGACAATCCTGAATCTACATTTGAAGAATATCTTCAAAATG
>JAXFTN010000003.1:0-2824 GCA_034176765.1 Bacilli bacterium | reverse complement strand
TGGAACATGTGATTATAAGAATTTTATAAAGCTTGCTAATCTTGCTAAAGAAAAAGGATATAAAATTGTTTTAGATTTTCATTATTCCGATTTCTGGGCAGATCCTGGAAAACAAATGCTACCTAAAGAATGGGAAGGTATGTCACTTGAAGAAGTAGAGACTATTTTATATGAATTCACAAAAGACACATTAACTAAAGCAAAAAAAGAAGGTATTGACATTCCTTTTGTTCAAATAGGTAATGAAATTACAAACGGAATGTGCTGGCCTCTTGGTAGATTAATTGATAAAGAAGATGGCACAAGAGATAATTATGATAATCTTATTAGACTTCTTAAAGCAGGTATCAAAGCAGCTAAAGAAGTTTATAGTGATATTAAAATAATTATTCACCTAGAAAGAAGTTATGATCAAAAAGTATATCATGAATACTTTTCACAATTACAAAAACACAATGTTGAGTATGATATTATTGGAGCATCTTATTATCCATACTGGCATGGGACATTCGATCAATTCTTCAGCAATATGAAAATGTGCAAAGAAACATTTAATAAAGACATCATGGTAATGGAATTAGGCTATGGTTTTACTTTAGAAGATTATATACAAACTAATAATGGTACATCTCAACTTGTTATTAATGATGATATGTTGGCCTCTTCCAATTTTAATAAACCATATCCATTAACAGTAGAAGGTCAAGCATGTTTTATTAAAGAGTTTTTACAATTAGCTCGTAAGAATGGAATTTCAGGTGTCTTTTATTGGGAACCTTTATGGATTCCTGGAGAAAATATTTGTTGGGCATCAAAAGAAGGTCAAGCATATATTCACGAAGAAGGAAAATCAACTAGAAACGAATGGGCAAACCAATGCATGTTTGATTATAATGGCAATAAATTGCCTTCATTTGACGAGTATAAATAACGAAAATTTCGCTAAAATTCGAAAATATTAGATTTTAAACTTTTTCAAAATTCGTTGACAACAAAGTAATTTAGATTATACTTATAGTATGAGCATTTTAATTTTTAAAGTGCACAAACTTCATAATTAAATACAGAAAAGGAGAAAAGTATGAAAAGAAAATTATGGATGGGAGTTTCCGCATTGCTTGTCATGGGAGCGCTTACAGGATGTGGAAACAAAAGCGAATTAGCAGGTACTTATGACATTACTGTCTGGGTTTCTGAAGTCGAAGGTGTTAAGGAATTAACAGAACAACAAATTGATGCTTTTGAAAAAGCTAATCCTGGTGTTGTAATCAATGCTACAGTTGAAGGTGTTGGTGAAGCAGATTCAGCTACTCAAATGATTCAAGATGTTGAAAGTGGAGCAGATGTCTTCTGTTTTGCTCAAGACCAACTAGCTAGATTAGTTCAAGCAGGTGCTTTAAACCGTTTAGGTCAAGCAACAGCTGCTAAAGTTACAGAAATGAACGATAGTGGTGCTGTTAAAGCTGCTAGTGTTAACAATGAATTATATTGTTATCCATTAACAAGTGATAATGGTTATTTCATGTTCTATGATAAGAGTGTTGTTAAAGAAGAACACTTAGATAGTTTAGAAGATATTTTAGCAGACTGTGAAGCAGCTGGTAAAATGTTCTCATTCGAAGCAGAATCTTCAGCATGGTACAATGCTTCTTGGTTCTTTGCTACAGGTTGTGTATCTAACTGGACAACTAACGAACAAGGTAAATTCGTTAGTGTTAACGATACATTTAACTCAGATGCAGGTCTTGTTGCATTAAAAGGTATGCAAAAATTATTAAAATCACCTGCATATAACAGCTCAAGTGCTGGTGCTGACTTTGGTGCAGCTGTACCTTCAGCAGTTGTTATTTCAGGTACATGGGCAACAACTACAGTTCAAGAAATTTTAGGTGAAAACTTCGGTGCTACTGATCTTCCTTCATTTAAAGTTGATGGACAATCATACCACTTAGGTTCTTTCTCAGGAAACAAATTATTAGGTGTTAAACCTCAAACAGATGCTAAGAGAGCAGCTGTATTACAACAATTAGCTCTTTACTTAACAGGTGAAGAATGTCAAGCACAAAGATTTGATAGTTTCAAATGGGGACCATCAAATAAAAACGTTCAAGGTACTGATGCAGTTAAAGCAGACGTTGCTTTATCAGCTTTAGCAGCACAAAGTCCATATGCAATTCCACAAGGACAAATCCATGGTTCATGGTGGGATATTGCTAAAACATATGCTACAGCAGCAAAAACTGCTACAACAGATGATGAATTAAAAGCAGCTTTAAAAGCATATGAAGATGCTATTAAAGGTGTCTTAGATATGCCAGAAGATGAAAAAACAGCATTTACAGTTATTGGTAAATTTGGTGATAATAACTGGGATAAAGATGTCAAGATGGTTGAAAAACCAGCAGGTACATGGTACACAGAATCTGCAATCTTATTCAAAGAAGGCGACGCATTCAAAGTAAGACAAGGTAAAGCATGGGATGTAGCATTCGGTAGAGACGGAAAAGACTTTATTGTCACTGCAGAAGAAGCTGGTTACTACTTCGTTAAATTAGTTTTCGATAGCGAAGCAAAAACAGGCGTTGTTACATTAGAAAAATATTGTCCTACAGCTTCATGGGCTGTCATTGGTGCAGTTGAAGGAGCAAAAGCATGGGAAACAGATTTCTTCCTACATCAAGTTGCTGAAAATGTTTATGAATCAGATGAATTAACATTTGCAGCTGGTGCAGAATTCAAATTAAGATTTGGTGGTTCATGGGATCCTCAATATGGTACTGACGGTATCGTTAATAACAGTGGAAACATTAAAGTTACTGAAGCA
>JAXFTN010000002.1:0-3842 GCA_034176765.1 Bacilli bacterium | reverse complement strand
ATAGACTAGGTAATTATAAAACTGATGCAATTATTAGCGTTGATGGCAAGAAAGCTAAATTCAAGTGTTATTTTGATACTGGTAACACTTTAAAATGTGATGGAATTCCTGTGATTTTTTGCTTAAAAAGAACTTGGCCATTTTCATTTATTAATACTACAAATAAGGTTAATGTGAATACAATTAATGGATCAAATGAAATGGAATTAACAAAAGCACTTATTACTTTTGACGATAAGAGAACTAGTATTGTTGTATATGTAGCATTACTTGATCAAGATGAAAGTTTTAATGGATGTGAATGTTTGTTGAATGCATATTTAGGATAAAAAATTATGAAAAATCTATTATCAAAATTACTAAACTTAATTTTTAAAGATGGAAGTGTGTCTTACATAAATGGAAAAATCTTATTACCTCCACCTTTAAGTAATGAAGAAGAAATATTACAAGTTTCTTTATTTCGCGAAGGATCTATTGAAGCTCGTAATATATTAATTGAGCATAATCTTCGTTTAGTAGTTTATGTTGCAAAACGTTTTGAAAATGATATATATAACCTAGAAGATTTGATATCAATCGGTACATTAGGATTAATAAAAGGAATCAATACATATAAAACAGATAAGAATATAAAATTGGCCACATATGCTTCTAGATGTATTGAAAATGAAATATTAATGTATCTAAGAAAAAAACAAAGGCAAAAAACAGAAGTAAGTTTAGATGAACCACTTAATAAAGATTATGATGGTAATGAATTACTATTAAGTGATGTAATAAGTGATGAACCTACGCATCTAATTGATGAAATCAATTTTGAAGAAGACAAAAAGTCATTGCAAGAATGTCTTCAAGAATTAAAACCTAGGGAAAAAGAAATTCTTGAAATGAGATTTGGTTTAAATGATAATGAAGAACTTACTCAAAAAGAAGTAGCTGATTTTTTAGGGATATCACAATCTTATATTTCTCGGTTAGAAAAGAAAATTTTACAAAAATTAAAAATAGGTTTAACAAAATAAAATTTGCCAATAATAAAAGACATAGGAGAACTATGCTTGGCAAAACATAAAGTTGAAATAACAGGAGTTAATACTTCCTTTTTAAAGTCGTTACCACCAAAAGAAAGTGCTGAACTCTTAATAGCGTATCATAATGGAGATAAAAAAGCTAAAGAAAGCCTAATTTTAGGCAATATGAAACTCGTTTTATCTATTACAAATAAATTTAGTAAAAGAATAGATAATCTTGATGATTTATTTCAAATAGGAATTGTCGGTTTAATTAAGGCAATCGATAACTTCGATGTTAATCAAAATGTAAAATTTTCTACATATGCAGTTCCTATGATTTTAGGAGAAATCAAAAGATATTTACGGGATAATTCATTATTACGTATTTCACGGCAAATAAAAGATCGTGGATATAAAGCTATCAAAGCAAAAGAAAAATTTATTGAAGAAAATCATAAAGAACCAACTAATGAAGAGTTAGCCAAAATTTTAAACTTATCTACTTATGAGGTGGCAGAATGTTTTGAGGCTATGAATCAAGTATTATCATTAAATGAACCATTATATAATGACTTTAATGAATCTATAGATTTAATGGATGTAATTCCCGTAGAAATGAATAATGTAGAACGTTTTAATAATCTATTATCATTAAAAAATGGAATAGATTCTTTAAGTATGTTTGAAAAAGAAATTATATATCGTAGATATTATGAAGGAGAAACACAACTCGAATTAGCAGAAGATTATGGTATTTCTCAAGCTCAAGTTTCAAGACTTGAAAAAAATGCTTTAAAACAATTAAGGAAATATTTCTAGTATGAGTAATGTAAAAGAAAAAATAAAAGAATGGTTTTTACCAAATGAAAATGATAGATCAATTATCGAAACTGATAATTTTAAAAGATCTTTTGAAAAAAAGAAAGAAAATACTATAAGTTTTATAAAACCCCCACATGAAAACATTATATATACTCGACAACCTCAAATTTATACACTAAAACATCATTTAGAAGTACAAGAAGCTGCCAAAGCTTTAATTTGTAATCAAGATGTTATAGTAGATATTACTAATTTAGATAACAAGCAAAAATATAGAGCTATTGATTTTTTAAGTGGCGTTATTTTTGTTTTAGATGGTTATAGAAAAAAATTAGATTTCAATATCTATTTGTTTTCACGTGAAAAAATATAAATTTTTATTTTGTGTTTGATAAAACATATTTTATATGTAATAATATCAAGGAAAGGCAATAATGAAGACACGGATTATATTTCCTCTTTCTTAGCGAGGTAACAAGTGGTGCAAGGTTACTGAAATGAAATATGATTTATCACTTACTAGCTGCTTAATTGACAATGTAAATTAAGACGTTTGTCCCGTTATCGACAACAATGAGTGTTAGATATTTTATCTAAAACTAAGGTGGTACCGCGTTAATAACGTCCTTAGAATAGGACGTTTTTTTATTTAAAGGAGATGTTATTATGGAATTAAAGACAACTTTATTAATGCCAAAGACTGGTTTTGAAATGAGAGGTAATCTTTCTCAAAAAGAACCTAAAATGGTTGAACAATGGATTAAAGATGATCTTTATAATTTAATGGTTCAAAAAAATGCTTCACAAAAAGGTAGTAAAGAATTTATGTTACATGATGGTCCACCATATGCTAATGGAAATATGCATTGTGGTCATATGTTAAACCGTTTATTAAAAGATTTTATAGTTCGTTATAAAAATATGAGTGGATTTTATTGTCCTTTTATTCCTGGATGGGATACTCATGGATTACCAATTGAGAATGTTATTACTAAAAAAGGGATAAATAGAAAAACTACTCCTTTACACGAGTTTAGAAAAAAATGTGAAGAATTTGCTCATCAACAAGTTCAATTACAAATGGGACAAATTCAACGTATTGGTGTTTTAGCTGATTTTGAACATCGCTATATGACATTGCAACACGAGTTTGAAGCAGAACAAGTAAATGTTTTTGCTAAAATGGCACTTGATGGATTAATTTTTAAAGGATTAAAACCTGTTTACTGGTCACCAAGTAGTGAATCTGCACTTGCTGAAGCTGAAATCGAATATCACGATGTTACTTCTTACGCAATTTATGTTGCTTTTAAAGTCGTTGATGGTAAAGGAGTTCTTGATAATGATACTAGTTTTGTTATTTGGACAACTACTCCTTGGACAATGCCAGCTAACTTAGCAATATGTGTAAATCCAGATTTTGATTATGGTGTTTATAAAACAGAAAAAGGAAAATTTGTTTTCTTAAAAGAATTAAAAGATGCAATTGTTAGTGAATTAGAATTACATGAATGTGAACTAGTTTCTGAACATAAAGGCTCAGACTTCGAATATATTTTAACAAAACATCCTATGTATGACCGTACTTCGGTTGTTATTTTAGGTGACCATGTTACTGCTGATGCAGGTACTGGTTCAGTTCATACTGCTCCTGGACATGGTGAAGACGACTTTAAAGTTGGTGTAAAATATAACTTACCACCTCTTTGCCCAGTAGATTCAAAAGGATATATGATGGAAGAAGCTGGTGAAGATTTAAAAGGTTTATTTTATGAAGATGCAAATCCAGTCGTTCTAAAAAAATTAGAGGATTTAGGAGCTTTATTAAAAGCTACAAAGATTACTCACTCATATCCACACGATTGGAGAACAAATAAACCATTAATTTTTAGAGCTACTCCTCAATGGTTCTGCTCAATCGATCCAATTAGAGAAAAGTTATTAAAAGAAATTGAAAAAGTTAATTGGGTTCCAGCATGGGGAGAAACACGTATTCATAATATG
>JAXFTN010000001.1:0-2538 GCA_034176765.1 Bacilli bacterium | reverse complement strand
AAATGATGGGCATTGTCGATGAAGATATGTACAAACGTTATGAAATTGGCGATCGTGTTAAAGTTCTTAATGGTTCATTCATGGGAACTGAAGCAACTATTACTGATATAGATGCTGAAAACGGTGTTGTAACAGTTGAACTTTTATTCTTTGGTAGACTTTCCAAAGTTGAAATTGAATTTAGTGATATTGACAAGATTTAAAAAAGAAGGATTAAATCCTTCTTTTTTGTTATTTATTTAAGTATTTATCAAGTTTTTCAATGTCTTTACTTTTTCCTACAACAAATATAATGTCGTTTGCTTGTATTAAGTCGTGACCTTTTGGAGCAAACGTTTTATTGTCTCGAGTAATAAGAATGATGTTACAATCAAATTTATTACGGGGGTCAATTTCAGAAAGTAGTTGCTTTTCAAACGAAGAACTAACAGAAATTTTAATTGCAGAGAATGAATCACTAATCAAGTAATAATCGAGGAATGATGATGATTCTAAGCGATTTGCAAAAGATATAGCAGCTATTCTTTGTGGGGAAAGAATTTCATCAGCACCTAAACGTTTAATAATTGGTGTATATTCTTCATCATCAACTCTTACAGTAATTTTTTTAACACCTAATTCTTTTAACATAACGGTTGTAAGAATAGTAGCTTGAATATTATTACCAAAAGCAACGATAGCATTATCAACTCTTGATATATCTAATTCACGAAGAGCTTTTTCATCAGTTGCATCAGCAACAAAAGCAGCAGGAACTAGATACGATACCTTTTTAACTAAATCAGGATTACTATCAATAACTAATAAATCGGCATCGTGTTTAACGAGTTCTTCAACCATTGATAGACCAAATTGGCCTAAGCCTATAACAGCAATAGATTTGTTTTTCATTTTCTTTTCCTCCTAACCAATGATTACATTTGCTTCAACATAATCAATATGACTTTCATGTTCTTGTTTTACGTTTGTAATAATAGCAATTAATGTCATAGGGCCAACACGTCCTATATACATTAATAATGTTAATAAAATTTTACTTCCACTTGCAAGTGATGATGTAATACCTTGAGATAATCCGACAGTGCCAAATGCACTATAACATTCAAATAAAATTTTAGTATGAGTAAGTTCGGGATTGTATTTTCTTTCAATTAAGCAAATACTTGTAAATGCGATATTAATAAGAATAATAGCAACAAATAATAATGTAATTGATTTGGATATTGTCTCACGTGAGATTTTACGATTAAATGCGATTGTTTGATGTGTTCTAGAAAGATAACTAGCTATAAGAATAAAAATGGTAAATATAGTTGTTGTTTTTATACCACCACCTGTTGAAAGTGGGGAAGCACCAACAAGCATAAGAAGCTGGCTAAGTTTAGTGCCTTCATATGATAGGTTTGCTTGATCATAAGTTGCAAATCCAGCTGTACGACAAGTTATGCTTTGAAACAATGCTTGTAACCATGTCATATTATGTCCTTCTGTAACTTTAAAACCTAAAGTTCCAAATAAGATTAGAATAATTGTTGAAGTAAGAACAATACGTGTGTATGCTGATAAATTTTTTAAAGATTTTTTGTTAATGATTTCAATTATAACTGGGAAGCCGATACCTCCTAGAAAAATTAGTGTCATTGTAATTATATTAATTGGTACATTAGTAGCAAATTGAATCATACTATTATCACCAAATAAATCGAAGCCAGCATTGTTAAAAGCAGAGATAGCATGGAATATTGAAACTAATATTCCTTGCCCCCAACCATAGGTAGGAACAAAGATGAAGCAATTAATAATACTGAATAGTACTTCAATAGAAATCGTGATAATAATAATTTTTTTAATAAAAGCAAATAATCCAGAAAAATTTTCAAAGTTAAAGGATTGACGTAAAAGGAATTTTTCCTGGAAACCAAATTTTACTCCTAGAATTGTTAATATGTAATAGTAGATAGTAATGAAACCCAAACCACCAATTGATATTAATACCATTAGAGAAATTTTTCCAAAAAGACTAAGTGTAACATCTAGCCCAGTTGCAAAAGGAGATAAACCAGTTACACAAACGGAAGATGCTGATAAAAATAAAGCGTCTATATAGTCTGGTGAAGTATGGCTTTCATATGATATAGGAAGATAAAAAATAATGCTTCCTAGCATAATAACAACAGCAAAACTCAGCAAACAATAGAAATATGGAGCTATACGTTTCAAAAAAAGCATTTAATCATCTCCTATTTTTCTTTAAATGATAATAATCTTTTTAATAACAAAAGTCAAATTATACATACTATAAAACAGTTCTTTTAATGATAAATAGAAATAGTTTACTTTTTGTCAGAATCTAAATTCTTTAAATGAAAAAAATCAACAAATATTTTTAAAAATTTATGTTAGTTGATTAAGTAAATGCAACAAAAATTTAAAAAATTGCAGATTTTGTTTATTTTTAAATTATTTTAAATAAATTTTCACTCTTAAAAGCATTTTAAAGGACAAAAAAACTTTGTAATGATTTTGATTTGTTGTATT